>DAOTVR010000299.1:0-14089 GCA_034436315.1 Anaerolineae bacterium
GACCTCAATTGATCGTCAGGGGGATGCTAAGCGTTGCCGCGAGCTAGGGATCACCGCCTATCTCCGAAAACCGATCACTCAATCAGAGCTCTTCAATGCCGTGCTAAACGCCCTGGGGACAACTCCCACCCCTCTGCGTCACAAGACGCGTGCCCTGCTCACCCCTTTGAGCTCCAACGAACATGCGTTGCGCGTCTTGATCGCAGAAGACAATGCCGTGAACCAGCATTTGGCCTCTAGAATCCTGGAGAAGCGCGGGCACTTCGTCACCACCGTTGAAAACGGCCAAGAGGCCCTGGAAGCCCTCGCGCGGGGGAGCTTTGACCTCATCCTGATGGATGTGCAGATGCCCGAGATGGACGGCCTTGAGGCTACGCGCCTCATTCGGGAAAGGGAGCGAGAAACGGGTCAGCACATCCCCATCGTCGCCATGACCGCCCATGCCATGACGAGTGATCGGGAGCGCTGTCTGGAGGCAGGCATGGATGCTTATATCTCCAAGCCCTTGAATGCTCACGAGCTCCTCCAGGTCGTTGAGAGCCTGGCGCCGAAATCGGCGCCAGGCGCGCCGGCGCCATCATCCGATCTCCAACCTCTCAAGAGTGCCTCGTTCGACTTGGACGATGCCCTAGCCCGCGTAGAGGGGGATAAGGAACTGTTGAGTCAGGTGATCAGCGTATTCCTGGAGGATTCTCCGCGCCTTATGACCGACATTCGGGCCTCCATTGAGCGGGGAGACGCAGAGACCCTTCAACGCGCGGCCCACACTCTGAAGGGAGCGGTCAGCGCGCTCAGCGCCCATAGGGCAGCGCAGCTCGCCTTGAGTCTGGAAAATCTGGGGCGCGGGGGAAACCTGGCAAGGGCCGAGGAAATCTATCTGGATCTTGATCGCGAGATGAACGCTTTGCGAGAGGCACTAAAGGCTTTTGTGAGCGAGATAACATGCGCATCTTGATCGCTGAAGATGATCCCGTATCGCGTCGTTTACTTCAAGCGATGCTCGTTAAATGGGGCTATGACGTTCAGGTAACTTGCGATGGCGCCGAGGCCTTGCAGGCATTTCAGGCTGAAGATGCCCCTAGATTAGCCATCCTGGACTGGATGATGCCGGGGATGGACGGCATTGACATCTGTCGCCGCATCCGCCAGCAAAAGGATGGCCCCTATACCTACGTGATCATGCTGACCACGAGAAACCGCCGCGAGGACATCATCCAGGGCCTGGAGGCCGGTGCCGATGACTATATCGTCAAGCCCTTTGATGCCCATGAGCTTCAAGCGCGTGTGCGCGCTGGCAGGCGCATCATAGACTTACAAGCCGCCCTCCTCGCCGCTCAGGAGGAGCTACGCATCCAGGCTGCCAAGGATTCCCTCACGGGCCTGTGGAATCATGGGGTCATCGTAGAAACCCTACAACGGGAACTGGAACGCGCACACCGCGAGGGCAAACCCCTTGGGGTGCTCATGGCGGATCTTGATCACTACAAGCGCATCAATGACTTGTACGGACACATGATCGGAGACCTTGTCCTCTGCGAGACAGCCAAGCGGATGCAAAGCGTCTTGCGCCCCTACGATGCCATCGGACGCTACGGCGGCGAAGAGTTCCTGATCGTCGCCCCCGGATGTGACGCCCAAGAGGCATTCAAACTGGGCGAGAGAATCCGCGAAGCGATTGCCAGCCAGCCATTCTCCGTCCAGGACACAACGATCTCCGTCACCATCAGCCTGGGCACGGCGGCCTGCGCGGCGGGACAGTCCTGCGAAGCCAACGCCCTCATTCGCCTTGCCGATATGGCCCTCTATCAGGCCAAGGCCCAGGGCCGTAACCGCGTCGTGGCCTCCAATGGCAGCGAGCCCACCCACGTATAGTCCTCATCGCCCGGTTTCTCGGCCCTTGCCTTGAAACATGTAGAGCATCTCCCTCCTCGGTGAACCCCTGGTTCGCGAGGGAGATGACGTCGTCTTGAAGGTCAACGGGCTGGATGTCCGCGTGTTGATTGTAGAGAGAAACGAACAAAGCTAAAATAGTTCCATAGCACGCCGGTCACCTACACAAAGATGGGGATAAGAAGAGCGGAGGTACAAGATGCCAGGTCCAGGGATGGAACTTATCGGTGAAGAGGAAAAACGAGAACTGCTGGAAGTATTGGAATCAGGATATCTTTTCCGTTACGGCAGCCCCGATAACCCGGCCTTTAAGGCCAAGGTGTATCGGTTAGAGCAAGAGGTAACCAAACTTGTCGGAGTGCGTTATGGCGTGGCCGTCAACTCGGGCACGAGCGCCCTGCTGGTCGCCCTCAGCGGCCTCGGCGTCGGGCCGGGGGACGAGGTCATCGTGCCGGGATACACCTTCATTGCCAGTATGTCCTCTATCATCTATGCGCGAGCGATACCTATCCTCGCCGAGATAGACCGCACGTTCAACCTTGATCCCGAGGACGTACGTCGCAAGATCACTCCCCGCACCAAGGCGATCATGGCCGTGCACATGTTGGGTAATCCCGCCCGCCTGGATGAGCTCAAGGCCATTGCCGATGAACGAGGGTTGTTGCTCATTGAGGATTGCGCCCAGGCCTTTGGGGCCAAGTACAAGGGTCGCTGGGTCGGCTCCATCGGCCATGCGGGAGCTTATAGCTTCAATATCTTCAAGACCATCACCGCCGGCGATGGCGGCATGGTCGTGACCGACGACGAGGCCGCCTATCGTCGCTTCTTTGGTTTCCACGATCAGGGACATGCCCCTTTGCGTACAGGGGTAGAGGTAGGGCGCCGGCCCTTTGTTGGCCTAGACTTTCGCATGACCGAGTTAACGGCAGCGGTATTGCTGGCTCAGCTGCGCAAGTTGGACACCATTCGCACGCATTTGCATGCTAACAAACGGCGCTTCAAGGAAGCCATCGCCGATCTGCCGGGGCTTGCCTTCCGCGAGATCACCGATCCGGAGGGAGAATGCGCCACGTTGCTCACGGTCATCTTGCCCACCCAGGAGATCGCCCGCAAGATAGCCACCGAATTGGGCACCAAGGTGGTGGCCGATTCGGGCTGGCACGTCTATGCCAATATGGAGCAAATCCTGGAGAAGCGCACCATCACCCCAGAAGGTTGCCCCTTCACCTGCCCCTATTACAAGGGCCCCGAGGTCAAGTACTGGAAGGGTATGCTGCCTCAGACGGATGATCTCCTTTCGCGGGCCATCAACATTAGCATCGGCGTATCCGACCCCGGCCTAGGATCCGCCTTTGGGGTGACGATGCGCGATGGCTTTGACGTCGTAGACGCCCGTGCCGCCGCATTCCGCCAAGTAGCCCAGAAATACCTGAAGTGAGGAGAATGGACATCATGGGAAACCTGGTTGACTTGCGCTACCAAACTCGGCGCCGCTCTCGGGAGGAGTTGTTGGCCCACCTCAAGAGCTTTGAGCTTGATCTCAAGTTCTCGGTGGGCATTTGGTTCTTCGCTCCCGGTGGAGGTCGTTTCCATGACCGGTACACCGAGCCCAAGACCGTGGCCGAGCGTATTGAGATGGCCGCGGAGATGGCCAAGTATGGCGTAAAGGGCATTGAGGCTCACTATCCGGCAGAGGTCAATGAGGAGAACCTTCACTTATACAAGCAACTAGAGAAAGAGGCGGGGATACGCCTCGTGCTCATTGCCCCCTTTATCTTTTTCGACCGTGCCTACGAGTTCGGCAGCCTATCCAATCCCTATAAGGACGTGCGCCAAATGGCCTACGAGACCACCGTCAAGACGTTGCGCATGGTGGAACAGGCCGGCGCCGATATGTGCGTCGTCTGGCCGGGGATCGACGGTTACACCTATCCGCTGGGGAACCTTTTCTACGAGATGTGGGATCGTTTTGAAGAGTCCCTGGCTGCAGCGATGGATGAGGTTCCCGGCGTGCGCGTGGCCATCGAGCCCAAGCCCTACGAGCCGGCGCCAAACAACATCTATCGCACCACCGCCGACGCGCTCATCATGGCCCAGGATGTCGAGGCGCGCCTGCGCAACCCGCTCAACAAGAAGCTGCTCGCCGAAGGTCACGCTTTAGTGGGGCTCAATCCCGAGATCGGCCACGTGCGCATGGGCTACGAGGATACGCCCTACGCCTATTGCCGTGCCGCCAGAGCTGGCCGATTGGCGCACACCCATTGGAATAGCCAGCCTTTGGGCAACTACGACCAAGATCTCAACGTAGGCGTCGTAGAGTGGCAGCAAGCCGAGGCACTGCTTTACGCGCTCAAGATGGTGGGCTATCGGGGTTACTTTGGCCTGGATCTGAACCCCGAGCGCATGCCGGTGCAAAAGGCCGTTGAGATCAACACCACCGTCCTACGCATCATGAACGAACGCATCAATGCCCTCCCCCATGAGCGCATTCTGGATTGTTATTACGATCCGGCAAACCACCGCGGAGAGCTGGAGATGATCCTGGCCGAGAGCATGCGCCCGGGCAAAAGGGCCTGACCACGAGGGCGAGTTCGGGGCGGAGGGGTTTAAGATGAACTCACGCGAGCGATTGCTAACGACCATTGCCTGCAAGGAGCCCGACCACGTTCCCCTGCTTTGCTGGTGTTTCGGCTTCGCCCCTCCGCCTCACCTGCGCTGGCAGGAGAACGGACGAGAGGTGCTCTACTGGTACACTATGCGCCTAGAGCACATCCACACCTTGCCACAGCCTTGGGGGCTTGAGGATGACTTCCGCCGGGTTGAACGCTGGCTCAGCCTCGGGTTGGACGATGTGTTAGAGGTTTCGCCTCCATGGAGCATGCACGCCGATGTACGGGTACGCGATTGGCAAGAGCCCCCGACGGCCTCTGAGCCTTATCCCCTGCTCTGCCGGGAATACGAGACGCCCGCCGGCCCATTACGCCATATCGTGCGCAAGACGGAGGAAAAACCTATACCCGGTTGGGTGGTACAGCCCGAACACGTCGCTCTATTTGAGGATTTCAACATCCCCCGAGGAGTCAAACACGCCGTCGCCGGCCCTGAGGATCTGCCAAAAGTGCGTTATCTCTTGCAAGGTCCCACCTCGGAGCAGCGCATTACATTCCGCGAGCGGATGGAGAGAGTGAAACGCTTTGCCCAAGAGAAAGGCGTGCTCGTCCAAGGCTGGAGCGCTTTCGGTATGGACGGCATCATCTGGCTCACCGGCGTGGAGGCAGCTATCATGGCCGCAATGACCCAGCCCGATTTCTTTCAGGAGCTGGTAGATCTCATAGCAGCCTTCGACCGCCAACGTACCGAGTTCATGCTTGAGACGGGCGGTGTAGACATGGTTGTGCAGCGTGGCTGGTACAGCTCGATTGAGTTCTGGTCTCCGGCGCTTTTCCGGCGCTTTGTGCTGCCCCATTTGAAGGAGATGGCCCACATGGTTCATCAGGCCGGCGTGCGCTTTGCCTATACTATGACCATGGGCGTGTTGCCCTTAGCCGATCAGCTCATAGAAGCCGGCGTGGATCTCCTCTATTACGTGGATCCCGTCCAAGACAAAGCTGACCTGGCAGAGGTCAAAGCCAAGGTCGGCGGGCGAATGGCCGTGGCAGGGGGCATTAATAGCGGCGTCACCTTGGCCCGTGGTTCCCCTGAGGAGATTCGCCAGGCGGTGCATGTAGCAGTGCACACGCTCGGCCCCGGCGGAGGCTTCATCCTCGCCCCTGTGGATGCCCTTTTCCCTGATACGCCGTGGAGCAGCGTTGAGACGATGATCAAGAGCTGGCAAGAGGTGCGGGATTACCCGCTCCACTAGTCGGAGGTCAGCATATGGGTCTTAAAGTCGGCATCGTCGGTGTGGGCGCTTTCGCCCAGAGCTTCATCCCCCTCTTCAAGGCCCACCCCTTGGTGGACAAGGTCATCCTATGTGATCTAGATAGGCGAAAGCTGGAGGAGAACTCCAGGAAACATGGCCTCGCCGATACGTCGCCCTCATTAGATCACCTTTGCACCATGGACGTGGATGCAGTGGCCATTTTCACCCAACAATGGCTACACGCGCCCCAAGCTATCCAGGCACTCAAGGCAGGTAAGCACGTCTACTCTGCCGTTCCGACGGGGATCAGCGTGGAGGAGATCACCGCCCTTGTGCACACGGTGGAAGAGACGGGCAAAATCTACATGCTTGGCGAGACGAGCTACTATTACCCTGCCGTGATCTATTGCCGCCAACAATTTCAAAAAGGGGCCTTTGGACATATCGTCTACGGAGAGGCCGAATACTATCACGATTGGGACCACGGTCTCTATGAGGTGGCCAAGTGGCGCGGTGGTGAACGCTGGCTGGAGACGGCCGGCTTTCCCCCAATGTATTATCCTACCCACTCTACAAGCCAGATCATCTCGGTGACGGGCGCTCACATGACACACGTATCCTGCCAGGGCTTTGTGGACACAGCCAACGACGGCATCTACCGCCCTGAGACCAACCTTTGGCGTAACATCTTTAGTAACGAGTCGGCCCTATTTAAAATGTCCGACGGCAGTGTCTGCCGCATCAACGAATTCCGGCGCATCGGCCATCCAGGGACGGTGCGCATGTGCCTTTTCGGCACCGAGGGGAGCTTTGAACAAAACTCTGCCGGTAGCATCTGGGTCACAAAGGACCCAAAGAACCGAGTACGCCTGGATGAGCTCCTAGCTTGCACTGGCGTGCCCGCCCGAAGCGTCAAGCCAGATGGGATGGACCTCGTGACCTCGCAAGACGGAACGCACCTTGGCGTCTCGCCCATTCACTCCGTGGAGCGCTTACCCAAAGAGTTCATCGGACTGCCCAACGGGCATTGTGGTTCGCATCAATTCCTCGTAGATGACTTTGTTCGCGCCTGTGTGGAGGGCTCTATGCCCCCTAATAACGTGTGGCAGGCGGCGCGATATGCTATCCCCGGCATCATCGCTCACGAGTCCGCCAGGAGAGGCGGCATCCTTTTGGAGGTGCCCGACCTTGGAGACGCGCCTTCCTGAACGAACGGAGCCATCGCGCCTCTTCTCATAGCTACAGACAAGGCCAAAGCCTCAGTTCCCAATATACTTAGCGTACAGGGTACGCGCCTCGGCTTCATCTGTGGTGCCGCGAATGATGGCCCGGCCCGTCGGGAACAAGACGATCTCTCGACCTTCCACCTGTAGGCTCAGCAAATAGCCGTTGTACGAGACATTGCCCACCGAGGCTAGACGCCGCTGAAGGTCCGGAAGCGCGATCTCGTCTTCGGTCGGTGGAACGATCTGAACACTATTGCGGCCACACAAGACGGTAGTCCAGGCAACCCGCTCGCCGTTAAGGTAGTCAAACTGGCGCGCTCCGCAGGCTGGGCAATCTGGACGCCGCTCGACCTCTACCTCGTGGAAAGTGCGCTCCCAAAGGTCGATGCTCAGCAACCCCCCGCCGGGAGCATGCCCCGCCAGCAACTTGAGGGCCTCGGCGCTCTCAATAGAGGCTATGACGCCAGTAATGGCCCCTAGAACTCCCTCGGTATCGCAGCTAGGCATCGTCCCTGGCGGCGGGACATGGTCAATCACACAGCGCAAGCAGGGTGTCTTTCCGGGGATTATAGTCATCGTGGAACCCGCCGCGCCCAGAGCGCCACCGTAAATCCAGGGGAGATCCAACTTGATGCATGCATCGTTGAGCAAGAAGCGCGTCTCCAGATTATCAGTGCCATCCACCACGAGATCGTGGGCCGCTAGAAGCTGCTCCACATTGCGCGGCGTCACATCAGCGATTAACGGTTCAACCTCTATCTCGCTATTAATGGCCCGTAATTTGGCCGCGGCAGCGATCACTTTGGGCAACCGTTCGCGCGCGTCCTGCTCATCAAAGAGGATCTGGCGTTGGAGGTTACCGAGATCTACGAAATCGCGATCGATCAGGCGAAGATACCCCACTCCTGCCCGGGCGAGGGTGTTGGCGATGACGGTCCCCAAAGCACCGATCCCAACTATTACCACTCTAGATCGGGAGATCCTCTCTTGCCCTTCGGGCCCAATAGGTTTGAACAGGACTTGCTTGGCGTAGCGCTCATTAAGATATCGTTTCTGTGTGCCCTCATCCATGAGACTCTCCCACGCGCCTGACCTGAAAAACAGTCAGTCCCACCCCAGCGGTTACCCTACCGAGAGCTTCCAATAGCACGCTTCCGGCGATAATCCGCCAACGCTTGGCGAAGCGCCTCAGGTGCCAACACCGAACACTTGACCTTGCTCTCAGGCAAGCCACCCAGCGCCTTGACAACCTCTTCCTCAGTGAGCTGCTCGGCCTCTTCCAACGATAGCCCCTTGGCCAGATCAGTTGTCACGGAACTGGAGGCAATGGCCGCAACGCAACCGAAGGCGCGAAACTTGATGTCGGCAATGTGCCCGCCCTCCACCTTAATGTAAAGGTCGACCAAGTCATCGTGCAAGCCGCTCTTGATCCGCGCATAGCCGTCGGCATCCTCGATCACGCCCACATTGTGAGGATTAGCAAAGTGCTTAAGCACGGTCTCGTTGTACATGAAACCTCCTGAGGTTTACGTAAAAGTCGCCCGGACAGTGCCTCCACCAACTACGCGGTCGTTGTTGTAGAACACAACCGCCTGACCAGGGGCCACACGGGGCTGCGGTTCGGCAAAACACACTACAGCTTGCGTCCCTTGAACCCATACCTCTGCTGCAATTTCGGGAGCACGACATCTGGTCTTGGCCATCGTCCAGAAGGGCCCCTTGGGGGGCTTGTCCATCAGCCAGTTGACCTGGTCCAGAAAGAGGGTCTGGGTATAGGTCTCCTCTTTCGTCCCCACGACGACGGCGTTGCGCGCCGGATCCAGGGCGGTGACGTAGAGCCGCTCTTTTGCGGGGATTCCTAGCCCCCTGCGTTGGCCGAGTGTGAACCCTGCGATGCCCTGGTGCTTTCCCAGTATTCGACCGGCCTTATCCATAATCGGCCCGCTACGCAAGGCTTCCGGCTGGCGACAGGCCAAGAACTCGCGATACCCATCTGCGCCCACAAAACAAAGGTCCTGGCTGCTCGGCTTGTTGGCTATAGACAGCCCCAGACGGGCGGCGATTCGGCGCACCTGTGCCTTGGTTAATTCACCAACAGGAAACAGAGAGTGGGCAAGCTGCCGAGGCGTCAGTGCGTAAAGGAAATAGCTCTGATCATGTTCCCGATCCAGGCCCTTTAGCAGCCACGGCGGCCCCTCCTTTGGGTTAGTTGCAAGCCGCGCATAATGCCCTGTAGCAACGTATCCCGCCCCCATAGCCAGGGCCAAATCCAATAATCTTCCGAACTTGAGCCGCACATTGCATAGGATGCAAGGATTGGGTGTTTCACCCCGAACGTAGGCTTGGCAAAAAGGTTCTATGACCTCCCGCTCAAAAACCTCGCGGTAGTCAAGCACATAGAAAGGGATCCCTAGCTGCGCTGACACTTGGCGTGCATCCTCTATCCCGGCCATGCCACAACAGGTCACCTGTCCCTTGGCCTTGGCAGCCTCTGGAAAGCGCAGCCCGACGCCAATCAGTTCATACCCTTGCTCATGCAAGAGTACCGCTGCGACCGAGGAATCTACGCCCCTGACATAGCGACCACAACACGGCGAGACATCGGCTCACCCCTCCCAATGCCTCCTAAAAGAAGCGATTGGCTTTGGTCACACTGGATCGTAGCCGTTCGATGACCTCGTCCAACGTTTGCAAGGTGTAGTCTATATCCTCGTCAGTGGTGGTGTGTCCCAATGAAAAACGCAGTGCCCCCTCCACACGAGCACGGTCCAAGCCCATCGCCTGCAACACATGGGAGGGTTCACTTGAACCTGCGGCACAGGCCGAACCGGTAGAGACGGCAATACCCCGGATATCCAGAGCCATAAGCAGCGACTCCCCTTCAACCCCGCCAAAGCTCACGTTCAAGATGTTTGGCAGGCGAAAAACGGGATGACCATTGACCTGCACGTCAGGGATGTGCGACAGAATGCCCTGCTGCAGCCGATCGCGCAGGGAAGCTAACCGAGCTGCCTCCTTGGGCAATTCCTCGTCGGCCAAACGCAGCGCCATCGCCAGGCCCACGATACCGGGGATATTTTGCGTGCCTGGACGCAGCGCCCGCTCCTGGTGACCGCCATAAAGCAACGGCTCAATGGGCGTGCCCTGCCGTATATAGAGCACTCCAACCCCTTTCGGCCCACCGAATTTATGGGCGGCGAGCGACAAAAGGTCCACGCCCAGTTCATGAACGCGAACGGGCATCTTACCTACAGCCTGTACGGCATCGGTATGCACCAGGATGCCACGCGCATGGGCCAGGCAGGCGATTTCGGCTACGGGCTCAACCGTGCCCACTTCGTTGTTAGCCAACATAACGCTAATGAGCACCGTATCCTCACAAATGCTATCTCTGAGAGCATGTAGATCGATCAAGCCATATTGGTTCACAGGTATATAGCTCACCCGAAAGCCTTGCGCTTCTAACCACTTGCAGGCGTTCAGCACAGCGTGATGCTCAATGGTCGTGGTGATCAGGTGCCTGCCGCGTCGCGATTGGGCGCGAGCCACGCCGATAAGGGCCTGATTATCGCTCTCGGTACCCCCACTGGTGAAGTAGATCTCCTTAGGGTCTGCTCCGAGCGCACGGGCCACGGTGTTCCGTGCTTCCTCCAAGGCCTTTTTGGCGCGCTGGCCGTCCATGTGCAGGCTGGAGGCGTTGCCAGGATGATCGGCAAAATAGGGCAACATGGCAGACAAGACTTCGGGGCGCACCGGCGTTGTGGCGGCGTGATCTAGGTATACTCTCCTCATCTCGTCATCCTCCCGCCAAAAACTGGGCTCTAGGGTGCCGTCGTTGGATATGGCGATTTACAGCCCATAGGATCGGGAAATAGGCTATGTAACCGACCACCTCCAGCCAGGAAGGATTCGGATTGTAACCGAGCAAGGTCTTGAGTATGCTCCCCAGAATACTGCTCTCGCTTAAGACAGAGCTGAGATCCCAGACCCGTTTGCCCGCCCAGGGCAACAACGCCACCTCTTGCAGCTCGCGTATGCCATGGGCCACCAGGCCCGCCGAAAAGAGGATAAGGAGAAAGCTGGTGAGGCGAAAAAAGGCCCGCAAGTTGAGCCGTCGTTCCCCCATGTAGATGAGCCATCCCAAGATAGCTGCGCAGAGCAAACCCAACGCCCCGCCAACCAGCGTCTGCACGGGCGACAAGCCAAAGGCTGCCGCCGTTAGAAAAAGCGCGGTCTCCAACCCCTCGCGCAGTACGGCGACGAAGGACAAACCGAACAACATGTGCGCACTATCCTGCGAAGCGGCCCGGATAGTATCTTGCTCAAGAGCTGAGCGCACCTGGGGACCTTGTCGTTGCATCCATAGGATCATCCATGTTAGCATAGCCGCGGCCATCAACATGACCAAGCCCTCAAAAGCCGCTTCGCTCGGCCCCTCAAAGGTGACGCCCAGCCGATTAAGCCCCACGCCAACTACGAGGCTAACGAGGATGGCGGCAAACACACCACCCCAAGCTGCCCGCGCCTGGTCCAGACGGTCCAAACGGCGCAGGACCCCCATCATAATAGCTACCACGAGGGCAGCTTCTAATCCTTCTCGCAACGTGATAACAAACCCCGCAAACATTTTGAAACCCCTCTGCTAGAACGTAGTGCTCTTTCCGGCGCCACGTAGAACGTCGTTCAAACTGCCGCTGCGGAAACTCTCTAGATTTAGGGTCACGTAGGTATAGCCCAACGACTTGAGCCGGGCGATAACTCGGCTACGCAGGGGATCTTGCACCAGCCTTGCTAGTTCCTGGGTCTCGACTTCGATGCGCGCCACAGCACCCTGGTCGCGCACGCGCACCTGGCGGAAGCCAAGCTCGTGTCGCAGGAACTCCTCGGCCCTCTCAACACGAGCGAGCCCTTCGAGCGTCAAGGGCGTGCCGTATGGGAAGCGCGAGGCGAGACAAGCCATAGAAGGCTTGTTCCAAGTGCGCAGGCCCAGTTGTCGCGAGAGATCGCGCACCTCTTGTTTGCTCAGCCCGGCCTCCAACAAGGGGGCAACGGCCCCAGCCTCGCGCGCGGCGCGCATCCCAGGACGATAATCTCCCACATCATCAGCCGTGGCCCCATAGATCAAGTGTCGATAACCTTGCTCATCGGCTACCCGACGCATGTGGGTGAATAGCTCCTGCTTGCAATAGTAGCAGCGATCCGCAGGGTTGGTGACAAAACGTGTGTCATGCATCTCACCTGTCGTGATGATAAGGTGACGAGCGCCCAGTTCCTGCGCCAGAGCTTTGGCCTCGGCCAGCTCGCTGCGCGGCAGGGTCGGTGAATCGGCCGTAATGGCCAAGACATGCTCTGGCCCCAAGACTCTTAAGCTGAAGGCCAGCAAGAGGGTGCTGTCAGTACCCCCTGAGAACGCCACGGCTACACTGCCGAGTCGGGTAACGTGGTCATATAGCTGATGAATCTTAGCTGGGTCAAGCATGACGCTTTCACACATCAAACAAGTCTCGCCTACGATTCCTTATATCATACTAATTCTGTAGATTATATGGAAATAATAGACGATTTAGAATTTTTGTCAAACTGGCCCGTTATCCATAATTTGCTTCCACGGCCCTTTTATAAGTGCCCGTCCTGCCTCTCCATTGGCGGCAGTATTAAGCCCCCAAATCCGCATCGCGATCCGCGCGATTGCGCAAGCGCGTTTTCACACCTTTCAAGGGCTTGACAACATTCGCATTTAGGAGTATAATTAATCCAGTATTCCTATATATTATAAGGAAAATTTATGAGACTCAGTACGAAAACCCGATACGGAGCCAGAGCATTATTAGAGTTGGCCCTCAACTACGGGCAACGTCCCATCTCTTTGAAAGACATCGCAGACCATCAGAGCCTTTCTCCCAAATACTTGGAGCAGGTCTTGACTGCTTTGCAGGCCGCCAATTTGGTAAGGGCAGTTCGTGGCCCCCGCGGGGGCTATGTCCTATCCAGACCGCCTGAGCAGATTAACATACGCGAGATCTATGAGGTCTTGGAGGGCACGGAGGGTTTCGTGCGCTGCACGACCGATTCCAAGGTCTGTAGCAGAGCTGGCATCTGTGTTACGCAGGAAGTGTGGGCTTCGCTCTACGAGACGTGTATGAAAGCTCTGGAATCGATCACCCTGGAGCACCTCGCCCGACGTGCCAGGCAGAAGCAAGGCCTGACCGCCGACGAGTACTACATATGATCCATCATCACAGGAGGATAACATGGCTAGGATCTACCGAGACATCACAGAGACCATCGGCAACACCCCTTTGGTGCGACTGAACCGCGTTACCGCCGGGCTTGGCGCCACAGTGTTAGCCAAGCTAGAGTCATTTAACCCCCTTTCCAGCGTAAAAGACCGCATCGGGGTCAGCATGATCAACGCCGCCGAAGCTGCCGGTCAGATTCGTCCGGGCACGACGATCATCGAGCCAACCAGCGGCAACACGGGCATTGCCTTGGCCTTCGTCTGCGCCGCTCGCGGATACAAATTGATCCTGACCATGCCGGAGACGATGACCATAGAACGCAGGAAATTGCTTAAAGCTCTAGGGGCCGAGCTCGTGCTAACGCCGGGCTCTGAGGGCATGAGAGGGGCCGTGCGCAAAGCCGAGGAACTGTTGAGCCAGATCCCCAATAGCTTTATGCCCCAACAGTTCAAGAACCCGGCCAACCCCAAGATCCACCGCGAGACCACCGCCCAAGAGATATGGAACGACACGGACGGCCAAGTGGATATCGTCGTGGCCGGCGTGGGCACCGGCGGCACGATCACCGGCGTAGCAGAGGTGATCAAACCGCGCAAGCCCGGCTTTCGGGCCATCGCAGTAGAGCCGGCGGCCTCACCGGTGCTCTCGGGGGGCAAACCGGGGCCCCACAGGATCCAGGGCATTGGCGCGGGCTTTGTGCCCGACGTGCTCCGGCTTGAGCTGGTGGACGAGATCATCCGCGTAGAGGAAGAGGAGGCCAAGAGAACGGCCCGACGTCTAGCCCGCGAGGAGGGCATCCTGGCAGGCATCTCCTCGGGCGCGGCGGCAGCAGCGGCCCTACAAGTAGCCGCTCGTCCGGAAAACGCCGGGAA
>DAOTVR010000300.1:0-10977 GCA_034436315.1 Anaerolineae bacterium
ACTTCGCGCATCCGGTTTCTCCTCAATCTCCGCGTCTGTGGCGGCAAGTCTCGGGATCCTCAAAACCTACGTTGGGCTATGATAACAGGAACGCGCCCCTTTGCCAAGTGCTCCTAGCGCCGAGCGCGCAACATTTGCAGGACGGCGGCAAGGTCTTCGGGAAGCTCGGCGGTGAACTCCAGGTGAGCGCCCGTGGTGGGGTGGGTGAGGGCCAACTTCCAGGCATGAAGGAATTGTCGCGGCGAGGCGATCGCCCCGCGACGATAACCGTACACGCGGTCGCCAACGACCGGGTGATGGATGGCGCAGAAATGCACCCGCAACTGATGGGTGCGCCCCGTGAGGGGCCGGGCCTCAACCAACGTACAACCGGGGAACACCTCGCGGACGCAATATTCGGTGCGCGCATAGCGCCCTCCTTCAGGCGCGACGCGCATGCGCTGGCGATGCTCGGGATCGCGCTCCAGGGGCGCCTCAATAGCCCCCTCCGGGGGCGTCAGATGCCCATAGAGCAAGGCCAGATAAGTCTTTTGCACCTGATGCGCCTTGAACTGCGCCTGCAAAGCCGCCTGGGCTTCGCGGTTAGTGGCCACAACCAGCACCCCCGAAGTATCCCGGTCCAGGCGGTGCACGATGCCCGGACGCTGGGGATCCAGATCGGCGCGCACCAAATCCGGGCGGTGTGCCAGAAGCGCGTTGACCAGCGTGCCCTTAGGGTGGCCGGGGCTGGGATGCACGACGATCCCCGCCGGCTTGTTCACAACCAGCATATCCGCATCTTCAAAGAGGATCTGCAGGGGCATCCTCTCGGCCACAGGCTCTTGCGGGGTTTGCTCAGGGACCCGTATCTGGATCACGTCGCCCGGCAGAGGACAGTAACTGGCCTTCGTAGGCGCCCCGTTAACCAAAACCCGGCCCGAGGCAATCAGCCGCTGCACCAGCGAGCGCGAAAATTGGGGAAGCCGATCGGCGATGTAACGATCCAAACGGCCCTCAGGGGCCTCTACCCTGAGAAGCAGTTCCTCCATCTACGAATCGCCCGCCTCATGGGCATCGGCCTCCGGCCTTTCGGGCAGAGCCTCGTCACCCCCTTTGGGACGCTCCATGAAGAGCGCATAGTAAGCCAAGAGGATCGTGCCCACCACGATGGACGCATCGGCCACATTGAACACCGGCCAGACGCGAAAGTCAATGAAATCGGTCACATAGCCGTAGAGGATGCGGTCGATCATGTTGCCCACAGCGCCGCCCAACTGTAGCCCCAAGGCCACTTGCAGCACCCACGAGGCCGTGGCAAGCTGGCGATAGTAGATCACGATGGCCACAATCACGGCAAGGGCAATGAAGATAAAGACGACACTCATGTTGGAAAAGAGCCCAAAGGCCGCGCCGGTGTTGCGGATGTGGGTGAAGGTAAAGATCGGGTTGAGCCAGGGGATCGGGTTCCAGGATTGGCGTAGGGGCAGATAGGTGCGCACCAGGTATTTGGTGTAGCGATCCAACGCGATGGATGCCAGGGCGATCAAAAAAAGCACAAAACCACGCCAGATAGGTCTATGCTTCAAGATAACCGGCTCCTATCCGTAAAGTATCGGGCACGGCTAGCGGATTTCTTGGTGTTCCTGGCAGGAGAGGCACAGCGAAGCCATCGGCAAGGCGCGCAGGCGGGCCAGGTCAATCGGTTGGCCGCAACGCCGACAGATGCCATAGGTGCCCTCGTCCATGCGCTTCAGCGCATCCTCAACCTGGGCCAACAGCAGTTCCTGGCTGCGCCTCAGGCCGACGTTTCGAGCCTGCTCAAAGACGACCGTGGCCTCCTCGGCCATATGGTTAGAGTACCCGGCGCGCTCCTCATCGGTCGTCAGCACGCTGCGCGCGATCTCTCGCTGCAAACGCGCTTTCTCCGCCTCCAGATAGGCCCGCAAATCCTCAATCTTCTTTGATTTCGCCTTGATCTCCATCGACCGATCCTCTGACTGAGCTTATGGCTCGCACATGATGAACTGGCCCGCATTATAGGCCGTTTCGGGCAAAAAGCAACTCCTTTGCAACCGAGCATTCAGCCACTCAGGCGTATCAATCGCCCGTCGGCCGGGGCCAGCCAGAATTGCAGGACCAAGCCATCGGCATAGCGCCGCCCGGCCTCAACCCCCTGGTCGCGGGCGATGGCCCGCAATCGGCCGGTGCTACGGGCCACCTCTTCCGCCACGCCGTGCACCGTGCGCAGCTTGAGCGTCGTCCACACAGAGCGCTCTCGGTCGCGGTTCACCACCATCACCCAAGGCAGGCCGTCCGCGTCGGTGAATTCGCCGATGACGAACTGCCCCCTGCCGCCGTGCACCTCGCCTTCTAGGGAGGCCACCAGCCCATCACCGGGAAGCACCCGCGCGCCTTGGGGTGCATCGGGCCAGTGATAGACCGCCCTTGAGGTGAGGCCTCGCAGATGCGGCCCAAGGTGTTGCAACTCCAGGTTGAGCTGCCGCACCACCTCATACTTGGCCGTGCGCTGGCCGTAGAGGCCGATGATGCCGTTGCGGTAGTTCTCCACGTCCAACGTCCAATAGGTGAAATAGGCCAGCCCCTTGCCACCATAAGCCAGCGTGGTATAGACCTGCCAGCGCAAATCGGCCGGCGAAGGATCGCGATAGCAGAAATGCGGCGTGGAGAGGATGATGTTCCAAAACGGCACCCCGGCCCAGAGCGCCTCGGCGCGGATGACCTCTAGGTTAGCGAAATACTCCGGCCGATCGCCCCATTCCATCAAGGCATAGTGATCGTAGGAAAGAATGGGCGGGCGCACGATTTCCAAGAAGGCATGCACGTGTTGGCGATAGTCCACCGTGCCCAATTGCTCGGCACTGGCGTAATTGGGGAAAAGGTTGATATAAGGCACGTGCGCCGGATCGCGCTCCTGGAAGGCCTTAGTGAGCCGGGCTAGGTTCGCGAAATGGCCGAAGCTGGGCTCATCCGTGAGGAAATAGCCCCAAAGCGCGGGATGCCGGCCATAATCGTCGATCACGGCTTGGACGACCCCTTCCCAGCCCGGCTGATCGGGCAGGTCGCGGTGGATGCGCGGGTCCACGATCACCGCCTTGAGGCCCACCTGCTGGGCCAGGTCCAGCGCGTAGCGCCCGGCATCGGGCGTCTCGGCGGGGACGGGCACGACGGTGAAGCCGCACTCGGCCACTTCCTGATAGCGCACCAACTCGGCCGGCGGCGCAACCCAGAAGCTGATCGGAAACGCCAGATCGTCCATATCCTTCACCTTGGGCATACGAAAGTTTGGCCTCAGGCCTCCACCGGCTTGCCGCACCCCCCGCAGAACTTGGCCGTGGGGCTCAATTCGGCGCCGCAGTGGATGCAATGCTTGGGCTTGGGAGCCTGTTGCGGCAAGGGCTGGCCGCAATGCTCACAGAACTTGGCCTCGGCGCTCACCGTTTTCCCACAATGGGGACAGGCTACTTGCTCTGCGGCCACCGCCTCGGCTGGCTTGGGCCCCTGTGTCGCGAGAAAGGCCGCCACATGGCCAAAGACCTCCTCGGGGAGCTTGCTTTGCTGCCAAGCGCCGATGGCCGCCGGGATGAGCGCCGGCCAGAGCAAGAGCATCCCCACCGCTCCCACCACGGCCTTGTCCAGCCATTTGCCCTGGCCCACCTCCACTTTGATGTTGGCCCCTGCGCGGCTGACAACCACGTTGGTCGCCAGGGCCATCCCCACCATCGACCGCCAACCTCCTTCTTGGCGGGCCTGAACCAACAACCCACCTCCCTCCACGGGCAACACCTGTGTCTCGAACTGCCGCCCCTTCAGCCACTGCGCCAGGTCATCGGCCAGGGGCTTGAGCTCGGCACCGGGAGCATGAAACAGACGCTCTTGAGGCATCTCACCCTCCTAACCCCGAACGTTGAGGAAACGCCCACCCCAAAACAAGCTATGCGCATTCTAGCTGCCCCTGTGCCCCAAGTCAACCGCTTTGTAACCCCTTCTAACGCAAAGAGATATGTTTAGGATGGGTCCTCACGCCCAAAATCGGCCGGCTCCTCCGCCTCGATGATGCGTAGCAAGGTTCGCTGTAAAAGCGGCAAGTCCTCCTGCACCGTCTTCCAGACCACCTGAAGATTAACTGCAAAGTACTCGTGAATCAGTATGTCACGCATGCCGGCCATCTCACGCCAGGGCAAATCAGGGTGGCGCAGGCGAATAAATCGGGGCACGCGTTTGGCCGCCTCGCCAATAATCTGGAGCGCCTGAACCACCGCCAGGATAGTCTTTCTATCAGCAACGAACTCGGCAAAGGTTAGCCCAGCCACGAACTGCTGGGCCTCGCGGGCAGCATCAAGAATATCGTGCAAATAGTCCAGGTACTGCCTTTTACCCTTCACACTGGCACCACCTCGCTCAAGATGCGTTGACCGATGTGGGGCTTAAGCGCATCCTTCATGACCAGATCCACTTTGAGACCCAGTAGGTCACTCAGACGGTTCTGCAGGGCCAGGAACTCAAGGAGTGTGGGGATCTCGGTAAAATCCACCAGAATATCCAAGTCACTGCGCTGGCGCTGCTCACCGCGCACATACGAGCCAAAAACCCAGAGTTCGCGCACAGCATAGCGCTGGCGCAGCTCGGGAAGGTGAGCGCGCAAGAGGGCAAGCAGCTCGGGAAGGGTTCGAGTCTCAGCTTGTTGCTTTTTTCTCATTATAGTTCTTCCTATGGATATCCTTCTGGGGCTCTCTCGCTAATTGTACCATTGCAGGCAAAAGGGAGGCAAAGATCCGGGACCATTATGCCACGTTGCACGCGATGCCCCGCCCCCGACGCCTTGGAGGAACGGCCCTCATGAAGTAATATTATGTGCGTGGTTCAGCGTCGCCCCGGCTTTAACCTTGGGGCGGCCGATTTCCATGCGAATCCATAAGGAACAGGTGAGGTCGCTTATGGGAGAGGAGCAAGACGTAGAATTGCGTACCGTCTTGGTCATCGGCGCACACCCCGATGACCCCGAGTTCGGTTGTGCGGCCACCATCGCCAAGTGGGCCAAGCAGGGCCGCCAGATCGACTACATCCTCCTGACCAGCGGCGACAAGGGCAGCCATGACCCCGGCCGGCATCCCGGTCAGGTGGCCGCGATCCGCGAGAGCGAACAGCGCGCCGCGGCTCAAGAGCTGGGCGTGCGCTCGGTGCGCTTCCTCCACTATCCCGATGGGATGCTGGAGAATACCATGGAGCTACGTCGCCATCTCTGTGGGTTGATCCGCCGCTACAAGCCCGACATCCTCCTGACCATCGACCCTTGGCGCCGCTACCAACTGCACCCGGATCACCGCGTCGCCGGACAAGCCGCCTTGGACGCGGCCTGGGCCGCGCGGGAATGGTATCTTTTCCCCGAGCAATTGGTGGATAGCGAGCCTTGGCGAGTCAAGGAGGTCTACCTTTTCTGGACCGATAGCCCGGATTATTGGGAGGATGTCAGCGAATCCATAGAGCAGCGCATCGCGGCCCTCAAGCATCACGACAGCCAGGTCAACGGGCGCATAGAGACCATCGCCGAACGCATTCGCAAGACCGCTCACGAGATAGGGGCCGAGCACGGCTACCAATACGCCGAGGCCTTCAAGCGCATCAAGCTCTGAAATCAAACCGCCCGTGGCGCTCGCCGCGCGTGCCCTCTCTGCAGAGGAGGTGAATCCAGATGGCCGAACAAGCGAACATCCCCGTCCGTGCCGATATGATCCTGCGTGGGGGCAGCGTCTTGACCATGAACCCCTCGCGCGAGGTGATCTCGCCGGGGTCGGTGGTCATCCAGGGCGAACGCATCGCCGCCGTCGGGCCGACCGCCGAGATAGATGCCGCCTACACCGCCGATACGGTGGTGGATTGCACCGATCACCTCATCATGCCCGGCCTGATCAACGCCCACACGCACCTGCCTATGAGCCTCTTGCGTGGCCTGGCCGACGACCTGCGCCTGGACGTGTGGCTCTACGGCTACATCCTCCCCGTGGAACGGGAATTCGTCAACCCCGAGTTCTGCTTTCTGGGCTCTTTGCTCTCCTGCGCCGAGATGTTACGCGGCGGTGTGACCTGCTTCGCCGATATGTATTACCACGAAGAAGAGGTCGCCTGGGCCGCAGTCCAGGCGGGGATGCGCGGCATCTGCGGCGAGACGGTGATGAAACTTCCCACCCCCGACGCCCCCAGCTACGAAGATAGCCTGGCCTACTGCGCCGACTTCCTGGAGCACTGGCGCGGGCATGAGCTGATCATCGCTGCGCCGGCCCCTCACTCCCTTTACATGTGCAACGCCGACATCTTCAGGGAGACCACCGCCCTGGCCCTGCACTACGACGTGCCCCAGCTCCTCCACCTCTCGGAGACGGAGGAGGAAGCGGAGAGCTGGATCGCCTCCACAAGTCTCTCTCCAACCCGTTGGCTAGAGGAACAGGGCGTGCTGGAATCCAAGGTGCTCGCCGCTCACTGCGTGTACGTCAACGACGAGGAGATGCACCTCATGGCCCGCCACCGTGTGGGCGTGGCCCATAACCCCACCAGCAACCTCAAGTTGGCCAGCGGCTTTGCCCCCGTCGCCGAGATGCTTAGGATCGGCCTCAACGTCGGTTTGGGCACCGATGGCTGTGCTAGCAACAACGACCTAGACCTGTTTGAAGAGATGCGCTTGGCCGCCCTCTTGCCCAAGGGGGTCATGCGAAACCCCGTCACCGTTCCCGCGACGGAGGTCGCCGCGATGGCCACCATCTACGGCGCTCGCGCCCTGCATCTGGATCAGCTCATCGGCTCGCTAGAAGTGGGCAAACGGGCCGATGTCATCGTCCTGCGCATGGATAGGCCCTACTCCCGGCCTCGTTTCAATACCACCGGCTTGAACATCTACTCTCGCCTGGTCTACACCGCCAAAAGCCAGGACGTGCGCGACGTATTCGTCAACGGCCGTGCGGTGGTGCGAGATGGCATCCTGCTGACGGTCGACGAGCGCCAGGTCCTGGAGGAGGCCGAGCAATTGGCCGAGCGCATCAACCGTTTCTTCGTGGCCCGCGAAAAGAGCGTCCTGGAGAAGCTGGTGGCCATCGGTGGCCTGCAGCAACAGGAGACCTTTGAGGTGCAAGCCAAGGGCATCGTCCATGACCAGGCCGCCTTTGAGCGCGCCCTGCATCATCCTGAGGTGCGCATCACCCAACACACCTCTCGCGACCAATACGACACCTACTTCATCTTTGAGGATCCCTCTCAGGGCCGCCTGCGTTACCGCGAGGATGTGGTCGTCAAGCCCGACGGCTCCACCGAACCTCTCTACAGCCTGACCCTAACCGGCCCGGCGAAGGAGGCTGAATACGAATCCAGCGTCGTCCTGAGCCGTTCGCGCTTCACCGCGCCCGCCGACCGCAGCCTGAGGTTCTATCGCGAGTATTTTAAACCCAAAGAGGAGCGCGAGATCGTCAAGCACCGCGAGCGCTATCACCTCCGCTACAAGGGGGTGGATTTCGCCGTCAACCTGGACCGCATCCTGCGGCCGCCGCAAGAGCAACTTTATGTAGAGATCAAGAGCCGCACCTGGTCCAAACAAGATGCCCTGCGCAAGGCCGGCCTGATCTCCGAGCTGCTCAAGATCTTGGGCGCGCAGCCGGAGGACATGCTCCAGCACGAATACGTGGACCTTTTCGCCGATCGGCCAGGCTAACTATCCCCGCGCGGCAGGCGCACGGTGAAGCGCGTCCCTTTGCCCGGGGCGCTTTCGGCGCTGATTCGCCCCCCATGCGCCTCTACGAGCTGTTTGGCGATGGATAGCCCCAATCCCGTGCCGCCATCGGCCCGGCTACGCGCTTTATCGGCGCGGTAAAAGCGCTCAAAGATATGCGGCAGATCCTCAGCGGCGATGCCTGTGCCCGTATCTTCCACCGTAAAAACCACCCACTGGGGCTCTTCCCAAGCGCGCACGTTCACCGTGCCCCCGGCAGGCGTGTATCGCAGGGCATTGCTCAACAGGTTCTCCAAGACCTGTTCCAGCCGCTGCGCATCGGCCTGGACGGGCGGAAGCGCCTCAGGCAACTCTACGGACAGGGCCAGCCCCTTCTCCTGGGCGCGGGGTTGGAAAGCTTCCACGATGCGCCGGATGAGCCGCTCTAGGGATACCTCGGTGCGTTCCAGGGGCAATCGCCCCGCCTCGGCCAGGGCCAGGTCGCGCAAATCCTCCACCAAGCGCCCCAAAAGAAGGGTTTGATCGTGAATGGGCTTGAGGTTCTCCGGCGAGAGCTCAAAGACGCCGTCCTGCAAGGCCTCAACCTGGCCGCGAATGACGGATAGAGGCGTGCGCAACTCATGGGCGATATCGGCCATCATCTGGCGACGCAAACGCTCATCGCGCTCCAGGGCCTCGGCCATCTCGTTGAACTGCCTTGCCAGGTCGCCGATCTCATCGCGCGAGGTGATGGGCACACGATAGGTCAGCTCCCCCGCTCCGATGCGCCGGGCGGCGTCCCGCACCATGCGGAGCGGCTTGACCAGGCTGCGGGTAAGGGCAAGCCCTAAAAGCATGGTCAGCGCCATCGCCGATCCTCCCGCCCAGAGAAGCGCCTGATTCAGCTTCGCCCTGAACTCCTCCTCGCGGGGGCCGTTGCCACTCAAGAGATACCCCACGGTGCGCCCCTCCACCTGGATGGGCAACCCTCGCTGTAGCACGGCGCGTCCGAGCCGCCGGCCCTCATAGCGCCCCGCCGTATCGCCTACGACAAGCCCTCGCGCATCGGTGAGGAGCAGCCGCAGGGCATCGGTGGATTCTGAGCCCATGCCCATCCCCCGTCCCCAGCCCATGCCGGGGCGAGCGTTGGCCCGAAGCAGCTCGCCCACTCCCGACCAATCCCCATGTGCGGCGTAATACTCCTGCAACAGGGGGACGAGCGCCCCCATCCTGGGGCGCATCCCCATCATCACGTAATCCTCAAAGTGCTGGCCCACGAGGAGGTTCACGGGTATGGCCACCGCCAAGATCGCCACGCACACGATGGCCACGAGGGCGAGCGTCAGCTTCAGGGTGAAGGACGCGTTTTTGAACACTAGGATTCCTCGCGCATCTTGTAACCCACGCCGTGGACGGTCAGGATGTACTCCGGTTGCCCAGGGGTCTTTTCGATCTTGCGCCGCAGGTTTTTGATGTGCGTGTCAATGGTGCGCTCATACCCCTCGTAGGCAACCCCCTGTGTCGCCTCCAGAAGCTGCTCGCGGCTAAAGACCCGTCCGGGCGACCGCATCATCAGGCGCAAGATCTCAAACTCAGAGGGAGTGAGCTCCACTTGGCGCTCGCCGACGAAAAGCAACCGCTTGGGCACATCCAGGCGCAAATCCCCCACGACCAGCGTCCCTTCTTCCGGCGCCTTGAGCGCCGCCTGCGTGCGACGCAACACGGCGCGCACCCGGGCCACCACCTCCCGCGGGCTGAAGGGCTTGCTGACATAGTCATCCGCCCCCAGCTCCAGGCCGATCAGCCGATCCGTCTCCTCTACCCGCGCTGTAAGCATGATGATGGGCACGTCCGATTCCTTACGCAGGGCGCGACAAACGTCCAGGCCATCCATGCCCGGCAACATCAGGTCTAGGATGATCAGATCGGGACGCTCCTGACGGGCCACGCGCAGCGCTTCTGGGCCACTACTGGCCGTCAATACGCTGAAGCCCGCCTTCTCTAGGTACCCCCGCAGCACGCGAACGATCTGGGCCTCATCATCCACGACCAGCACCCTAGCACCCATCGGCTAACCTTTCCCTCAAGGAAACCTCGCGCGCAAGCCGGCGCGAATTCCAGCTTAACGCCGGCTCGCGCGCCTGTCAACCCTCCGCGATCACGCCGGGCAGTCCTCTTTTTGTGCGGCCGCGGACGCTTTGCGGGGGAAGGCCTCCTGCCAGAGGCCACGCACCATGCAAACGATCCACTTCCAATGCAAGGCCACATGGATGAGGATGCCCACTACCATGGCCACGGCGAACCAATCGTGGACGGCCAGCCAATCTCCGCGGCTGAGGATGAACGTCTGGGGATAAAGGCTTCCCCGCCCTCCCCGATAGCCACCACTGGACAAGACCAGCCAGAGCACGAACCCCGAAATGGCCTCAACCACCATGGCCAAGCCGATGAGCGCATCCACCAAGAAGTTAACCCTCGCTTTATTGAGTTTCATGTCCTTTTCTCCTATATCATTATCTTTGATCGTGCGGGGCCGCCGATTCGGTTGACCCCGCCTACCTTCTGCATTACATTCTAGCCGATGGCGGTGAAGAAACTGTGAAGGGTCTATGGGTATCTTGTGGTGAACAAAGAGTCAAGCCCCCTTTTGCCCTCGCACGCGTGGGACGGCTTCTCTTCCGCACAGCCAAAGGACACCCGCTCATCATCCGCGCCATCGTCCTCTTTATCGTCCTCCTCATCCTGAGCGGCCAACCCAAACGCCTGGTCGTCGTCGGCCCCAAGCGTCACGTGGAGACGCGCAACCCCAAGATCGGCGTACACACCCGCCTCACCGATGAGGTAGAGGAGTGGAAGATCCAGCGCACCCTACAGATGGTACGCGAAATGGGCAGCCCCTGGATCGTGGAATACTTCCCCTGGGGCTACTATGAGCCGGCCAAGGGACGCTACGAGTGGTCTCACCCCGATATGGTCACCAACCACGCCGTCGCCCAAGGGCTGACGGTGATCGCACGCATTGATTTCGTCCCCCAATGGGCCAGGCCAGAGGAGACCACCTTCCGCTATCTTGATCGCGAGCACTTTGCCGACTATGCCGATTTCGTTTACGCCTTCGTCAAGCGCTACAAGGGCCGAGTGCAGCACATTATCATCTGGAACGAGCCCAACCTGAGCTTTGAGTGGGGCTATCGCCGGCCCGACCCCGAAGCCTACACGGAGCTCCTCTGCTTGGCCTATGCCCAGGCCAAAGAGGCCGATCCCCAAGTCCAGGTGTTGGCGGCCGG
>DAOTVR010000301.1:0-3984 GCA_034436315.1 Anaerolineae bacterium
TGAGGATCCCTTGACGAGGCGGTTGTGGATCGTCCTGGCTTTTCTGGTCGTGAGTGTTGGCTGCACCATGCGGGGCGAGGCAGCCCGATTTACAGCTCTCTCGCCGACGATCAGTCTCTCGGCCTCTTGGACCTTGCCCGCTTCGGATACACCGCCGAATACACCGAAGCCGTCCTTCACCGCTCGCCCCACCGCTTCGGCTACAGTGACCTGGACGCGGAAGCCCAGTCCAACCCCAACCCAGACGGCAACGGTAACCCCAACGCCTGTACCGCCCAGGGTGGTGGCCAGCTATCCCCTTGACGGTGACCACGCCGTGCGCGTTGAGCGCGCCCTGGTGATCGAGTTTGACCGCCCCATGGATAAAAGCTCGGTCGGCGAGCGCCTGATCCTTTCCCCGACCGTGGAGGGCACGATAGATTGGCCGACGCCCCGGCGACTCGCCTTTATGCCCAGGGACGGGTGGACGGCCCACGCTTATGAGGCGATCTTGGCTCCAGGGGCTACGGATCTCCAGGGCGTGGCCATGCGAGAAGCGTTTCGCTTGCGCTTTGGCCGCAAGGGACATGGCGCACCGGTGCCGATATTGGTGTATCATCGTCTCAAAAAGCTCGACGATCAGCCCGGCGAGGCTCAGCTTACCTGGACGGTCTCTCCCGAAGCTTTCGCGGCGCAGATGACCTATCTCGTCCAAGGGGGTTGGCAGAGTATCTCCCCTGCACAGTTGGCTGCCTACCTCACTCAAGGCGAGCCACTCCCACGCCGGCCGGTGATGATCACGCTGGATGATGGCTATAAAGAGGTCTACACGCTGGTTTATCCCCTGTGCACCAAACTGGGCCTGAGGCCGGTGCTATTCATCGTGCCTCAATATGTAGGGTATGGGGCCTATATGGATTGGGAGCAACTACGCGAATTGGTCAGGGCGGGTTTCTTCGTGGGCGCCCACGGCTATGATCATGCTGACTTGCGAAAGCTCAGCGACGCGGAGATAGAACGGCAAATAGGGGATTCACAGGCCCTGTTGGCCGAGCGTCTGGGGATCACGGTGGACGCTTTTGCCTACCCTTATGGGCATTACGATCAACGTGCCTTGGTGGCCCTAGAAAAGTACCACTATGTGACGGCCTTTGCCCTTAATCCGAGCATCTTTCAATCCCCGGATCGTCTTTATCAGCTCAATCGCCTGGTGATCACTTATACGACCAGCCTGGCGGAGTTCGCCAGACTCTTACCTCAAAATTGATCGGGGTACTGCGCGAAAGAATGGCTTGCTGCCCCGCCCGTTTCATGTTAGAATCGGCCCTGTTGCGAGGATCCTGAGGGGGAGTCGTGATGATCTCATTTCATGGTTTGAACGGATGAGGGAGAAAACCTCGCTTTTTTTCCTCTTGCCCCTGTTGCTTCCCCTGGGGGGCGCTTGGATAGCCTGGATATTGCCTTCTAGCGGCTCCCTTGGCCGTGCTAGGCGTTGGCTTCATATCTTCGCCCTCTTAAGCGCTGGCGCTTTTCTGGTTGTGCTTGGAACGCATAGGCCCGAAACGGTGAGCTTTCCTTTCTGGGGTCAACCCTTTGACTACGAGGGGTTGGAATTCTCCGTAGATGCCTTGGCGATTAACTTTGCCGCGTTGCTCGTGGGAGTGTTGACGGTCATCAGTTTGTCAATGACCACTCGGCCTATGGATCGCTTTGATACGGTGACCTCACTGATCTTGATAGGATCAGGTGTTGGCACCTGTATGGCAGCTAACTTGCTCACATTATGTTTGATGTGGACCCTGACGGGCCTGGCTTTGTTGGGAATCGGCTTCATTCGGGTGCCCGAAGAAGGCATCCCTCATGCTATTCGCAATATGCTGGGCAATGTGCTTTCCACGTTTGCCCTTATAACGGCGGCGATTTTAGTGATCGTTGAACACAAGACAACCCGTTTGGCGGAGTTGTCATTAAGCGGTGTGTCCTTGGAGCTTTTGATGGCCGCGGCTTTACTACGTCTCAGTGTTTACCCTCTGCCCGGCAGTTTTAAACGTCGCTGGGAAGCACATCTGGCCTCTCTTGGCACGGGAGGGTACCTCTGGTTGCGCATCGTCAGCCTGACGGCGGCAAAGTTGCCCGGCGTCACTTGGCTTATCCCCTTTTGTGGCGGGACGATTTTCGTAACAGCCCTGCTCGCAAGCCTAGCGCCCGACTTTGGCACCTCTCTACCTTACCTGTTGTTGAATGGGGTCGCCCTCATCGTCTGTGCGCCACTTATAGAGACTCAAGTGGGCCTCGGAGTAGCATGGATTGCGGCGATCAATCTGGGCCTATGTTTGGCATTGATTCGTACAGATGTTCAGGTGCGCCCTGTAGGGCCGTTGAGACGCTGGGCGCGTATACCATTGATGGTCGCCTTGGGCTCGCTGACAGGCTGGCCGCTAACGTTGGGGTTCGTCGTCCATTGGTCTTTCCTCAAGCTCTGCTGGGTTGCGGGTTGGCGGGGCTTTGTCTTATTAGGGTCTGTATCCTTCTTACTAGCCTCGGTGCCCGTATGGGGCAGGTTGCGGCAAAGCCGCTATGAAAGCGGGGAGCGGAACGGGGCGCCTCACGCGAGCATATGGATTGCCTGGGGATGTGTGTGTCTTTTGGCGATAGCTCTGCTCGCGTTGGGGATTATGCCCCCTCTCTTGCAAAGGCTCTGGCCGAGGCTGAGCGGCGTCTCGCAATTGCCGGCCTTGTCCGTACTCTTTGGAAAGGGGATCAAGCAAATCGGCCTTTTGGTGCTGACGGTGGTCATCGTGCCCATTTTGGGAGGATACGCCTTTCAACGCCTGTGGGCCGGTGCTCCGCGTGGGCTCACACGCATGGCCGACGTCGCTAGCGCAGTGTTAGAGCTGGATTGGCTTTACCTGGCTTTAGAGGGGCTATTGGTGAGGGCTCGTTTTTTGATCAATCAATTTGCCATCACCATTGAACAGGCGCTTTGCCTGAGCTGGGTGCTTCTGTGGAGCTTGCTTATCACCTTGTTTCTATTAGGAGGTCGGCCTTAGATGCCCGTTATTGAGCGCCTTTTAGCCTTCCTGGATAGTCTGGCGCCAAGCGATATAGCTCTTGGGCTGGCTCTTTTGTCTACCTTGATGTTGGTTATAGAAGAGCGTCGGTTGGCCCTACTGCCCTTGCTCGCGCAGTACATCCTAGTGGCGCTATTGATTGGCCCACGAATCTACCGTCCCATCGCTTTGATATGGATTGGGGTAGGGGTTGCGATCTGTTTGATCCTCTATATTACGGCGAGGCATATCCAGCAGGGCCTGCACGGGCCAGCTCCTTCTCCTAAAGAAGAAATCCCCGTCTGGTATGCTTCTCCTGCGCCTGCTTTGCGCGCCATTAGTCTGGCGAACATGGGGCCCGTTTTCCGCCTGTTAGTGACAGCCCTTGGGGGCTTTCTGGCCTATGGGCTTTGGCGTTCCTATCCGTTACAAGGGCTGCCGGCAGAGCTTAACCTTACAGGTTATTGGTTGATATCGGTGGGGTTGCTGACCACGTTGACCAGTGTTGACCCGTTACGCATGGGGCTAGGGTTACTAACATTTGTCAATGGTTTTGAGGCCATCTACCTTTTTCTAGAGCAGAGCTTCGTGGTGATCGCCTTACTGGGCATTATGGACATCGTTATGGCACTGGGCGTCGTCGCCTCTGCCGAGGGGTGGCTAGAATCCTTTCAGGCGGAAGTAGCCCGATGACACTGTTGATACTTGTAGCCTTGCCACTGGTGATAGCCGGGGTCGTCCTCTTATTTCGCAGCTTGCCCATCATTACGACCCCCTTGACGGTGGCAACGCTTATCATCATGATCCCCCTTTGTCTGGACGGTCAAAAAGTAGGGCCGTTGACTGTCTTGGGTCGTTCGGTTGAGCTCTTACCACTTGAGGCTGTGGGGTTGGCATTTTGCGCTGCGATATTAGCTTTGATGGTCCTTTATACTTTTCGTTCTTCTCAGAACCC
>DAOTVR010000302.1:0-15532 GCA_034436315.1 Anaerolineae bacterium
ACAATATGGTCAGGAAGGTGTCTTCATCGATCACGGGTTAGCTCCTTTCTTTTGACTGGGATAGTGAGCTAACTCTAGTCGATTGACACCTTCCTCTCAACTGTCCAATTCACAACAAGCGTTTAAATGAAGACGAGTCGCTTGAAGACCTCAAGTATGGCGGTTTTGCCCTGGCGTCAGTTCATGGTGCTCGGCGGGGTGTTAGTAGCCATGATGGCCGGGGCCACCTTGATGCTTGCCCCCAAAGGTGGCTGGCTTATCGCGACAAGAGCGGTTCTCGCTCTCAGCCTCTTCAGCGCCCTATCAGGGGTGATTCTACTCTTGCTTCACCACCGCCAGGCCTCAAAGGGCCTTGATGTGGCCTTGAGCGATAGACGGGGATATGCGCTCGCCGGTCTGATCGCCTCGCTTTTGTTGGCTTTTGTGTCGTCTTTTGCGCCCATACCCTTCCCGGCGACTTGGATGAACAACGTCTTGCCACTCCTTGGTGTGGTGTTGGCCCTATGGCTGGGGAGCCGCTTGCTCCAGGGCGCGGCCCCGCTAGATTATCAGCGCGCCCAGCGGGCCTATGCGGAGAGAGACTTTGATACAGCTCTAGCTCTACTACGCGGTCTAGAAGGAAGCCACCCCGATTTCTATGGCACGTATCACCTACAGGCCACGATATACCGTCAACGTAAAGACTATGAGGCCGCTCGCCGGGCAGCAAACCGCCTCATCGCTTTACAGCCTGAGCTATACCACGGCTACGCCGATTTAGGGCTGACCCTCCTGGAGGAGGCCCGACCTGCCGAGGCTCGCGAGCCGCTCCGTCGGGCCGTAGAGCTTGCCCCCGAACTGCCCGAGGGACAGTTCAATCTGGGCATGGCTTATGTGGAGGCCGAGGATTACGAGAAAGCCATCGCCCCTTTGAGGCGGGCGCTGCGCTTGGGCCTACGCGATGAGATAACCGGGGTGATGGCCCGTTATCACCTCTTTCGGGCTCTTGAGGCTTTGGGGCGCCACGCCGAGGCCGAGGTCGAGTTGCGCCGCCTACGGCGATGTAGCGGCGTCCTCAAGCGCTGGCGCCGCGAGTTCAGTGAGGACCTTCGCCCGGCAAAGGAGCGCCGTCAAGAGCAGGCGCTTCTCTCAGCGATCGAGCGGGCGGCCAAGAAGCCGCGCTTAAAGGAGGACAGATCATGACGCAACCCTTCGGTACCTTATGCCCTTCACCCCGCCTTCTGTTGGGGCCAGGACCTAGCCCGATCTCGCCGCGTGTGTTGCGCGCCTGCTCGGCCCCTCTCCTGGGGTACCTGGATCCAGAGTACCTCACCCTGATGGATGAGACCCAAGAGCTTTTGCGATTCGTCTTTGAGACCCAGAATACCTGGACGGCCTGTGCTCCCGGCACCGGTATGGCCGGCATGGAGGCCGCTTTGATCAATCTCCTGGAACCAGGCGATGAGGTGGTCGTCTGCGTGCATGGAGCCTTTGGCGAGCGCATGGTGGAGATCGCCCGGCGCTGTGATGCGCGCATCACCCGGGTGGACGCCGAATGGGGCGGCGCTATCCAACCAGAACAGGTCGCAGACGCCTGTAAAGCGGGGAGGATCAAAGTGGTGGCCATCGTCCACGCCGAGACCTCTACGGGGGTCTTGCAGCCCTTGGAGGAGATCAGCACCATCGTACATGGCGCCGGGGCCTTGCTGTTGGTGGATTGCGTCACCTCCCTGGGTGGGGTGCCCGTTAAGTTGGACGAGCGCCGCATTGACGTGGTCTACAGCGGCACACAAAAGTGCCTGGGCTCGCCCCCTAGCCTGGCCCCGCTGAGCTTCAGCCCGGCTGCGGTGGAGGCTTATAAGGCCCGCAAGACGCCGGTACAGAGCTTTTACCTGGATATGGGACAGATCTGGCGCTACTGGGGGCCGGAGCGGGCTTATCATCAGACGGGGATGATCAACATGCTTTACGCCCTGCGCGAGGCGCTCCTGGAGATCAAGGAAGAGGGCCTGGAGGCGCGTTACGCGCGGCATCGGCGCAATCAACAGGCGCTCATTGCCGGCCTAGAGGCGATGGGGCTCGAACTCCTTGTGGAAGACCCGCGCTTACGGCTGCCTTCGTTGACCACAGTGAAGGTGCCCGAGGGCGCAGAAGATAAACCGATCCGCGGGCGGCTTTTAAGGGACTATGGTATTGAGATCGGCGGGGGTTTGGGCAGGCTGGCCGGCAAGATCTGGCGCATCGGCTTGATGGGCTATGGCTCCCAACGGGCCAACGTGATGCTGCTTCTCGCCGCTCTGGGAGATGTGCTCGAAAACGAGCGGGTCGCCGAGGGCCTGGCGGCCGCAGCGGCTATCTATGATGAAGGTGAATGATATATGCGCCTGAAGATGATCTCTTGTGAGGTTCTAGCTCGTCAAGTTTATTACCTGGCTGCGTTCTCGCCACATGTCGTTGATGTAGAGCTGGTGGCCAAGGGTTTACATAACGAACCGGACACCTTGCGGGCAGCGTTACAGCGTTCCCTGGATACCGCCGCGCCGGGAAAATATGACGCCATCCTGCTGGGCTACGGCCTATGTAGCAACTCTATCGCCGGATTGAGCTGCGCGCACACGCAGCTGGTAGTACCCCGGGCCCACGACTGTATAACTCTCTATTTGGGCTCGGCAGAGCGCTACGCCGAGGAGTTTCGCGCCAATCCGGGCACCTATTGGTACACTGCAGACTATATTGAGCGCGGAGGCGATGGCACGGATTTGGTGGCCCTGGGCACGGCGGCTGAAGAGGCCCAGATGAGCAAGGTCTATGAGGAATACGTGCGGAAATACGGCAAGGATAACGCCGACTATCTGATGGAAGTGATGGGCGCCTGGAGGCAACATTACAACCGCGCGGCCTATATTGATACCGCTGAGATGCGCCTGCCCGATTATACTGCCCAAGTAAAGGAGCTGGCCGCGCGGCGCGGCTGGAACTTTGAGCGGTTGGTGGGGAGTTTGGTCATCCTTCGCGACCTTTTGGAGGGCTGTTGGGATGAGAAGCGGTTTCTCATCGTGCCCCCTGGCCAGGTTATCGCCCCCACCTATGATGGGCGCATCATCGCCAACTGCCCAACTATATCGTAACACCTATGGAGATCGCCGAAAATGTATGGGTTGTCCATCAGGGCGTGAGCGCCCGGTGGACACCTTGCGAGAGCTTTGCCTCTATCACGGACAATTTCTAGAGGAGGTTTGCATATGGCTCTCACAGGCAAGTGCGCACTCGTAACCGGTGCCGGAGTGGGAATCGGTCGCGAGGTGGCTTTGGAGCTCGCCCGTCAGGGGGCTGACGTGGTGCTCAGTTACCATGGCAGCCGCGAGGGAGCACTCAGCGCGGTGGCGGAGATCGAAAAGCTAGGCCGCCGGGCGACGGCATTCCAAGCTGACTTGGGATTTGTGCCCCAGTGTTATACGCTCGTGGAGGACGCCTACAAGTTCTTGGGCCGCTTGGATATCCTGGTCAATAACGCCGGCCTGACGATGATCAAGGACTTTTTTGCCGTCACCGAGCAGGATTTCGATCACCTCTACGGGGTCAACATCCGCGGACAGTATTTCTGTGCCCAAAAGGCCGCCCGTTACATGCGTGAGCACGGCGGCGGAGTGATCATCAACATGGCCTCCATCCATGCTTTGACCTCGTATCCCCAACACTCCCTTTACGATGGCACCAAAGGGGCCATCGCCGCCACAACGCGCTCGCTCGCCTTGGAATTGGCCCCTTACCATATCCGCGTGGTCGGCGTGGCGCCAGGGGCTATTGAGGTCCCCAGATATTATACGGAGCGAGCAGATTACCGCCGCGAGGAGCTGGCCCGGCGCATTCCCTGGCGTCGCGTGGGGATGCCCATAGATATCGCCAAGCTCTGCGCCTTCCTAGCCTCGGACGATGCCGATTTCATCGTCGGTTCCATTATCGTCGCCGACGGAGGCACCACGGCGAGGATGTCGCTTTTCGCGGAAGAGATGTGAGCGGGGGCAAGGTAACCCGGCTGCCTAGGCCTTGCGGCAACGCACGATGAGGGACATGGCAACTACTCGCGTATCCGCCATCTCGGGGTGAAGCCTGGCCGTCTCCTCGTCCGCGCGTGGCTCCGCAAAGCATTCCAGAACAAAGCCGGCCTTCACCAGGAGATTCAGCCAACCGGAGAGCGTGCGGGGGAAGCGCGGGATGCGAAACGCACGCAGTTTCGTTTTCAGCTCGGGCGGGGTGGAGCTAAAAATCCATTCCTCAACTTCCCCTTGTGGGGGATCAAAGTAGTCGCCGCAGATCACGCCATAGCGACGTCCCATTCCATCTTGCACCCATTGCCGGCGTCGGGTGACGAAGCAAGGGTGGCTGATAGAAAACTGGAAAAAGCCCCCCGGCTTGAGCACACGATACGCCTCGTGGATGGCGCGCTCTTGATCGGGCATGTCCATATAACTCATAGTGCCCATCAGGAAATCGAAGGAGGCGTCGGCAAAGGGCAGCGCCGCACTGCTGGCCAGCAGGTAGCGAATCCCCAAAGGCTCCTGGATCTCCTTCTCACGGGCGTAGCGTAAGAACGTCGGCGAGATGTCTACGGCCGTCATGTGCGCGCCGAGCCTCGCTACCAGCCGAGTATTGTGTCCTTCCCCGCAGCCCACGTCCAACCCGTATAGCCCCTTGACCTCTGGGAGCATCCTCAGGAACGCGGGCGTATTCACCAGATCGCGGTAGGTGTCGTACCCCTGACGCGCAAGATGGGCCCACGTCTCGGCGTTCTCTTCCCACATGCGAGCTACCTCGCGTTCGTCCATGTTCGGCGCCTCTGGGGAAAGGTCTAAGTGAGAAAACCCTGGCTGTGCCCCTTGCTCATCCTGAGTATAGGCCAGACCATCCAAAGGCCAAAAAAGGCTTCAAAATGTATTGACATTTGCCCGTGGATATGCTATATTCTCTTATGAGAAACTCATCATATGAGTTGATGATGATGTCTCCTTATAGCTTCGGATGGGCCGGAAAATGAGCTTGCCAGCGCAACGAAAGCATATAGGAGAAGGCCCCCGGTGACGATTCAAACGATTTCCAGACCCCAACGTATCAGCCTAACCCGGCAATGTCTGCGCAGCATCCAGGAATACATCCTGGCCAACGGTCTCCGCGCCGGGGATAAGCTCCCCTCACAACAAGAATGGGCCGAGATGCTCGGCGTGAGCGTCCTCGTCGTGCGCGAAGCCTTCCAGGCCTTGCAGGCCTTGGGATTGGTGGACATTCAGCATGGGCGTGGCATCTTTGTTCGCAGCCCGGAAGAGGTGGACTTTTTGGATTTCCTAGCCTTCGGGCGGCCCCTGAACGGCTTCACCCTGGAGGAGGAGATTGAAGCCCGCGCCATGTTGGAATTGGCCGTGCTAGAATCCTGTATCGCCAGGGCCACCCCTGAGGTCATCCAAGAGCTGGAAGAGATCATGGAGCAAATCAGAAAAAATCCCCCTCTTCCAGGAGAGGATTCGCGGCTGCATAAGCAGTTTCATCAAGCGATGCTCAAGGCCTCGGGCGACCGCATCCTGGGCATCTTGGGCATGCCCCTTTTGAACACCTTCTGGGTGCTGGGCAACACAGGCCAAATGTACCTGACGGAGAAGGAGCTGGCCACCGATATGGTCGCCATCCATGAGGCGTATCTGGAGGCGATCAAGAATCGTGATTTTTCTCGCACCCGCGAGCTGGTGGATCGGCATCTCTTGGGGCTGTGCTCCAAATATCGCGTCTTCCCATGTGCACATGAATCCAAAGAGCCAAGTGAGCACGTGGAGGACCGGGCCCGTAGCCGCGACATCTGGTGAGCGGCCCGTTTCCTTTCTTGATTCTAGGATAGCGTAGGATCTTAGCTTTCCAAGGAGGTGTCTATAGAGGGCTATCTTGTGACGATTCTACAGGGCTGTTCGCGTTGAGTCCAGAACCTACTAAGAAGGAAGGAGCGAAATGGCAAGAAGGATCACTCGTCGCAAGCTGTTGGAAGGGAGCGTCGTAATCGCCGCTACGGCCGCGGCAAGCGCCGTGATGACGGCCTGCGGCCAGGCTACCCCTCAGGTGATCAAAGAGACCGTCATCGTGGAAAAGCCTGTTGAGAAGGTAGTCAAGGAGACCGTTGTCGTCAAAGAGGAGGTGCAGAAGGAAGTCACCAAAATCGTGGAGAAGGTCGTAGAGCCCACCAAGGCGAAGGGGATGACCAACGCCCTGGGTGTGGAGTTCCCCCCCGATGCCTTGCCGCTGGAACAGCAGTACATCCTCACGGGCGTCGGCCAGACCGGAGGCGGTTACGGGCACATCATGGAGTCGCTCTATAACCGCGCCTTTGAGCATTTTGGGGGCTCTATCCCGCTGACCACGCTGGATCACGACATGAACGTCATCCCCATCGGTTGCGAGAGCTGGAAGCAATCGGACGATGGCCTGTATTGGGATTTCAAGCTGCGCAAGGAGCTGGTCTTCAGCGACGGCAAGCCGGTCACGGCCCATGACTGGGTCTATACCCTCCAGCGTGCCATGGCCAACGGCTACGACTTTGGCTGGTTCTACTCGGACATCCTGAACGTAGAAGAAGTGCTGGCCAAGAAGGCCAAGCCGGAGGAACTGGGCATTGAGGCCGTAGATGACTATACCCTGCGCATCAGGACCAAGGCCATCACGCCTTACTTGCCGGCGATCGGCGTCTGGTTTGCTGTGGCTCCCAAGCATGCCTATGAGCAGTACGGCGAGAACTGGGCTCTGGACCCCAAGAAGTACATCTCTTCAGGCCCCTTCATCCTCGCCGAGTTCGAGCGCGGCATCCGACATAAGTGGGTCTTGAACAAGACGTACAAAGGCCCTCGTAAGCCCTACTTCATCGAAATCCGCGAGGAGACACTGCCGACCGGCCTTCCGGCTTACATTGCCGGGCAGATTCAAAGCTATAGCATCAACGCCATGACCCCCGCTGGCGAGGTGGGCATCATCAACGCCAACCCCATCCTGCGCGCCGAATCCCATCCTCAGCCAAGCTCCTATACCGATTACATCGGCTTCAACACCCTGCCGGGCAAGTTCCCGCCGCTGGATAATCCCGATGTGCGCCTGGCGCTGTGCAAGGCGATCGACAAGGAGACCTTGGTCGCCGAGATCTATCGCGGGTTCGCCAACCCCGGCTGGGGCGTGCTGCCTAAGGGATTCCCCAACTATATCGGCGACGAGCTAAAGAAGTTGGATCCCAATGTCTATGACGTTGAAGCGGCACGAGCGCTCCTGTCCAAGGCCGGCTTCCCCGGTGGGAAAGGCTTCCCCAAGTTCGAGCTCTGGATGCGCCAGCCAGGGCAAGACCAGATGGCTATGGCTCAGGCAATCCAGGCGCGCTGGAAGGAGAACTTGGGTATCCAGATCGAGCTCCATCCGGCGGACTTTCAGTCCTTCACCGACATGTCCTTCAAGCAAAAGAACACACCGATGTACTATGTGGGCTATGCGCTGGACTACTATGACCCGGCGACCTTCCTGAACGTCTGGCGTACGGCGGCCGGCCGGCACCCGCACAAGGATCCGGAGTGGGACGAGTTCTATAACAAGGCTAACGCCACGCTGGATCCCCAGAAGCGCTTTGAGCTGATGGCCGAGGCGGAGAAGATGTTGGTCAAGAGCGCAGCCTATATGTTCCTCGCCCATCCCTTCTCCATCGCATTGTGGCCTTGCAACCTGGCCGGCGAGGGGATGAAGCCCAACAAGTACGGCTATCAGTTCAACAGTGGCGGCGGCGTGGGCTGTGCCCACTGGTACGAGATGATGTATTGGTCTAACTCCAAGTGTCGCGAGGGCTTGAAGTAAGCCGTTGCGAGCCATCCTCCTTTGGAACAGGGCGCGGGTTTTACCCGCGCCCTGCGAAGCTTAGCGTCCTTCACCATTGAAAGGGTGAAGGACGAAATAGGAAGGATGAAGCAGGATATGGGAGGGGCGATGAACCCATATTCTGCCCTTTTTAACTTTCATCCTTCATTATTTCGCCTTTATCCTTAAATGAAGCGGGGTGAGGGCCAGAAGCGAAAGGGCGTGAAGGATGATCAGCTATACCCTGCGGCGTTTTGGGGGGATCTTTATGGTCCTCCTGCTATTATCTATGTTTACCTTTATTCTCTCGCGCACGGTCCCCGGCGGGCCCTGGATGCAAGGGGTGGAGATCCCTCAATCGCCGGAGCAGATCGAAGCTTTCAAGGCCAAGTACGGCTTGGACAAACCGCTCTGGCAACAGTATCTGGTGTGGCTGCGCAACGCCTTGACCCTGGATTTCGGCATCCCCTTCACCGCCCCCGAGCTGACGGTAACGCAACTGATCTTTAAGCAGTTGCCTTATAGCGCCTTGGTGGGCGGTTTGGCGGCCACGTTGGCCGTCCTCCTGGGCATCGCCTTGGGCATGATTGCCGCAGCCAAGCAGAACACCTGGATAGACAACTTGATCACCATCTATGCCGTGGGGATCAGCACCATCCCCAGCTTCGTCATGGCCTTTGTGCTCGTTTACTTTTTTGCTGCCAAGTTGCGCTGGTTTCCGGCCGGCGGGTGGAGTGGGGCAAACCTCAAGACCTTGACCTTGCCCGTGGTAGCTTATGCGCTGCCGAGCACGGGGGGCGTGGCGCGTTGGACACGCCAGTGCGTGGTTGAGGCCATGTCTGCCGACTATGTGCGGACGGCCTATGCCAAGGGCCTGCGTCAAGCGGGAGTGATGAGCCGGCATGTGTTGCGTAACGCCCTGATCCCCATGATCACCAACTTCTTGCCCATGTTTCCGGGAATGATGACCGGCTCCATCTTCATTGAGAGGACCTTCGGCATCCCCGGCTTAGGACAGTACTTCGTGATGTCTAGCACGAATCGCGACTATCCTCTGGTCCTGGGCATCACCATGTTCTGGGCAATCCTTATCGCTTTGACGTATTTCCTTACCGATATCCTTTACGGTATCATAGACCCGCGAGTGCGTTTGGTGGAGAAGGCCTCATGACCTCGACAACGGTAGCTCCTGCGGTGGCCGGCGCCCCGGCGGAAGTACGCTATGCCGGATTCTGGGTCGGCGCCTGGCGACGTTTCCGACGCAATAGGCTGGCCATGTTCGGCCTAGTGTTCGTCGTCTTTATCCTCTTCGTAGCCATCTTCGCCCCGTTTTTGGCTCCTTACCCCTACGACAAGATCGACCCGACGCACGGCCTGGAGGGGCCTTCTCGGGAGCACCTCATGGGGACAGATCAACTCGGCCGAGACGTGCTCTCGCGGGTCATTTACGCCTCCAGGCCGATGCTTCTGGTGGGCATCTTGACCCAGCTCGCGGGCCTTTTGATCGGGGTGCCGTTGGGGATCATCTCAGGGTATGCGGGTGGCATTTTGGATTGGTTCATCACCCGGCTCATCGACCTCTTCTCTGCCTTGCCCTGGTATCTGCTCGTGCTCTATCTGGTCATGGTGCTAAAGCCCAGCCTGCAAAATCTCATCTTGGCCATGACCATCACCAGCTGGTTAGGCTCCTGCCGTCTAGTGCGCGGACTGACCTTCTCCGTGCGCGAGCAGGATTATATAGAGGCTGCCCGCGCTTTGGGCATTCCCACCTGGCGATTGCTCACGAACCACGTCCTTCCACAGGCTGCACCGCTGCTTCTGTGGGGATTCGCCGCAGGCATTCCCACGGCCGTCTTTGCTGAGGCGGGCCTCAGTTTCTTGGGCATGGGCGTTCGTCCTCCTCAACCGAGCTGGGGCCAGATGCTGGGAGAAGCGGGCATGTTTTGGATGTACAAGCCGCATATGTTCATCTTCCCTTCTCTGATGATCACCCTCTCTGTCTTGGCCTTCCAAGGTTTGGCCGACGGACTGCGGGAGGCGACGAACGTTAACGTCAACGTGTAGCCGGGAGCTCGCAGCAATGATTTTCTCCACACTTTTCGCGAGGTCGCACTGACAATGGCTCCACTGCTAGAAGTAAAAGACTTGAGAGTAGCCTTTTTCACCAAGGACGGCGTGGTGAACGCGGTGAACGGCATTTCCTACACCCTTGAACAGGGAGACACGCTGGGCTTGGTGGGCGAGAGTGGTTGCGGCAAAAGCGTGAGCGTGCTGGCCATGTTACGCCTGCTCCCGGAGCCACCGGCCAAGATCATGGGAGGCCAGGTCTTGCTGGAGGGGCGCGACCTCCTTCAAATCCCCCTTAGCCGAATGCATGAGATACGGGGCAAAAAGGTGGCCATGATCTTTCAGGACCCCATGACCTCCCTAAACCCGGTCATGACCATCGGGGATCAGATCGCCGAGGCTGTGGCCGTGAACTTGGGAGCAAGCCCACGAGAGGCGCGCGAGCGCGCCATTGAGGCCCTTGCTGCCGTGGGCATCCCCAACCCTGAGGAGCGCCTGCGGGATTATCCGCATCAGTTTTCGGGGGGCATGCGCCAGCGGGTAATGATCGCCATGGCCATCTCTTGCCGGCCCAAACTGCTGATCGCGGATGAGCCGACAACCTCCCTAGACGTGACCATTCAGGCGCAGATCGTGGATCTGGTGAAACGCTTGCAAGCCGAGCTGAATATGGCGGTGATCTGGATCACCCATGACCTGGGTGTGGTGGCGCGCATCGCCAAACGGGTCAACGTCATGTATGCCGGCTACATCGTTGAGATGGCACCCATTAAACCACTCTTTGCTAACCCTCAACACCCCTACACGATCGGTTTGCTGGGCTCTGTGCCGCGCATGGACACGTGTGGAGACCAAGAGCTGCAATATATTGATGGCTTTCCACCCGACATGATCAGGTTGCCGCCGGGTTGTCCCTTTGCGCCGCGCTGCCCCTACTGCACGGAGCAATGCACACTGGAAAGGCCAGAGCTCGTTGAGACTGCCCCCGAGCACAAGGTGGCGTGTTGGAACGTTCAGGCAGTTCGCCTGCAGGGCGTTAGCATACCACAGATGGGGAGAGCTTAGCGATGCCAGAACAGGAGACGCTGGTACGGGTGGAGCATCTGAAAAAGTACTTCCCCATCAAAAAGGGGCTGATCCAGCGCGTAGCCGGCTATGTCAAGGCGGTGGACGACCTCTCGTTTGACATCTACCGGGGAGAAACGTTGGGCTTGGTGGGGGAAAGCGGCTGCGGGAAGACAACCACAGCGCGGGTGATCCTTCAGCTCCAGCGCCCCACGGCGGGGGCAGTGTACTTTCAGGGGCGCAACCTGGTGGCTCTGCGAGGGGAAGAGCTACGCCGCATGCGCACCCAGATGCAGATCATCTTTCAAAACCCCTACTCTTCCCTGAATCCGCGCATGACCGTAGGCCGGATGCTCATGGAGCCCATGATCGTGCACGGCATCGCCAAGGGCAAAGAGGCAGAGGAGCGCGCCGCGCACCTTTTGCAGATGGTGGGCCTCAATCCCTACTTCGTCAACCGATTCCCCAGCGAGTTCTCCGGGGGGCAGCGCCAGCGCATCGGCATCGCCCGCGCCTTGAGTGTTAACCCTTCCTTTGTCATCTGCGATGAGCCGATCTCCTCGCTAGACGTGTCTATTCAATCGCAGATCGTCAACCTGCTCAAGAGGCTGCAACGAGAGCTAAAACTAACCTATCTCTTTATCTCCCACGATTTGAGGATGGTGCGCTACATCAGCGACCGCATGGCGGTGATGTACCTGGGCAAAGTCATAGAACTGGGCCCCAGTAATACCGTTTGTACTCATCCTCTGCATCCCTATACGCAGGCTCTGTGGTCGGCGGTGCCCATTCCTGACCCGGTGATTGAGGAGCGACGCGAGCGCATCGTGCTGGAGGGAGACGTCCCCAGCCCGGCCAATCCCCCTTCAGGATGTCGCTTCAACACCCGCTGCCCCAAGGTGATGGACATCTGCAAACAGCTTGAGCCGGCGTTCAGGGAGCTAGAACCCGATCATTGGGCGGCCTGTCACCTCTACTGATCGGCGCCGCATGACACCGAAAGAGCTTCTGGCCGGCTTCCTCAACCCTCCCGCTTCAGCCCGCCCATGGGTGCGCTGGTGGTGGTTTGCCAGTAGCATCACCCCTGAGGAGATCCGCCGCGAACTGGCGCTCATGGCCCAGGCCGGCTGGGGCGGCGTAGAGCTGGCGGTCGTTTACCCTCAACCCCATGTTCCGCCCGGGCCCGATTTCGCCAGCGCCGAGTGGTTCGCCCTGGTGGATCGCGCCATTGAAGCTGCTGCTCAGCTCGGCTTGGGTTTCGACCTGACCTTCGGCAGTGGTTGGCCTTTTGGTGGGCCTCATATCCAGGGTGAAGCCCGTGCCGGAACCCTCCGCGCCTATACCTTCCAGGTAACCGGCCCCGCAAGGGAGGCGCGCCTGAGCCTTCCAGAGCTTGCCGAGGGCGAGTTCATCATCGGCATCTATGCGGCGCGCAGAGAAGGCGAGGGGATCGATCCTCATACCCAACGGGAGCTCCCTGTCACTCCGCAGGCCCCTTCTCTCGTGTGGGATGTGCCCGAAGGCATCTGGCAGGTATGTATCGTGGTGCGCTCCTTTACCGGGCAGAAGGTAAGCCGCTGCGCCCCAGGGGGTGAAGGCTGGGTCCACGATCATCTGAGCAGATCGGGCACGGATGCCCATCTGGCGAGCTTGGGGGGGAGGATCGTCCGATATCTGGGTCACAAGGCGGGGAAGGGCCTTGGGGCCATGTTCTGCGATAGTTGGGAGGTGTTGGGGCCTCACTGGTCGGCCGAGTTCTCTCAAGAGTTTGAGCGGCGCTGCGGTTACGATATTCGTCCCTACCTGCCTGCCCTATTAGGAGCTTGGCCGATTGCGGATCCGGATTGGTTGGCGCTCCTCCGCGACGTGCGTTATGATTATAACCGCATCCTCTCCGATTTGATTGTAGAGAACTTTTACCAGCCTTATACCCGCTGGTGTCACGAGCACGGTTTCCGTTCACGCGTCCAGGCGCATGGGATGCCCGGAGACGTCCTCCGCGCCTATGGTACGGCGGATATCCCTGAAGGCGAGATGCTGCTCTACCCCCTGGAGGCGCTGCGGCTGGCGGCATCCGCAGGGCATCTTTATGGTCGGCCGATCATCTCCAGCGAATCCTTTACTTGTCTTTACGGCTGGCCGAATGTGCGCCAATTCGCCGAGCGCCCCGACGATCTCAAGCTCCTGGCCGATGCCCAGTTCGCTTGCGGCGTCAACCGCGTGCTGTTTCACGGCTACGCCTCATCCCCCCCGGAAGCCGGGGATGCACCTGGGTGGCATATGTATGCCACTTGCCATTTCAATCACAATTCCGCCTGGTTCCGCTACTTGCCCGTGCTGACGAGTTATCTGGCGCGCATCAGTTTCCTCTTACAGCAGGGCCAGGCCGTGACTGATTTTGCCTTGTATTTGCCCCTCCACGATCTTTGCCACAGCCAGTCGCCGTTCCTAGAAGAGACGAGCTCCGAATCCTTTCAGTGGTCGGCGGCCAAGATGCGCCTGGACCCGCCTCCAGAGGTCGCCGGCTACACCTGGGACTGGCTGAACGACCACGCTCTGCTTGCAGCCCAGGTCCAAGAGGGCCGCTTACACATAGGGCACCAAAGCTACGCGGCCATCGTCTTGCCCCCCTTGCGCTGGCTCCCCTTGAACACCGCCCTCAAATTGCTTGAGCTGGCCCAAACTGGGGCGACGGTAGTCATTTTGGACCCTAAAATGCCGCGCGTGCCCGGCTTAAGGGGCCGTACGGCTGCCGAGGACTTGGAGGAAATCTGGAAAGCCATCCTGGCCCAGCCGCGCACGGTAACCTCTCTAGACGCTTTTCGCGCCCTTACCGGCCTGGCCCCTGACATCCAGCTCGCGGGCGAAGCCACACAGAAACTACCCTGGTGGGCGCATCGCCGGGTAGATCAGACGGACATCTACTTTATCGCCCATCCCCACGCAGACCACTTGCGCTATCCTCTTCCCTATCGCGACGGCCTGGCCCGCTGGGGAGCCGAGGCTGGTGAGCTGCGTTTGCAGCTCCGAGCGAAGGGCGCCATGGAGATCTGGGACGCCGAGACGGGGACGCGAGAGGCTTACCCCGACGAGACGTTACGCTTGCGCTTCACCGACCATGAGGCCTATATTGTGGTCGTCTCGTCGGAGCCTGAGGATCGGCCCGCGTTGCCCCCAAAACGCAAGCCGTTACATCGGCAGATCATTCATAGCTGTGACCTCCAACTGCCCGATGGGCGGCTTTGCCCCAACCAGGGGTTCTTGGACTGGCGCGAGATCCCGGAGCTGCATGACTTTTCCGGATCTATCCATTATTATCTCACCCTGGATATACCCGACAAGGCATCGCGCGTCTTCCTGGATTTGGGGCTGGTGGAGCATGTGGCCGAGGTGTTCGTGGGCGAGCGGTCGGTGGGAGCGAGGATCTGGTCGCCCTACCGTTTTGAGCTCACCCCTTGGGTCAAACCGGGGCGCAACCGGGTGTGTGTGGTGGTGACCAATCTGTTGTATAATCGCGTCCAAGGCGTTCGTCAGCAACAAGGCATAGCCCCGCCGCCCGGCTTACGGCCAGAGGAATGGGAACACGTGGTCCGATTGGGGCTAGTGGCCTCGGCCGAAGAGCGTATCCCTTCCGGATTGCTCGGCCCGGTGATGCTGCTCTACGACTAGAAATCGCGAGGGGCAAGATGGATTTCCAAGAACCCGTGAAATATGTTGGCAAAGAAACGGTCAATATCGACTATCATCATGGCCAATTACGTCCGGCCATAGGGGTACAGAGCTATCAAGTGCTGCGCGCCAACCGCACGCACCCCGAGCTGGCCGAGGATTACGGTTGGACTTACAACCATGCTCCTATGTTGGCCTATTGGCGCGGGCGATTCTACCTGGAGTACCTCAGTAACCCTGTCTCAGAGCATGTACCTCCAGGCCAGACCTTGCTCACAAGCTCCGCAGATGGGCGAACTTGGGAGAAACCGCGCGTGGTATTTCCCCAATATCTCATCCCCCACGGCGTCTATAAGGGAGAGCGTGAGCTACCCAAAGGGAGTTACTCCGTCATGCATCAGCGGATGGGTTTCTACGTAGCCCCTAACGGTAGATTGCTGGTGCTGGGCTTCTACGGCATCAGCCCTCATCCAACCTGTGCGCCCAACGATGGCCGGGGGATCGGGCGGGTAGTGCGCGAGGTTTATAGCGATGGCTCGTTTGGGCCGATCTACTTTATCCGTTACAACCGCCATGCCGGCTGGAACGAATCCAATACCCGTTACCCCTACTACCGAGAGTCCAGAGATCGGGGGTTCGTGGAAGCCTGCGAGGCGCTTTTGGCCAACAAGCTGATGACCCTCCAATGGTGGGAAGAGGATCGCAGCCCCGATGGCTTCTATGCCGTAGAGGGGTACAAGGCGCTCTCCTACTACCACTTGTCCGATGGCCGGGTCGTGGGCCTGTGGAAGTGGTCTAGGGCCGCCGTGAGTGCCGACGAAGGGAAAAGCTGGTCGCCGGTGGTAGAGGTGCCGACGCTGGTCATGGCCGGAGCCAAGGTCTGGGGGCA
>DAOTVR010000303.1:0-7873 GCA_034436315.1 Anaerolineae bacterium
CATAGATACCTGATTTCAGACATCGGCGCCCCCTTGCGTGAACTTAAAACCCATCTAATGAACATTATACCCTTGCCCTTTCCCTCAAAACAAAGAGAACAATAACTTGACAGACTATACAAACCGGGGGCATACTAGAGATGTTTCGGATACACCGTTAGTGGGGTTATGACCTTTGCCGCCGTCGTAAAGAGGAAAACCTGCACGTAGCAGAGGGCCCCGAAGTTGGTACAGTCTTCAGGGGGCCACGATGGAGGACACCATCGTTAACCTCAAGGAGGCGATAGAACTCTACCTGAAGGATTTCCCTTGTAGACGTGAATGAGGATCTGGAGGTGAGAATGAGACAGGTAGTTATTTATCCCGGCGAGGATGGTTATTGGGTAGCAGAAGTACCCAGTCTGCCTGGCTGCATCAGCCAAGGCAAGACAAAAGAAGAGGCCATCGCCAACATCAGGGAGGCGATCCGCGGGTACATCGCGGCGTTGGAGGAGGATCACCTACCTGTGCCCGAGGAGCGCTTTGATACGCTTTTGGTGGCGGTATGAGCGGGTTGCCGAGGATATCCGGACGCGACTGTGTCAAAGCGCTGGGGAAAGCAGGCTTCTACTTCAAGCGGCAAGAAGGGAGCCATATCATCTTGCGTCGGGATAGCCCTTTCACTCAGATCGTCGTTCCCGATCACAAGGAACTGGATAGAGGCACTCTACGCGCGATCATTCGGCAGGCTGGCCTGAGCGTAGACGAGTTCGTGAAGCTACTCTGACGAGGTATACTGCGCTAGATATCGGAGAAGACAGCAAGATCGTGGACATCGAGATTCCTGGCACCTCCGAGCATTTGAGCCTGGAGAGGCTATTGCCTGTTAAGGTGTCAGGCTTCGCCGAAGGAGCGTGGCTTGAGCTGGGGGCCTGCGCTTCAGATACTGCCGATTGCGATTTTCATCTAGCGGCTGCCTACTCCTCCTTCACCACCGTCCTCAACTCTACCGGCCCCAGAAGGCCGCTTGGGCGTTCCTGTCCCTCCATCTCGTTGGCCAGGGTGTTGGCCACGACGACCACCACCTCATTCTTCCCCTCACGTACCGCCTGGGTGATGTCCACCTCATATGGCGGCCAGGCCAGGGGGCCAAAGGAAACCCCATTTACCTGCACTTCCGCCGTCTCTAGCACCACGCCCAAATTCAAGATGAGCCGCTCCTCCGGCCGGAGCACCCGGCGCTGTTGGAAGGTCGTGTAATAAGTGCCCGTGCCCGAATAGCGCGCCAGCCCTAGCTCATGCCAGCTCGTAAGCAGCCCTCGCCAGCCATACCCGCCCACAACCCAGCGCCAGCGATTGAGCCACCGTTGCTGCTTGATCTTTTCCGCGGCTTTCTCTTCGGGCTGGCCCTTCCGCAACACCAGAAGATGCGATTGCCAGGGGGCAAAGCTCAGCTCGATCAAGGTCTGGTCCTCAACCTGGAGATGTTGTCCGATGGAGCGCCGCTCTCCCGTTTGCGGGATCCACTCCTCCACCACCGGGCCGCCCCTCAGCTTCAACAAGGCGGGAAACGTCTGATCTGACTCGTTGACCAGGAAGTAAACCTCTTCCTTCCCTACCCGCCGATGATGGTACTTCAGGACATGTCGCAGAGGGTAAATGCGCGTGTCGCGGGTCATTCCCTTGTAGGTGTCCGAGAAGAGGATCCGATCCTCTGTCGGAGGGATGCACACGGTGATATCGGGCTTGATAACCTTCCAAAGCGCGGCCACAGCGGCCTCGGTGCCCTGGGGGGCATAGCCAATGCGACCATCTCGCCATGAGATGAACTCGGGCAGTTGGAACGCCCGCAGTTTCTCGCGCAGGGCTGGCCAACCCGCAGGGGCCTGGCCAAAGGCCACGCGCTCGGGCAGCTTGCCCACGAAAAGCACTGTGCCCCCAGATTCGGCCAGCTCAAGGAACCGACCCAGGCTCTGTGCGGCGATCACGTCCACCGGAGGCACCACGACGGCCTGGAACGCCTCTGCCCCCACACGTAACGTCCCTTCGGCCACGCTCGCCTTCCCCAGCACCGACTGATCCACAAAGTCAAAATCGCACTGGTTTTCCAGCAGCCGCTGGGCGAGCTGGATCATGGTGTAATCCGTCACCTGTACGGGGAGATGGCGCTCTTGCATCTGCCAAGGCTCCCAGGCACGCCCGTCAAAGGCGTGGGGAGCCTCAGGGGTCATCGTGGCCCAGGCTTGCTCCACGGGATAATACAGGGCCACAGGGGCGACATGGATCCCTTGCGAGAGCACCGCCGAGAGGCGCGAGACGTAATCCCATAAGGGCTTGGAGTGCTGCCACCAGGGATTCTGGAAAAACTCGGATGGCGGACACTCCCGCGCACGGAAATCCTCAATGGAGTAGAAGAAGGCGTGGCAGCAGAGCCAGTTGATCCCCCGCACGAACTGATAATCAACGATCCGCTTCATATAGGGCGGAGCCAGTTTCCAGCCGATAAGGGCAAAGGTCTCGCTCAACGCACGCTGGCGACCATTGGCGTGGGCGACGGAGACGGCCAGCTTCTCGGTGATCTTTTCCCACACTTCGTCGATCTTGTCGCAGGCCGGGACATGCAGTGGCTGAAGTGAGGTGAAGGGATTACCCGCCCCGCGCACGTTGGTGAAGAGCCATTCCTCGGTATTGAGGTGCCCGGTGAGCATCACCCCATGGGCGCTGCACCAATCGGCCAAGGCCTGGAAGAAGCGTTCTCGGGTCAGCTCGGCCACCGTGCGCCAATAGTCGCAGCGCACGGCCTCGCTGCGCGCGCCCAGGTCCTCCCATAAGGCGGGCAACCACGGGAGGAGCGAATATCCCCGGCGTTTCTCAAATTCTTGGGCGAAATCATGCGTCCAGGTGATGGAACCCACATTACGATCCCAAAAGTTGTTGTAAAAGCCCGGCTCATCCACGAAAAAGCCCAGGATGGTCTTGCCGAAATGCTTCTTGAAGCGCCGCCAGTACTGTTCGTGAGTCTCCTCAAGGAAAGCTTGAGTGGCCGCGGCGTTCATCAGGTCTATATAATAGGTATCCGAATAGGCGGCGAACCAGTCCGTGCGCTGCTGTCTGGCCACCATCAGGCACCAATAGCCCTCAGGCACATCCCGAGCTACCACCCCGTCCCTCATCTCCAGCGCGATGGGCTCCTCATGAGCATAAATGTGAGCATAATGCGCGCGATCGCTCCAGGGCGCGGGGGTCTCACCCTCCTTATGGAAACGTAGCGGGTCAGGTGGGATGGGACGCACCTCGGCGATGCGTGCGGCAAGCACGGCGCGCACTTCCTCCGAGCGCTCTAACGCTAAGCGGAAGGGCGCCGGCCCCTGAACATAGTGTCTCTCAAGGATCAGGTTCTGGCCGGCATAGTTGGGATCGCGGGCCAGCACCCGGCCGCCGGCGTAGCCGCTGGGCCAGTTATCCTCGTCGTAGAGCCAAACCTTCATCCCCAGCTTGGCTGCCTCCTCAAGGGTTAGCCGCACGCGCTCAAACCATTCCTCGGAGAGATACTTGATCGTTAACCCCTTGCGCGCGTGGATCATAAAGGCCCGGATGCCCTTCTCGTGCATCAGGTGAATTTGTCTCAGCAGCTCGTCCGGCTTCAGGTCGCCGTTCCAGAACCAAAAGGGGCAGGCGGAATGCTCCGCCTGAGGTCGCTCAAAGCTATCGCTCAAGGCCATCGCTCCTCCTCAAATAATCCCCTTATTCGTAGAGAGACCGCCTTGTCGGCAGACATATCGTGATCCACCTATCTTTGACAGACGGAGAGCGCCCGCGTAACATATTTCGCTAGAGTTTATCTTTCCCGGTAAAGGGGGTGTACCTTGTTTGTCCTAGGTCTTGATGTGGGCACTCAGGGTGCACGAGCCATCATAACCGACCTGGAGGGGCACGTCAACTCCGAGGCCACGAGCGCCTTCCCCGCCGAACAGCTTGTGGCGCCTACACCCGGGCACTTTGAGCAAGATCCTCACCAGTGGCGCGAGGCGGCTATCGCGGCCATCGCCACCGCGGTCAGCCGCTTTGTGTCCGGCGGCAACGACGTTGCGGCCATCGCCGCTCTCTCGGTGACTTCTACCTCGGGTACGCTCTGTCTGGTGGACGGGCAGGGCCAGCCCGTGGGCACGGCGATCATGTATTCGGACACGCGCGCAAGTGCCGTCGCCGAGGAAGTTCAGGCCGCTGGAGCCGATCTGGCCGCGAAATTGGGCACGCGCTTCAATGCCTCCTTTGCCCTCAGTAAGCTGCGCTGGGTACAGCGGCACGAACCGGAACGCCTCGCCAAAGCGCGGTGGTATCTCAGTCCCACAGACTTGATCATCGGCTGGCTATCTGGGAGCTGGGGCTATACCGATTGGACCAACGCTCTCAAGTGGGGCTATGACATCATAGACCTGCGATGGCCGGAGTTCATCGCCCGCGATCTGGGGTTTGACCCGGATAAATTCCCTCGTGTCCTGGCTCCGGGCAGTGTCATCGGCACGATTTCTCCCCAGATAGCCCGGCTGACGGGCCTCTCGCCCAAGACGCTCGTCGTGGCCGGCTCCACCGATGGCACAGCCTCGCAACTGGCCAGCGGGGCCGTCTCGCCGGGGGATTGGAATAGTACCCTAGGCACGACGCTGGTGCTCAAGGGAGTAAGTGAGAGACTGTTAAGCGACCCATTGGGGCGCATCTACTCCCATCGCCATCCGGATGGCTTCTGGCTCCCCGGCGGGGCAAGCAGCACAGGGGCGGATTGTCTGGTCCAGCGTTTCGCCCCCCAGCGCCTTGCCGAGCTCAACGCAGCGGCGTTGGAGCACAGCCCGACGGATCTGATCATCTACCCTCTTGTGCGCCGCGGCGAGCGCTTCCCCTTTTACAAGCCGGAGGCCACGGGATTCATCCTGGGCGCAACCGAGGACGAGAGGATCTATTACGCAGCCCATTTAGAAGGTCTAGCTTATGTCGAGCGCCTGGCTTACGAGGTGCTAGAGAGCCTGGGAGCGGCAGTGGGCGAGATCCTCTATGCCGTCGGGGGAGCCACGCAGAGCATAGCCGGACTACAGATTCGCGCCGACGTGTTGAACAGGTGTCTGCGTGTCCCCGAAGTGCCCTTAGGGGCAATGGGGGCAGCGATCCTGGCCGCCCGGGGTTGCGCCTTTGAGAACGTGGCTACCGCTGCAACCCATATGGTGCACTACCGAGAAACTGTGGAACCACGCAGCGCTTATCACCCAGCTTATCTGGAACGCTATGAGCGCTTCCTGACAGCCTGTCGGGCAAGAGGCTACCTGTCCTGACGATGCGTTCTAGCCTTTTGAGCGTTCTCAAGACACCGAGGCGCTAAGGACTAGGGTAAATTTCGGTGTCTTTGCGGTGAGTTTTGCCTTTTTCATAGACGAGATGAGCATCTTCAAAGACTGTGACATTCGCGGCGTATATGGTTCCGAACTCAACGAGGAGACGGCCCTTCTCCTGGGGCGAGCCGTGGGCACGAAGCTCGAAGGGCGAAGCGTCGTCGTCGGTGGTGACCTGCGCCCAAGCACGCCGAGCCTGAAAGCTGCACTCATTGAGGGCCTGCTCGCCAGTGGAGCCGAGGTCACCGATCTGGGCATCTTACCCACGCCGGCGTTCTATTTCGGCAAAAAGCGCCTGGGCGCATACGGTGGGGTGATGGTCACCGCCTCGCACAACCCGCCGCGCTATAACGGCTTCAAGCTGATCTTTGGCGACTTGCCGGTCATCCCCGAGGATTTGCAAGCTATCGCCCGGCAAATGAACTTGGGTGAGTTCATCCAAGGGCAGGGAACCTACCATCAAGCAGAGATCATGCCTGACTATATAGCCTTCTTGTGCGCGGCTTTTCCCAGTTTGAAGGCGCAGCACATCGTAGTGGATGCGGGCAACGGTTCGTTAAGCCTCGTCGCACCTCAGGTCCTGCGCCAACTCGGACAGAAAGTAGAGGAGCTATATTGTATCCCCGACGGCACTTTCCCCCATCGTGATCCGAACCCGGCGATCCCTTCGCATCTGGGCGATGTGTGCCAACGGGTGCTCGACGTAGGGGCTGAGCTCGGCGCAGCCTATGACGGGGACGGCGACCGGGTCATCTTTGTGGATGGACGTGGACGCGTGCAGCCGGCTGACCGAACGCTCGTGCTCTTTATACGCTACCTTCTGCGCCGGCATCCCGGAGCGAGCGTCGTCTATGATCTGAAATCCTCCTCGGTGGTGGCCGAGGAGACGCTGGCCGCCGGGGGACGGCCGCTCATGGAGAGGTCGGGGCATGCCTTTATCAAACGCCGCCTGCTCACCGAGGGAGCCATCTTAGGGGGCGAGATCAGTGGGCACTATTTCTTCGGCGAACTGGGGGGCGACGATGCCCTCTACGCCACGCTCTTCCTGCTCAAGGTGCTGGGCGAACTGAACGTGAGCTTTGCCGAAGCGATGGACACCGTCCCCGCATATCCCATCACCCCCGATCTGCGCATACCCTGCACCGCCGAACGCGCCCGGCGCATCCTGGAGGAGCTACGAGAGGTCTTTAGCGATTACCCACTTGATACGCTGGACGGGGTGCGCATCCAATTCCCCCGTGGTTGGGCCTTGGCGCGCATCTCGGTGACCGAGCCGCTGATCACCTTGCGTTTTGAGGCTCATAGCACCGAAGAATTGCAGCGGATCCAGGGCGAGGTGCGGCAAAGATCGCCACTACTCGACCAGCTTCTGTCCGAGGCTGGCATCCAAGCGCCGTTTCCCCACCCGGAATCGGGAAAGAGTCGGGGGTGAGGGCCATTTTCACAACAGATAGGGGAATCCGATATGCCTGATCCAAGACAACACATGGTGGAGATCGCCGCGCTCATTTACAGCCGTTTCCTGAGCGATTCGGCCGGCGGCAATATCAGCGTGCGGGAAGGAGGGCTGATTTACGTCTCGCCACGTTTTATGGGCTCCAAGTATCATTACCGGATCAAGCCAGAGCAAATCTCGGTGCTTGACGCACAACACCACGTCATAGAGGGCCCATCAGAGCTATCGCGCGAGATTCGCCTGCATCTGGCCGTCTACGATCATTTCCCAGAGGTGGGAGCGGTGATCCACGCACATCCCCGTTGGCTGATGGTCTTTGCGGTTGCCGGGCGCACGATGAAGCCCGTCTTGGAATACACGGCCAAATTCGGCGAGGTGGAGTGCATTCCCGAAACCCAAATGCATTCTCAAGAGCTGGCCGACCGCGTGGTAGAACTGGCCATGAGGCGGCGGGAGCAATTGCAGCGCACGGCGTTGGGCATCCTCCTGCCCAAACACGGTGTCGCCATCTTGGGCCGCGACCTGGATAACGCCTACGATACCCTAGAGCGACTAGAAAACAATGCCCGCTGCATCCTCCTCTCGCGCCTTCTAGGGCCTGAGGAGTGCGCATGATCCTCACGGTCACCCCTAATACCGCGATAGATAAAGTGCTCTTTGTAGATCACTTTGCCTTCGGCGAGACGGTGCGCGCCGCAAAGGTGGCCGAAGGTTTGGGCGGCAAGGGGGTTGTGACCTCCTGGGTGTTAGGGCAACTGGGTACCCCCAGCCTGGCTACCGGCTTTGCCGCCGGCGAGACGGGTCGGCACATGGAAGAGGTCCTCAGAGCCTCCGGCGTGCAAACCGACTTCCTTTGGGTGGGCGGCGAGACGCGCATCACCTACGTCCTGGCGCGCCTGACAGACGGCGCGCAGGGCACGATAACCACAACCGGCCTGCGCGTGACGCCGGAGGATATCCGCAGGCTCACAGAGCATGTGCTTTCCCTCTTGGGAGAGGCTGACTTTCTCCTCTGTGGGGGCAGCCTCGTTGAAGGGATGCCCCTAGATTGGTTTGT
>DAOTVR010000304.1:0-4109 GCA_034436315.1 Anaerolineae bacterium
GTGGGCGCGGCGGTGCGCACGGCCTCGGGGCGGATCTTTGCCGGGTGCAATGTGGAGAACGCCTCCACAGGGCTGACCGTTTGCGCGGAGCGCGTGGCCATCTGGAAGGCCGTCTCCGAGGGCGAGCGCCAGTTTGAGGCCCTGGCCGTGGTAAGCGAACATGGGGCGATGCCCTGTGGGGCTTGTCGCCAAGTGCTAAGCGAGTTTGCCCTTAAGCTGCCCATCCTGGTCGCCGATACGGCGGGGCACGTTTTGGTGACTTCTCTGGAGGCCTTGTATCCTCAGCCCTTTACGTCGGCGAGCCTGGGCGAAGGGCTTACACGGGAGGATGAAACGTAGGAGGAGTGCAGTGAGCCACTCTGTATCCTGGGAGGCGGCCTTGGTGAAGCGGGCCAAGGAGACGTTGGAGCGTTTGCGGGCGAATCCCCCGCAGATGACCCCGCCCCAGCTTACGGCCGGGCAGTTGGCGGCGATGATTGACCACACCCTGCTCAAGGCCGAGGCTACACCGGCGATGATCGAACAACTTTGCGCCGAGGCGCGCCGGTATCGTTTCGCCTCGGTATGCGTGAACCCCTGCAACGTGGCCCGTGCAGCGCGCGCCTTGGCGGGATCGGGCGTCATGGTCTGCTCGGTGGCGGGGTTCCCGCTGGGGGCCAACCTGAGCCGGGTGAAGGCCTTTGAGGCCGAGCGGGCCATCGCAGATGGGGCGAATGAGGTGGATATGGTGCTCAACATCGGGGCACTCAAGGCGGGCGATTACGCCCTGGTCAAGGGGGATATCGCCAATGTAGCGGAGGTGTGCCACGCCAACGGCGCCCGCTGTAAGGTGATCCTGGAGACGGCGTTGTTGAGCGACGAGGAGAAGGTGCTGGCCTGCCTCCTGGTCGTGGAGGCGGGGGCCGATTTTTGCAAGACCTCCACGGGCTTTGGCCCCGGTGGGGCCACGGTGCAAGACGTGGCCCTGATGCGCGGGGTGGTCGGGCCGCGCGTGGGCGTAAAGGCTGCCGGGGGCATTCGCAGCTATGCGGACGCCCTGGCCATGGTGGGCGCGGGGGCCAACCGCATCGGGGCCAGCGCGAGCGTGCAGATCATCCAGGGCGCGCCGGCCTGAGGGGAGGAAAAGGGACTCGGCATGGGCGGAGTGAAAGGGACCGGGGCTGTAGATAGCGCGCGCGAGCAGGCCCTGCGCGAGGAGATGATCCAGGTTTGCCGTTTGCTCTATCAGAAGAACCTGATCGCGGCAGTAGACGGCAACGTCTCGGCGCGCCTGGGCGAATCCTACCTGCTCACCACGCCCAGCGGGCTATGTAAGGGGCTGATGCGCCCTGAGGACTTGGTGGTGACGGACCTGAGCGGCCAGTTGGCCCCGGAAGAGGTGGCTCCGCATAACGGGCTCAAGCCCTCGGCGGAGCTGCGCTTGCATCTGGAAATCTATCGGCAGCGCCCGGACGTTTGCGCGGTGGTGCACGCTCACCCGCCGATTACCACGGCGCTGACCGTGGCCGGGGTCTCACTGGCCCCCTGTGTCTTGCCCGAGACGCTGGTCACGTTGGGCACGATCCTGACCACCGAGTATGCCACGCCGACCTCGGCGCAGGTGCCGGTGGTGGTGCGGGAGTTGATCCAGGACCATGACGCCCTGGTGCTCGATCGGCACGGCGCGGTGACGGTGGGCAGATCGCTTATTAACGCCTATGCCAAGATGGAGAAGGTGGAGAACACGGCTGTGGTCATCGCCACGGCGCGGCTGCTCGGCCGGGTGAAGACGTTGCCTGTGGAGGAGGTGCGCCGCCTCAGCGCGCGGCGCAGCGAACACCTGGGCCGGCCCTATAAGGGCCCCGATTGTGAGCTCTGTGGGGCTTGCGAGGGGCTTTCTGGAACGGCCAAAAGGCTTCCGAGCGAGGCCGAGGGAGATATGGAGGGCCTCGTACGCCTGGTGACGGAGCACGTGTTATTGCGTTTGGGCCGCTTATAGGATGGGGAGAACGTGCGTCAGGAACGCCTCTATCGCACAGAGGGCATCGTCCTGCGAGAGGTGGATTATGCCGAGGTGGATCGCATCCTGACGCTGTTGACGCCAGGAGGGAAGCTCGTTGCCCTGGCTCGCGGCATCCGCCGACCCACCAGCCGCAAGGCGGGACAGTTGGGCCTTTTCTATCGCGCCCAGCTCATGCTGGCCCGGGGCCACAACCTGGATACCATCACGCAGGCCCAGTGCCTTGAGGAGTTTGAGGGCCTGCGACATGACCTGTTGCGCTTCAGTTACGCCTGTTACGTCGCCGAGCTGGCCGAGCGCTTTGCTCAGGAGGGCGAGGAGAACCCGGCACTTTACGAGTTGGTGACGCAGACGTTCCGCCGGCTGGAGCAAGAGCGAGACCTGCGGCTATGGGCGCGCTACTTTGAGCTGCGCTTATTGGATTGTTGCGGTTATCGTCCGGAGCTCTTTCGCTGCGTTGCCTGCCATGAGGAGCTTCGGCCCGAGACCAACTTCCTCTATGTGGTTCAAGGGGGGCTTCTCTGTGGCCGCTGTGGGCCGAGTCAGGCTCAAGCCAAGGCCGTCTCGCTCAACGCCCAGAAAGTGTTGCGCTATTTGCAAACGCACGGCCCCGCCGAGGTGCGGGCCTTGTCGCTGACAGAGGGCACGCAGGGCGAGATTGAATCCCTGTTGCAGGCCTATCTGGAGTACACCTTGGAACGCGAGCTCCAGTCGGCCGTTTTCCTGCGACGCTTGCGCCGCGAGCTGCGCGCCAACGAACTGGGGCGGTCTCGCGCCAGCAACTAGGCTTGGTGAGCTCCATGCCGGGCGGGTCACTCGCCCGATACTTTTGTTAGGGGGTCTTTTCATGGATTTTCAGGAAGCCATCATGCGCCTAAACGCATTTTGGACCGAGCACGGCTGTCTCCTATGGCAGCCTTACAACGTCCAAGTCGGCGCGGGGACGATGAACCCGGCGACCGTCTTGCGCGTTCTGGGGCCTGAGCCTTGGAACGTGGCTTACGTGGAACCTTCTGTGCGCCCGGATGATGGCCGTTATGGGGAAAATCCCAACCGCTGGGGGCAGTATTACCAGTATCAGGTCATCCTCAAGCCGGATCCTGGGAACCCGGTAGAGCTTTACCTGGATAGCCTGCGTGCCCTGGGGATTGATATCCGTGCGCATGATGTGCGCCTCGTGGAGGATAACTGGGAATCCCCGGCGCTGGGCGCTTGGGGATTAGGCTGGGAGATCTGGCTGGATGGCCAGGAGATCACCCAATTCACTTATTTCCAGCAGGCGGGGGGGATCGACTTGGATCCCGTCTCGGTGGAGATCACCTACGGCTTGGAGCGCATCGTCATGGTCTTGCAGGGGGTGCGCGGCTTTCCGGACATTCGTTTCCACGGCCCGATCACCTATGGTGACGTGCATTTGCGCGGCGAGGTGGAGCATTGCACCTATCACTTTGAGGTGGCCAACGTCAGCAATTTGCGGCAGATGTACGATCTGTGTGAGGCGGAAGCCAAGGAGGCCCTGGCGCGGGGCCTGGCCCTGCCGGCGCACGATTATGTGCTCAAGTGCTCGCATATCTTTAACGTCCTGGACGCGCGGGGGGCCATCGGGGTGACCGAACGGGCCCGGTATTTCGTGCGCATGCGCGACCTATCCCGGCAAGTGTCGGCCTTGTTCCTCAAACAACGAGAGGAGATGGGCTATCCGCTCTTGAAGAAGGTGGCGGTGCCCGTCAAGGATTGGGGGCCGCTGCCCAGCCCTGTCCAACCTCGGGGCGAAGGCCCCTTTGAGTTTCTCTTGGAGATCGGCACGGAAGAGCTGCCGGTGGCCGATTTGCGGGAAGCGCTCGCCCAGCTGCAGGACAAGCTGGCCAAGGCCCTGGCCGATGCGCGCCTGGATTACGAGAGCTTGCGGGTCATGGGCACGCCGCGGCGGTTGGTGGCTCAGGTGCGGGGACTGGCCGCGCGGCAGAGGGATCGGGAGCGCATCGTCAAAGGCCCGGCGGCGCGCCTCGCCTTTGACGAGCAGGGAAAGCCCACCAATGCCGCATTGGGCTTTGCTCGAGGGCAGGGGATAGACGTCTCGGCCTTGCAGGTGCGTTCCTTGGAGGGCAAG
>DAOTVR010000305.1:0-3405 GCA_034436315.1 Anaerolineae bacterium
CCTGGACTTGATCAGCTTGGACAGCCGTCTCAGACAAGTCCTCGCGCACTCGCCGGATGTCCCCCAGAGAAACCTTCCTCACTTGAGGGATCTCCGGCTCAGGCGCCTCGCTTATCGGTGGCGCCTCCACGATGGTTTCTCGCTTCTCTCGGACGGCTCCCAAAGATTGGACGACCTCGGAGGCAGGGATAGATTCACTGGCTCGTAACGCAGGATAATAATGGATCAGGAGCTGTTCTTGGATGTCCAAGAGCGTGCGCTGGATCTCGTTTTTCAGGATCTTGAGCTCGTATTCCAGTGTCCTGACCCTTTGCTCAAGCCTCTCATCTGTGCCCACGGACAAACCTCCTCTTGAACGACATTCCCTCTAATAGACGACTGCCCCGCCGGCACGGCCAAGTGTAGCGGGGCAGTCGTCTCGGCTCGATGAGGAATGAATGAGCCATGAGACCCTATCTTATGATCTGGCTGGCCGTGCCTGAGATTTAAGGTGCTAGTGCCCGTTTGTTAAGCGGCGGGCTAAGGTTGAGCGGCTCGGCAAACCGAGCCGCTCAACAGGTAGCCCATTACGGATGCCTAGTTCAGATCGGTGACTTCATCGATGCTGGGCGGCGTGGTCCTCTGAAGGTTGACCACAGCGCCGCTGGGCGGCTTGACTTCAATGACGAAGGTCGTATTGGGGCCAAGGGTTATGCCGGCGGCGCTAAGGGGCACAGTGACCTCGGCCACCTCATTGGCTTCTAACATCGCGTCCTCATCGCCGATAGGCCAGGATACCGTCCAGTCAAGGTTCGTCGTCCTGGTGGTCGCGTCGCGATACTCAATAAGGACCGTATTGGCGGGTGGTTCGGTGAAATCAATCGGTGCCCCGCCGGCGACGAGGGAAAGGTTGAAGGTCAACGAATCAATGGTCCCCGACGTGCCGGTTACAGTTGCGGTGCCGATGATGCCGCCCTTGAGTTCCAAAGACCCACGAACCTGGGCAAGGCCGGCGTAGATCGAGTCCTTGCTGCGCTCCGTAGAGAACATGCCCGCGGAGAGCATCGTGAAAGCAAAAACCGAGGCGACTACCACAAAGGCAATCAAGATGATTGCCGTCTCCAAGGCGGTGATACCTTTTTCGTCCCTAAGTAGCATTCCGAAAGTCTTTCTCATTTTGCTCCTTCCCTTGTAATGGATAATGTGGCTTGGCCATACGAAAAGTCAGATATTTTTGTCTACCCCTTTTCCTTACCTCCTTGGCCATCTAGCCTTTGTGTGGCCTTTACCTCATCGCTCAAGACAATCACCTATAAGCTGTTCACGTTACCATCACGTGACTCTGCACTCAGTATAGAGAATCTCTGGCAAGGGAACATAAGCTCGGCGTTAATAGGGACATAAGTTTTGCGTAAAGCCGCCATGGACGAACGAGCTTTGCCTCGCTAAGCTACACCAACGAGGCACTTGACCTAGCGGCCCATACCGCGCAAAATAGGGTCACTCAAGATTCAGCTTGGTCCTATTGGGCAAAGTGGATTACTTAGAGGGGCGTCCGTCATTGCAGACGAGTTACACGATGGGCTGATATGCTTGGATCAGCACGTGGGCTAATCCCAAGACCGAGGAGAGAGTATGTCCAAGCAAGGAGGAAAGCTGAGCAGGTCCACTCCGCCGGGCATCGGTCTGGTCGTGGCGGCCTTCTTCTGGTTATGGAGCGCTTTGCTTTTCTGTGCCCCGGTATATCTGAACCTCACGGGCTACTGGCGGACGTCGCTTTACGTGCTGGGAAGCATCTTCCTGGCCTTCAGCTTTGCTCGGGCAGGGGCGGAGTTTGCCCGGGCCTTTGAAAACAGGGCGTTTTGTTATTGGGGCACAGGCATGCTTTTCGCTACGCCGGCGGCCGTATTACATATCATCACCTTGTGTAATTCGTTGCCCTCTAGGTGGATTTTCGCGATCAGGCTGCTTGTGCTGATCTTCCTGTCTGTAGGTGGTGCTTTTCTCCTCTATGGATTCCCCTACCTCTTTTGGAGGCCAGAAGAGGGGGCCATTGTTCCGGGCAATCAGGGAGCCTCATCCGAAAGCACCACGCCCCAAGAAGGGAAACACAGTTAGCCTAAGGGATGCCAGACGTGCTTAGGGTGATTGCGGTCAGGAGGACGACAGCCTTAGATCGCAGCGACGGCCTGGTCAAACTCCTTGCGCAGGGATAGGCAGGCGGTCCTGAGGAAAAAGAGATCGCCGCCCACGCACAAGAAGCGCGCCCCTTGCTGGACATAGGGAACAGCACTGGCTACATCTCCTACGACCAAACCCCACCATTTGCCATGTCGCTCGGCGGCCTTGCGGATGGCCTGGACGGCTTCGCGGTAACGGAGGCTATCCATCTGGAAGGGCACCCCTAGGGAGATGCTCAGATCGGCCGGACCGATGAAAAGCACATCCAGCCCCGGCACGGCGGCGATCTCATCTAGGTGATCCAGAGCTTCGGCATCCTCGATCTGGGCGACTACGAAGGTCTCCCGATTGGCATGTTCCAGATAGGCGAGCGGATCGCTGAAACCCACATCGGCATCGGGCATGAAGGTGTCACAGCCCCGCCGGCCAAGGGGCGGGTATTTGGCGTTGAGGACCACCCACTCGGCCTCCTCACGTGACTTGATGTGGGGCACCATGATCCCCGCAGCGCCGTCCTCAAACGGGCGAAAGAAGCTGGTATAGCCCTCGCCCTTGCGGATGCGCACCATAGCATCGGTATCCACAATTCTGGCGGCGTTGATCATCTCCGCCACCTCGCGCTGGCTTAACGGCCGGTGTTCCATATCGATCCATACTCCGTCCAGGCCGGTCCGGCCCGCGATCTCCACGGCCAGGGTAGAGGGTCCCAGGGTGATACTGGTCAGCAAGGCGGGTTTGTCGGCCCGCAGTTTCTCAAGCACCTTACTTCGCCTCATGGCTTCTATCCTCTCGAGATGATATATAGTGAATACTGAGCATAAAGACTGGGCATCAATGGCTCAGCCTGGCCACAATGGGCATCCGTCGGCCCACACCAAAGGCTTTGGTGGTTACTTTCAAGCCGGGGGCAGCTTGCTTGCGCTTATACTCATTACGATCTACTGCGCGCGCCACCCAGCGCACCGTCTGGGGATCAAAGCCGCGGGCGACGATCTCTGCGACCGAATAGCCTTCCTCTATGTAGTAATGGAGTATTTGGTCAAGCACGGGATAAGGGGGAAGTGTATCCTGATCCACCTGATTAGGTTTCAGCTCAGCAGAAGGAGGCTTGGTGATGCAGGCAGAGGGGATGACCTCTCTTTCGCGGTTGATATAGCGTGCCAGTTCATAGACCATCGTCTTGGGTACGTCTGAGATCACCGCCAGTCCACCGCTCATGTCGCCGTAAAGTGTACAGTAACCTAC
>DAOTVR010000306.1:0-4410 GCA_034436315.1 Anaerolineae bacterium
GGCGTTCAATTGAACGCCCCTACATATTACCTGTAACGCTTTTCCTCACCCAACAGTGCCTAAAATAGGTTTGTGTTCAACTGGACGCCCCCACCCCGCCATCCGCAGCCGCACCGTCTTGATCTCAAAGGGCCGGAACTCCAAGGCCACTCTGCCCTGCTCGACCTTGAGCTCCCCTTGTGGTCGCTCCAGCATGTCCGTCTGTAATGCAGCCAAGATCGGGAGCGAGCTGGCGAGCACGCAGCGCGTGGCCGCGCGCTTGGACTCGTAGAGCCGCACGACGAGATCGCCCGAGCCATCCTCGGCCGGCTTGACCGTCTCCACGATCACGTTAGCCGCGTCCACGGAGAAGAGCGAGCGCTCCCCGCCCGCGCCTGGCGCCGTCAGGACGGGGCAATTGAGCTCATAGCCCTCGCGCACCACGGCGCTCTCGGCCAGGCTGCCGTTCCAGGCATAGAAGGCGTAGGTGAACTCCTGCATCCCCTTGTCGGCGGTCATGTCGGGGGCCAACGGCGCGCGCAACAGGGTCAGGTTGATGCTGTTGCCCACCACGTTCACGCCGTATTTACAGTCGTTGAGCACGGCGAAGCCGCGGTTCTCTTCCACCAGCGCCGACCACTTGTGGTTGGCCACCTCGAAGCGGTCGGCGTCAAACGGCCTGGACTTGTGGTTCGGACGGCGGATGTGCCCGAATTGGATCTCGTGCAGGGCCTCGTTGGCGTGGATGTCCACCGCAAAGCAGACTTTGAGCAGCTTGTGGCTCTCTTGCCAGTCAATGCGCGTGGCGAAATCCACCCGCCGGCTCCCCCGCCGCAAGCTGATCTCCTGGGTCATGGTGGAGTGGTTCAGCCTGCGCTGCACGCGGATCGTGGCCACGAGCGGGCCGCTCGCCACCACCTCCATCTGCGCCGGCTCGGGCAGCTCTACGGGGGTGTAGACGTAGACGCTATCTATATCCCAGGCATCCCAGTTGGTGGGGATATCCTTGTACATCCTGAACGCGTTGCATGGTCCGGCGGCTAGCTCCCGCCCGGCCTCCTTATCGTAGATGCTGGTGATCTCGCCCCGCTCGTTGAACTCCACGCGCAGGAGTTCGTTCTCCAGCAGCCTCTCGGTGGCCTTCACGGCCCCGCTTGTCGCCTGGGCCGTCTCGCAGAGGTCGCTGGGCAGAAGCGTCGTCCAGCCGCAAGAGGGTATGTGCGCCTCCACCACCCGACGCTCGCCGAGGACCTGCACGGGCAGCGGTTCGCCCGCCAGGTTTTGCGCCCCGGCCCAATCCTCCGGCAGCGTCACCAGCGCCGTCCGCGCCCAGGAAAGGGAATTGAACACGGTCAAAGCCCGCGAGCCATCGGTCAGGCCGGACATCGCCTCCTGAGCTACCTCCCCGGCCGTGGCCAGCACCGCCGCATAGTTCGCTTCCGCCTCCTCATAGACGCGGTGAATGGAGGAGCCGGGGATGATGTCGTGAAACTGGTTCAGGAGCACCTTTTTCCAGGCCTCGTCCATCCGTTGCGCGGGGAAGGCCCACCCCTTCAGGGCTTGGGCGGCGACGCCCCACATCTCCGCCTCGCGCAGGGCCAGCTCGCTCTTGCGGTTGCCCCGCTTGGTCCTCGCCTGGGAGGTATACGTTCCCCGATGGCACTGATAGTAAAGCTCCCCTACATAGCGCGCCTCAGGGGCGCCCTTGGCCTCCTGATCCTTGAAATACTCTATAGGGGCCGCCAGGCGGCAGCGCGGCACCCCCTCCAAGTCCTTCATGCGCCGGATATATTCCAGATGGTCGCGAGTCGGCCCCCCGCCGCCGTCGCCCCAGCCGAAGGGGAAGAGGCGCGTGGAGAAGCCGTCCTTCTGCACGCGCTCGTTCCAGCGCTGGATGACCGTGCGCGGGTCGGTCTGCGAGTTATAGTCGTTACAGAGATGCACCAAAACGCTGGAGCCGTCGATCCCCTCCCAGGTAAAGGTATTGTAAGGGAAGGGGTCACCCCCGTTATAGTTCCAAAAGATCTTGGCCGTGGAGAAATATTTGATCCCGCAACCGCGCATGATCTGCGGCAGCGCCCCGGAATAGCCGAAAACGTCGGGCAGCCAGAGGATCTCGTTCTCCACGCCGAACTCCTCGCGGAAGAAGCGCTTGCCGTGAATGAACTGGCGGATCAGGCTCTCCCCGCCGGAGATGTTCGTATCCGCCTCCACCCACATCCCCCCTTCGGGGATCCACTGCCCCCGTCGGACGGCCTCCTTGATCCGCGCATACAGCTCCGGATAGCGCGTTTTGGTCACCTGATAGAGGTGCGCCTGACTCTGCAGGAAACGGTATTCGGGATATTCCTCCATGAGCGCGATCTGCGTGGAGAAGGTGCGCCCACATTTGCGCTCCGTCTCCGCCCACGGCCAGAGCCAGGCCACGTCAATGTGCGCGTGGCCGAACATGAACATCGTCGGCGCGGTTGAGCCGTTGACGCACGCCAATAAAGGCCGCAGCCGCTCCCGACAGCGACGGATATCGGCCATCATCCCCTCGTGCGCCTGCTCAAAGTCCAGGAGGATGGTGAAATCCCGCAACCCCTGGTCGATCTCCATCACCCGCAGCGAATTGGGGTCCAGGCTATTGCGCAGGTGATAAAGCGTCTCCACATCCATCCACAATTGATAGGCCTCCTCCTCCCAGATGCCGAAGGTGCTCTCCCCCACCACGGCCTGGGTCGGTCCCGGCTCAGGCACGGTGATCCGCCCCGGCGGGGTGGGGCCGGCGCCCACGACATGAGGGCCATGCCCGGCGTAGGCCTCCACCAAGACCTCATGCCGCTCGCCCGGCACGCCGCTCATCGTCAGGGTAACCTCCGTATGGAAGTGATCCCTCGCCCCGGCGGCCTTGCCATCCACAAAGACCACGCTCTCGCCCCCCGGCTCCACCCTGAGGGCGATGCGCCGGCCTGCCGCCTCCGCTGGCAGGATCACCTCGCCCCGAAACCAGCCATACTCCCATTTGGCCCCCCAGGCCGTCCCCGGCGGCATCGGCTTCCAAGGACCTCGCCGGGCCTCGTCCACGGTTAACTGCTCCTTGGTCACAAAGCCCTCCAAACGGAGTCCCCCTAAGGGACGGTAAAAGTGTCTCTTTAGCTCGTTGCGCCAGTTGTCGATCCGTCGCGCCCACTCGATCGTCAAGCTCATAGTCCACTTACCCCCCATTTAGTATGTCACACGAAGCGAAACGCAGACCTCATTCGTTATATGTGGGATCGCAATCCTCCAGCCAGGAATCCGTCACATAACGTCCCAGAAGAAAGTGCTTGCGGTCGGGGTAGAAGAACACCCGCACCTCGCCATCCTCAAGCAGGCTGGGATAGCTGGCCACTTCGGTACGCCGTGTGGGTCCCAAGGCCACGCCATCGGACGTGCACAAGACCTTGGGCGGCCCAAAGCGCAGTGGCTGCTCGGCATCTCCCGTCTCGCGGCCGATGGTCATGTAGGCCGGATAGCGGTTTCGCCGATAATCCGCCGGGCCGCTTCCGCCGTTGGCCGTACCGTCGTTGTGATAGAACACGAGCAGATACCGCCCATCCCTGAGCCTGTAAAGCGGGCACGGCGCGATGGGGTTGAGCATGAGCGGCCCATTGGGGCCACTGCGCAGAGGGTGAGGCTCCGTCCAACTGCGCCCACCATCCGAAGAAAGGGCCATATAGATCGCGCCGTTGAGCGTGCGCATGACGCACAGCCACCGCCCATCGGCAAGGGCCACCACCGTCGGCTCTTGGGCTACGCTCACCGTAGGCATATCCCGGCGCAAGGCTCTCAGCCCCCTATCCCCTTCGGGGAGTGTCGTGACGGTCAACTTCGCTGGGTTATCCTCGGTCAAGATGTTATCAAACCGCAAGAAAAAGACCTCACTATCCGTCTTGAAGAGGTCCGGCTCAGGGTTGTAGGCCCGGCTCGACCAGCGGGTGAAGCCGGCAACGACCCTTTCGCCGGGCAAGATCGTCGGCCTCTGATAGACGATCCAGTTCTTCGGCCGTGTGGGATCGGGGTGGTCAATGGCCGCATGGCCGATGGGAAGGTCATACATCGCCCGGCTCCAGGTCAGGCCCTCGTCATCAGAGTAGCGAAAACGCAGGACCCCCGTCGTATCCTCGCGTGCATCCGTGATGCCGACGTTCTTGTTGTAAAAGACGTAAACGCGCCGGCTTCCCGGCACCGCAAAGGGGAAGCCCCACGAGGCCCGCTGGCCGTTGCCGGCGACTTGTCCATCTAGCACCACCGGCCTCGTCCACGTATGCCCCTTGTCTATAGAGCGCGCTACCACGACGCGCTGATCGGGATGGTTCTCCTGGGTGGCCATCGTCCATACCGCGAGCCAAGCTCCACTCTCAGTGGATACAACCAGGAAATGCTGGTTCTCCGCATCCGGGCCGA
>DAOTVR010000307.1:0-3448 GCA_034436315.1 Anaerolineae bacterium
TAGATGTCTATAACCGTTATGAGGCGCCTATTGATGGCTATCAGGAGCAGTGTTTCTACCACGATATGGTCGCCGACGCGGACGGCTTCGTGACCATGATCCTGGCTAACCGTAGCTTTAACAACGGCCAGGGATTGGGAGCCTACGTCAAATATCGCCAGGCGGAGCTACCGCGCATGATCCAATGGAAAGAGGTCTGCGCGGGCACGTATGTGACCGGCTTGGAGCCGGCCAATTGCCTGGTCGAAGGGCGGGACAAGGATCGCGCGCGAGGCATCTTGCAGTTCCTCCAGCCCGGTGAACAGCGCGAGTATTTGCTGGAGATCGGTGTGCTGGCTAACAATGCCGAAATCGACGCCATGGTAGCCAAGATGGTCAAGCCTTAGGGGCGAAGACGGAGTTTGAGGTTTGTCTTCCGTCGCTCGTTTGCCCGCGAGGGTGAACGAGCGACTTTTGCTTCCTTGTTTATTTGGAGTTTCGTGAAAACTTGACATAGAACACATGTTCCTATATAATGAGGTTGAATAAATGCTCTATTGAAGGGGTGGCATCATGCGAGATATGTCCGATTTGTCTCCGCGACAGAAAAAGATGCTCAAAATGATTCGCGAGTTCTTTCAGGAGTACGGCTATCCGCCCACTATTCGTCAGATCGGCCAGGCTGTCGGTATTTCCTCGACCTCCGTGGTCAGTTACAATCTGGGGGTTTTGCAGCGGAAGGGCTACTTGACTCGGGATCGAGAGATATCCAGAGGGTTGCGGCTTGTCGGAGAAGAGGGTCCTGAGGAGGCGAGTACTTCATCCGCACCTGTGTTCGGCATTCCGTTCTTAGGCTTTATCGCTGCTGGAGAGCCGCTTCCCATACCGGATAGCGATTTCTGGCAGAGCGCTTTTGAGCGTATTGCTGTCAGCGCTGAGATCGTCAAGAACCCTGAGGAAGTCTATGCGCTTCAGGTGCGCGGGACATCCATGATCGATGCCTTGATCGGCGATGGCGACATCGTCATCATGCGACATCAAAAGGATGCCGAGAACGGCGATATGGTCGCTGCCTGGCTCAAGGACGAAAAGGCTACGACTCTCAAGCGCATCTATTGGGAAAAGGGGCGCTCCCTCATTCGCCTGCAGCCGGCTAATCCCACGATGGAACCGATCTATGTCCACCCCAGCAATCTGGAGATCCAGGGCAAAGTTATCGCCGTCATTCGGCGATTAGATTAGCCTGCAAGTAGGTGGCCGTAGTATTTCACGATGCCTCAAGCCGATTGGGTAGGGCGTCGGCAAGATCTCCAGCCTTTTCCAGCGCAAGGATGCTCTTGGGCACCACCTAGCTCCTCTGATGAGCCTCGCCCCTCGTCAAGTCTTGATGCTCCTCTGTCCTTAGAGCTTCCAAAAGGCCCTCAATTAACGTCTGGGCAAGTTGAGACTCGGCCATTACTGTCGGAAAAGATCTCGATTCAAAGGCATAAAGGCTCCCTTGCTTTTTCAAGATGGAGAAAAGAACAAGTCCATCTAGGGCGGCCTCGATCGCGGCGCCGGTAACGTTGCATCCGTGCGCTGCGAGCGCCTGTTTTACGTCAGCGGCGGTGAAGGTGGGCGCTTTCTCGACCATCAGCACGCTGATCAGCCGCTCTAGGGGCGTTGCATTGCCCCAAGTGACTTCAAAGAAAAAGTCACGGAATTCGTCCGAGGCGCGCACTTGTGCCAGATCATCCATCCTGATCACCCGATCTCCTCGGCCGTTAGCGCGCACGAGGAGCATCTGACATATAGCTTGGATGATATTGGGGTGACACGAGGATAACTCAATGACCCCTTGGACGAGAGCATTTGCGTCTTCAAACGTGATGCCCATGATGGCCATAGGTTCCTGAATGAGCCGGCGCGCGTTCTGCTCCGTCAAGTAGCTTAGGCGCAGCGTGTTGGCGAAGTTAAATAGTGGGGAACTCGGATCATGCAGCGCATTGTTGAGCCTGCGCTCCCCACAGAACACGAAGCGGCAGAGCCCCTCTTGTGAGACAGCCCTGAAGACACGAAAGAGTTGCATTTGATGTTGCATGTCATAGGCCAGCAGGGGATCTACTTCGTCCAAGAGCAAAACGACCATGCTCTCCTTGCGTTGCCGCCGCAGGCGCAGGATAACGCGCCGCAGAACTTCTGGGGAAGATGAGTTGATCTCCACCTGACATGTGACGGCCAAAGCACCGAAGAAATCCTCATGACTTATCACGTGCTGGCAATCCAAGTGGAAGGGGATAAAGCCGGAGGTCTGTTCGATCAGCCGTTGTACTTTGTTAAGGATAGAGGTCTTGCCTATCTTGCGCCCGCCTACGATGGCAAAGCTTCGGTCTCGGATCGTGCGCATGATGGCTTTGAGCTCGTAATCCCGACCAAAGAACATATTCTCAGGCACAGGCCCGGAGATGATATAGGGAGAGACAACCGTCAAGTCAGCCTGGGCTAGGATCAGGTCAACCAAGCGCCGTTCCGCATCCCGAGCGAGGAATAAGCTGCGCAGATCGTGGTAGTCGAGCACGATAAAATCGTCGGAACTGCCCCGCACCAGGCGCTTCAACTCACGCGCGCGCTCTCTGCGAGAGGGGTTTTCGTCTATAGCTATCAGGAGCGCGAAAAAGGAGGTCACATTGAGCACGCTCATCAGATCACGTGCGTTCTTGACATCCTCTTCCTGTAGTTCGCGTCCGAGCATAAACACAAGGGGAAAACGGGGTGGGATGCTCAGGCGCACCGCAGGGGCTTTGACCATATGGCCAAAGACCGATTTGAAGGTACGACTTTCAAGGGGCGAGAAGCCGAGCAAATCGCAGAGTTGTTCGGTAATATGGGTGGCGATCGGCGCAGCTCGCTTAGGGCTGTCCAAGCGCTCGACCAATGAGGCCCAGCTCTCGGCGAAATGTTGCAGTTTAAGGTGATTGGCGGGCACAATGGCCTGAGTGTCCTCTTGAAACAGGAGGTCTTGATCTCTGTGTGCCTCAATGTAGCGTCGCATGGCCGCGATGCGCATCTGAGCGGGGATTATGCTTAACATATCGGAGGTCACACGATTGTGCACATCAAGTGCATGAGTGATAGCCTGATCCCAAGACGCCCAGTTTTGCTCGATGACCTTTCCCTGGCGCGCGATCTGATATTTGGCCAGGTATCGACGCCCGGCCTCTCCTGCGACCAAGAAAGCGCATATGCCAATAAATGCCAGGCCGTAGTTCACCCAAGAAGCCATGCGCGCACTCATGTCGCGTCCCCGATACACGCCGCCCTTGTCTGTGCCTACGTAAAGGTATTCGAATTGGCGGTCGTCTACAGCTAAACTGCGAATAGTAGCCCTTTGTGGACAACCGAGGCTGCTAAAAGACCAGGTATGGCCATTATCGTTGCTTGTAAAGAGCCCACCGCTGGTGACGGCGTAAAACAAAGGCGCTCGCCCTTT
>DAOTVR010000308.1:0-4864 GCA_034436315.1 Anaerolineae bacterium
GTAGCTCCAACTAGGACTCGGCCAGGATGCGATCCACGATCTGCTGCCGATATTCGGGCGAAAGGGTCTTGAAATAGGCGCTATAGCCCGTCACCCGCACTACAAGGTCGGGATACTTTTCTGGGTCCGCATGGGCCTCCAGGATTTGCTCTTTGGAGATCACGTTGATGTTGACCAGCGTCCCGCCCTGAGCGTTGTGCGCCTTGATCAGGGCCTCGATCGCCTCCACGCCGCCGTACTCACGGGCCAGGTGTCGGTCAAAATCGATTTGTAACGGCGCCGAATTGCCCCACCCCGGCTGCACCGAGGCCACTGCGGTGGCCTTGGCCGTGGGCGCTGCTCCGCCCCCGCGCATAAAGCCCGGATCAGGATCGGCGCTGTGGGAGATGGGCGCATGGGCATGGCGACCGTTCGGCGTGGCCCCCAGGTTCTTGCCCAATTCGTTCACGATGCCATGAGAGAACAGGCCGGGGATCACCGTAAAGCCCTTCGGCGTGGGAGTATCCCTCATAAGATGTGTGTAAAGCTCAGAGATGCGCTTGGCCCACCAGTCCGCGCGCGAGCCGCCCGAACCATAACGGGGGATGCTTTGTAGCATCAGGCGCACATCTTCGGCTCCAACATAGTCTTGTTCCAAGTGCCTTGCCAGCTCTTCCCAAGTCAAACGCCGTTCCTTGACCACGCGTTGCTCTATAGCCGCAAAAGAGTCCGCCACCGTAGCCAGGCCTACGCCGTCACAGGTGAGATGATAGATATCCACGCCCCCGGCCGAGACATCTAACCCACGCTCGATCGGGCCGTGACAAAAGAGGTTAAGCACGATCTCCGGGCTATTCCGAGCGTGGCGCTCCATATGCCAGTCAAAGCCCCTTTTGATGGTCTCCACGCAGATCCCTAGATGATGGACATAACGCTCCCACAGCGTCTCCATCGTCTTGGGCCTGGTAGCATCCTGAACCACATCCTTAAAGGCATGAAGGAAAGGGGAGACCAGGCAAAGCCGTGTCACGTCTTGAAGGCAATACTCGATACCCGGAAGGGCCGTCCAGTTGCAGCCCACCTTGGCCCTTATCCGTGCCAACTGGATAGGCACACCGTTTCGGGCATAGCCCTCATCAAGACCCTTAGAACAAGAGAAGCTGGGGCCTGTGCCATCCTCAAAGAGATACGTAACCGCCCGACGCAGCAGCTCAGGATTCAGGCCCTCGTGCACGCGGATAGCCAGGTTACTCGGTATACGCAAGCGATGCGCCGCTTCCAAGATGAGAAACGATACCGGGCTGGTCAGATCGTGGCCATCGGGCGCCGGGCCGCCGATTTGAGAGTAGTGCGTATCGTTAAAGAGCAGGCTGGCTATATGCCAGATGACGGCCTCGTCATCATCAATGCCCGTCTCGCGGTCGGCCTCGTAATATGGGCGTAGCAGCTCGTCCAGCTGTCCCATGGCCCCTCCGGCTGCCCACATACGATCCACCGACTGGAACCAGGCGAGAAACTGGCAAGCCTCGCGTAGCGTTCGTGGTGGGCCATCCACCAACCACTCGTTCATCTCCGCAATGGACAGGAGATTGGCCTTAAGCACGGGATTATCCTCGGCGGCAGCCATCTCCCTGGCCTTAGTCACATGCCGCCGAATCCAGGCCTGTATTCCCAAGACCAGAGCTTCTTCACCATCATAGAATGAGGTGTCGGCCGGCCTATTCAGCTCGCGATAGGTGCGAATCTTGCGCAAAAGCCCTCCCCAACCTAGCTCCAGACCGATCCTCATATCCGGCCCCAGGTGGTTCATGCCTCCGATGCCGGTGAAGAGGACGTTGTACTCTCGGTGTAAAGGATACAGATGCACGGGTCTATCTTCAGGTCGCCATCCCCCAACACCAGGCACATGGCAAATCCAAGCCCCTGCCAACGAGCTCATGGGATGGATATAGACGGGATGCACCTCCAACCAGGCGCGAAAGTTCTCCCCAATGCATTTCGGCCCATAACAGCCCCCTGACGGGTGATTCGGCTTGCGCTGAAAGGGAATCGGCTCAGACCAGGGGATGCAGCCATGATCATCAATATCAAAGTAACCCCTCTGCTTCAACTTGGCCTCAGTATGAGCGGCCTTTGTCCTGCGTAGAGCTTCGATCCTCTGCTGGTAAGTAGGCTCTTGCATAGCAAATCCTTGTCCACTAACTTGACCGCCCCGTCCATTCCGCTATAATAGCTACCGTCAACAGGCCGACGTAGCTCAACCGGCAGAGCAGCGGTTTTGTAAACCGCGGGTTGTGGGTTCAATTCCCGCCGTCGGCTTTCCCTTTTACCTCGTCTTCTCAATGACCTCCATGAGCCCTCGCATGTAGCCGACGGCAAGCAGGCGCCCTAATAGAGTGTACATCGGATGTCCCGGTGGGTCTCCCTCCATCGTGGGCACATGGTCAGGGCGCATGGGGCCCTCAAAGCCCCCATCGTAATAGGCCTTCATCGCCGCGAACATGTCGGCATTGCCCGGCTCGTCGTGAAAAGTTTCCACAAAGTTCGTCACCGGGCCTCTGACGTTTCGGAAGTGGGCGAAAAAGAGCTTCTTCTGCTTACAAAAGTGCAGGATCGTCGCCGGAACGTCCACGCCCATCTCTGAGAAACAACCCTGACAGAAAGTGAGGCCGTTGTTTGGACTGGGCACCAGGTCAATAAGGCGCTGAAAGTTCTCTGGGCTGCTCATGATCCGGCTCACGCCACGGATGGGGGAGACGGGGGGATCATCGGGATGCATGGCCAGCTTAACATCCACTTCCTCTGCCACAGGCACGACCGCCTTTAAGAAGTATTCCAGACTTGACCAAAGTTGCTCTTCTGTCACCTCGCCCACTGCCGTCAAGGGGGCATCGCGTAGCAACGCGTGATCATAACTTGAGGAGAGTGCATCGCCCCTTATGCGCGTGGTCAGGGACGTTCGCAGCCAACCAAACACGGCCATCCAGTTGTAGCAGAGGATATGAATCCCCGCACGCCCCATATTGCGCAGCGACTTGATAAAGTTCTCAATATCCTCATCCCGCCCCGGCAAGCCCAGCTTGACCCGATCCGGTATGGGGATGCCCTCAGACACAAACCACTTGAGTCCGGCATCCTCAATCCTCTTGCGCAGATGCAGAAAGCCCTCAAAACTGTAGACCGGCCCCTTCTCGTTCAGGGGAACCCCGGCAACGATTCCCTCCACGCCCATCTGCCTGGCCAGCTTGAGCTTGGATTCGGTAAGCTCTGGCAAAACTAAAGCGATCTTGATCGTCATCTTCGTTTCTCTCCGTGTTCGCAAAATTGACTAGCCTTGGCTGTCTTCTGGATTCCCTCCAACAGCCCCTTCATATAGCCTATGGCAAAGAGGCGCCCCCACATGCTAAAGCCGCCGTAGGGAGCAGTGTCTTCACCCTCCATGAAGGGCAGGTGATCAGGGCGCATGGGCCCCTCAAAGCCGCTCTCATAGTAGGCTTTCATGGCCTCGTACATGTCTGCATTGCCCTTTTCGTCGTGAAACACCTCCACAAAATGGGTGACGGGGCCTCTCACGTTGCGAAAATGGGCAAAGAAGAGCTTCTTTTGCCCGGCGAAATGGCGAATCGTCGCCGGAACATCAGCATTCATCTCGGAGAAGCAGCCTTGGCAGTACGTGATGCCGTTATTCGGGCTGGGCACGAGATCGATCAAGCGCTGAAAATCCTCCGGGCAGGTGAACGTGCGCTCCACTCCACGACAGGGAGAGATCGGCGGATCATCGGGATGCATGGCCAACTGCACACCGGCTTTCTCCGCCACCGGCACCACTGCCTTGAGAAAATACTCCAGGTTCTTCCAGAGCGCCTCCCGCGTCGCTAACCCAGCTAGCTCCGGGACGGGGCCTCGCTCGGATAGCTCGTGCTCGTAGCTATTAGAAAGGGCCTCGCCCCGTACCCGGGTGGTGAAGGAGGTCCTGAGCACGAACAGCACCGCCATCCAGTTGTAACAGAGGATGGGAATACCCGCCGCCCCCATATTCCGGAGCGATTGGCAAAAGTTGTCGATATCCCGGTCACGATCGGGTAGGCCAAGCTTGATAGCGTCGGTGATGGGGATACTCTCGATCACCGAAAGCCTCAAACCGGCCTCTTCCACCTTCTTGCGGAGGTGAATCAGCGGCATCAGCTCCCAAACCGGGCCGGCCTGTTCCGCCGGCAGGGCACTGACGATGTCGGTCACGCCCATCTGCTTGGCCAATCTCAAGGCCCGCTCGTTGGGCGGACACCAAATAGCGAAGCGCATAGCGTTCACTCCTTTCCCACAGTATGTTTAAGGCGGCTAAGCCCCCTCAACTCCCAGATAGTTGACGATCGTCGCCAGATAGACCTTCGTGGCGCGAACGATGCCCTCCAGATCAACCCATTCCAGGTCGGCATGGGCGGTGCTGCTTCCGGTGCCATGGGCCACAGCCGGAATCCCCGCCTCGCGCACGATCACATTCACATCGCACACGCTAAGCTCCCCCGTAAGGGGTAGCTCCTTACCCACGACATCCTGATAGGCCCTACGCAAAGCTTTGACGATCTTGGCCTCGGCAGGGGTCTCAAAGCCGAGGCCGTTGCCCCCCAGCTCAAGATCCACGCGCAAGCCGGGGTGGCGTTCCACCGAGCACAAGAGCCTCTCAAACTCGGCACGGATCTGGGGCCAGTCCTTGTCGGGCCAACAACGATGGACGCCGTTGAGAAAGGCGCGGGTGGGCACGCGATTGTAAAAATCGCCGCCATGGATCTGGCCGATGAAAAAAGTCTCTGGGCCAAGCTGGTCATCGGGAAACCGGGCCAGTTCCTCGTTGCGCTCCAGGATCCGTGCGGCCAAGCGTACGGCA
>DAOTVR010000309.1:0-1503 GCA_034436315.1 Anaerolineae bacterium
CCACGCCGCGCGCGAGCAAAACGCCCACGCCAAGGCCGGTCAACAAAACCTGCTCGGCGACGGCCCGTGCGGGCTCCAGGTCGACCTTGGGCAGTTTGAGCTCCTCTACTTTAGGCAGCTTGATCTCCAACTCCACCACACGCTTTTGCGCCTGATGTTCCCGATTGGCTTCCATAGCCAGTTCCTGTGTGCTCATCTCGGGCTCCTTTCTTCTATAGCCTCGCTGATAATATTATACGCAAAGTCCAAAATCGGGTTTCAACTTGTGAGGGAATAACAAGTGTGTTAAAATGGATAGGATGATACCCTATGTTGACTGCAAAACATGAATCGGGAGCACTCGGAAGAGCTCAGTGAGCGCGAGCTAGAGATCCTCCGGCTTGTGGCTACCGGGGCAACCAACCAACAGATTGCCTTGGCCTTGACTATTAGCGTAAACACCGTCAAAGCTCATTTGCGCAATATCTTTGCCAAGTTGGGCGTTGAATCACGCACCGAGGCCACCCTCTACGCGATTCAAAACGGGCTGATTGAAGTCGCCCGGCCCACCGGCGAGACCTTGGTTGCCGACCGCGAGCAGACCGCAAATGCCTCCCAACAAATAGTGTTTCCGTCTCACTTTCCTTATTGGCCCCTATTTCCTCTCCAACGCGCGGTGTTGCTGATCGTTTCGTTCTTCGTGCTCGCTCTAGCCCTCTGGCCCGGTACAAAGGCCAGTCCCTCATCCCCTGGAGGACGCTTGTTGGACGTGCCCAAAGCCTCCGAAGCCGATGTCGACCTAGACCGCACTTTGCGCTGGCAGACAAAAGCCCAGATGCCCGTTCCTCGCGCCAGGTTTGCCCAAGCCCAGGTGGACGGGATCATTTACGTCATCGGTGGGCTGACGGCCCAAGGCTGGAGCGCAGAGGTCCACGCCTATGATCCTGAGCTAGATCGCTGGTCTCGGCGCAGATCCAAACCGACCCCTGTCTCCAATGTGGGCGCAGCCGTTGTGGATGGGCTTATCTACGTTCCCGGTGGCCTTGACGAGAAAAATACCGTGCGCGATATCCTGGAGGTCTATAACCCATCTAGCGACACCTGGACGATGGCCACGCACCTCCCTGTGCCCCTCTGCGCCTATGCGATCGCCGCGATTGAGGATGGATTTTACCTTTTCGGCGGTTGGGATGGCCAGCGCTATCTGGACGCCGTGTACCGTTATCAAGTGAGCACAGCCACCTGGCACCGTGAGGCCCCTCTCAAAGTGGCCCGAGGTTTCGCTGCGGCGGCCACCATTGGAGGGCGCATCTACCTCGTCGGTGGCTTGGATGATACAACAGAATACAACCTGTGCGAGTCCTACGATCCGGCCCTTTATGCGGCGGGCCAGGACCCTTGGCAAGCTCTCGCGCCCATGAGCCAGGGGCGGGCAGGGCACGCCGCCGTGGCCTCGGAAGGTTACCTCTACGTGGTCGGAGGCGGATGGGATAGCTATCTATCCTATAATGAGCGCTATGACGT
>DAOTVR010000310.1:0-6813 GCA_034436315.1 Anaerolineae bacterium
CTCAAAAAACCCACATTGGTGACCAGAAAGAGCAACATGATGTTGCGGATGCCCGGCAGCTCGATGTGCCAGAACTGCCGCCAACCGCCCGCGCCGTCCAGCTCGGCTGCCTCGTAAAGCTCCTTGGGGATGTTGTATAGCCCGATAAGGAAGAGCAACATGTAGTAGCCATAGCCCTTCCAGATGGCGGCGATCCCGAAGGAAACCCAATACGAGAGAGGGTCTGACCCCCATGAGGGCGGGTTTTGGGTGATCTTGAGGACATCGCGCAAAAAGTAGTTCAGATAGCCAAAGTTCGGCTCATAGATCTGCTGCCACATCGGGTAGGCCGCGGCGACGGGGATCACCCAGGCTAGGGTCATCAAGACACGGTAGGTGGAGGCGAGCCATTTGGTGCGTACGCGGTTCAAGAGCACCGCTGTCCCCAAAGAGAAAACCAGGCTCACCGGGAACCAACTGATGTACAGATAAACGGCAGCCTTGAGCCCTTGCCAAATGTATTTGTCGTGGATCAACTCCTGAAAGTTCCGCAGGCCCACATAAGAGTTAAAGAGCGACCAAGTCTGCCGCTCAAAGACCCGATAGTCTTGAAGGGTGATCAGGATGCCGCGGATATAAGGATAGCCGCCGAATACCAGCCACATGATCACCAGCGGGGCGACAAAGAGATACCCGGTGGGATCGCCCCATTTCTCGCGCCGCGCCTGCCGAACGCTTGAAACCAAAGTGCTAAAAGCCGATCGCTGCTCCGCCGCTTGTGTCACTGCCTTTCACCCCCGTTCATAGTCGCCGATATGATGGGGAGGGGCATCGCCCCTCCCCATCGTGGCCAGGGTGCTACTATTTCTTGTCTTTGGCGATCTCGGCCTGGATCTCGTCCCAGGCTTCCTGCATCGCTTGCTTGGCAGGCTTTTGTCCCTTCAGGAACTCGATCATCTTGGGGACGATCTTCTGGTGTTCGGTGATATACCACTTGGTGGGTGGCGGCGGGGTAGCGGCCTCCAACAGCGGCAGGACGCCCAGCGCCCAGTTCTGGGTCACGTCGTTCGGGTCAATGTACTTGGAGTAGGCCGACTTGAAGCCGACCATCTTGCCCGCCTTGAACGCGCCGCGGTTCCACATCTCGTTCTCCGGATCCACGAGCCAGACGAGAAAGTCCGTGGTCTCCTGCGGATAGGGCGCGGCCTTGAAGAGCGGGATGCTCGTGCTCCAGAACATCGTGCCCGACTTCTTCAGCTCCGGGTTGCCCACAGGTGTGGGCATCATGGCCAGCTTGTCATAGCCCCAGATCATGCCACCCCAGGTGCCCATAGAGTGCTGGTTAAGGGCCATGGCCACCTTGCCTTGCTTCCAGTTCTCCGGATAGCCCCAGGTCTCCCAACCCTGTGGCACGGTGCCGGCGTCAATGAACTTCTTGGTGATCTCCATCGCCGCCAGCCAGCCATCATCCAGTATATTCAATAGGCCGTCGGGCGTAAAGAGCTTCTCCGGTGGGCTGTAGGCCTGGTGGAGCGCCGCCGGATAACGCCAGGTGACCGCCGGCGTGGGCGCGAAGCCAAAGATCTTGTCCTTGGCCAGCTTCTTTTGCACGTCAATGGCGATGGCCAAAACCTCATCCATGGTCGCCGGCGGATTGGCGCCCACGGCCTCCAAGTAGTCCTTACGATACATGAAGCAGACCACATCCACGTTGGTGGGGATGGTGACCAGCTTGCCCTGGTAGGAGTTGTCGGCCACGACGGAGCCGATCATGTCGCTCTTGACGCGCTTGGCGGCCTCGGGATAGTGGCTCGTCTCCAGGAAGGGATCAAAGGGCTGGATGGTATCTAGGCTGATCCCGCCCACCGTCTCCAGGAAGGGGGTGAAGCAGGCATGCGCGTTCCAGGGGATCTTTTCCCCCGCGGCCATCATCTGTGCCAGGACGGGGTCCGTGGCCGACTTGCCGGCGGGGTCTAGGATGATCTGCACGTTGTCGTCCTTGCGCTCCGGCAGGTTGTTGTAGGTGGCGATGGCCAGGTCAAAGGGCATCTCCGACTCCAACCAGCCGCAGCGGGCGATGCGCACTTCCTTGGGGCCGGCCTTCTCCACAACCTTGGTGACCTCAACCTTCTTCTCCACGACCTTGGTCACCTCAACCTGCTTTTCAACCTCAACCGTCTCCTTGACGACCTTTTCCACCGGCTTCTCGACGATGACCGTCTCCTTGATGACCTTGGGGGCGCAGGCTCCTAGCGCTACGCCACCGAGGGCCAATCCGGCCAAGCGTAGGAAACTCCTACGGCTTAACGCCTTGTTCTCTTGGCTCATCTTGTTCCTCCTCTTAGATACTTTGATTGCCTGTTCTCCACAACGTACGCGAATGACTTGGCTTCCCGATTTCTGCACGTTACGAGCCGATCAGCACCTCCTCTCTAGGGCCTTCATGGCCGCCCTCAACCCATAACGGCCTCGCCGCCACGTGCGCTTGCGATGTGCCCCTCGGGGCGTAAAAATACCTGGCGGCGTCGCTGAGAACCCATTATGCTTCGCGACGCTAACGCCCTTGGCGAGGCCTCCCGGCTATGTTATAATTTAAATACCCGCTACTTCTAGTATAGCAATGTTGAGAAAGCCTACATCCCCATAAATTCCTGCATTTTGCTGAGGAGATGCAAGATTGGAAAACGTTTTTGCCGGGGGAGAGGTGATCAGCCGCGAGAGCTTTCTAGGCTATGTGAAGGACGCCCTGGCTAACTTTTATGATCCCGGCCGCCTGCAGGCCAGCCCGCTGGTCGAGCTGCTCGTGGATCCGGAGGTCACGGCGGATACGGCGGCCCTTGCCTTGCGCCAGCTCTTGCGTAAGGCCATTGAATCGCTCAGACCGGACGAGTCGGTGCCCTTTGGGCGCCGCGAGTGGTTGGGTTATCGCCTTCTGTGGCTCTTTTACATCCAATCGCGCCCGGTGATGGATATCTGCGAGGAGCTCAGCCTGGGCCGTACCTCATTCTATCGCTCCCATCAAGAGGCTCTGGAGGCTGTGGCCTCTTATCTCTGGCGCATGCGCCGCGAAGGCGGAGCCTCCGAGGCCTCCACTGTGGCCCGTGAGGTAACCCCTCCAGGGGAAGGGGTCCAGGAGGAGGCCATCAAGCTCGCACGGGCCTCGCGTCGCCAATCCACCAGCCTGGGTGCCGTCCTGGAGGCGGCCTTGCGCACCCTTCAGCCCCTCCTCGACGAACGGGGGTTGCAGTTGGCCCTCCGTGCGCCCCCCTCCTTGCCCTTCGCCTACGGCGATCCGGCTATCTTGCGCCAGATCCTGCTTAACGTGCTCGCCGAAGGTCTCAAGCTTGCCGCCGGCAGTGTCTTGGAGCTGAGCGTAACGCCTGAAGGAGAGGAGACCCTTTGGCACCTGAGCGGCCTCAAGGAGCCTGAGGGGAGCGAGCAGGATCTCGGGCGTTTGCCCGGCATCGTGCTCAGCCGCAGCTTGTTGGAGGTCTACGGGGGGCGCTTGTGGCTGGAACCCGAGGCGGAAGGATCTCTGGCCGTCGTCTTCACCCTGCCCACGGCCAAGCCCAAGACGATCTTGATCATAGATGACAACGCCGACGCGATCCTGCGCTATCGGCGCTGCCTTGAGCCGCAAGGCTATGCCCTGCGCCTGGCCTCCAGCGGGGAGGAGGTGCGCGCTCACCTTGCAGAGACCCTGCCCGATCTCATCTTGCTGGACGTGCTCATGCCCCAGGAGGATGGCTGGGACATCCTACAGGGGCTAAAGACCCTCCCGGAGACGGCCTCCATCCCCGTCGTCATCGTCTCCGTCCTCAGCCAACCGGAACTGGCCTTTGCCTTGGGCGCAGCCGAGGTGCTCTGTAAGCCGGTCAGCGAGGAGGTGCTCTTGGCCACTATCAAGAAGGTGCTGGCTCAGGAAGATACCGCGGGCTGAGGGTCTCCAGGAGCGCTTGCAGGCATTTGGCCCACTTGGCCACACCGATCGGCCGGCCGGCCTGCACGCTGATGGGCATCCTCACGGCCACCTGGCCCTCCGCCCAATCCTTTGCCGAGACGACGATGATCGGCACATCGCGCAGGCGCTCGTCGGCGCGCATGCGGGCGATCGTCTCCTCGCCGCTCATGCCGGGCATCAATAGGTCTATAAAAACTGCGTCGGGGAGCGTCTGGGCCATGATCTCCAGGGCTTGTTGGCCGTCATACGCCCGCAAGATCTTGTAGGGGCGGGGGAGCGCCAGGAGCATGTTCTCCAGCAGGCGCACGGCATCCGGCTCGTCGTCCACCAGGAGCAACGTCGTCTCCCCGTCCCGCTCCACACGCCGCATGACCGCGTTGAGGATCTCGGGGTTAATCGGTTTGAGGAGATAGCCCAATACCCCTTCAAAGCCCTCTTGTTCCCCGTAGTGGGGCATAGCGCAGGTGATGAGGGGCACATCATACGGGGCCTTGGCCAATTCCCCCTGCACGGCTTCGGCCAGCTCGGGCGTGGTGATGATGGCCCGCGGATGGATTTCCTCTACCAGGCTGAGCACCTCCTGTCGCTCGCTCAAACCCACCACGCGATAGCCCTCAATATAGCGCCCTAGCAACCTAACGACGCCGGGGTCATCGTGAACGATCAAACAGGTCTCGTTCAGTGGCGGGCGTTGGGGCCTTTCGGTCACAACCGTGTTGGCGGTCAACGGCTCGGCGCCGGGCAGGGGGATGCTGAAGGAGAAGGTTGCCCCGGCGCCCTCCCGGCTCTCCGCCCAGATGCGCCCCCCGTGTAACTCCACAAGCCTCTTGGAGATGCTCAACCCCAGGCCCGTGCCCCCTTTATCCCGCTGGCCCGCCTTGGTCACCTGCTGAAACTCCTCAAAGAGCTTGGGCAGGTCTTCCTTGGCGATCCCCGGCCCCGTGTCCTGCACGCTCACCACCAGCTCGTTATTCAGCCGCGCCGTGCGCACGGTGACCGCGCCAGAATCGGTGAGGCGGATGGCGTTCATAAGCAAGTTCAGGAGCACCTGGCGCAGGCGCACGTGATCGGCCAACACCCAGGGCAGCCCCCCGGCCAGCTCGGCGCGCAGGTCAAGGCCCTTGCGCTCGGCAAGGGGGCGTACGGTGTTCATTACCTTCTTAACGACATCTTCCTCCAGGTCCACGCGATCCTTGACCAAGGGAAGCCGCTCGGCCTCAATCTGCGAGAGATCCAGGATGTCGTCTACCAAAGAGGCGAGATGCTGCGCATTGCGGTAGATGGCATCCACATCCGCGCGGTAAGCGCTGGGCAGGGGCACGCCATAGCGTTCCGGCGAGAGGGCGATCATACGGCTGAAGCCGAGCACCAGGTCCAGGGGACCGCGCAGCTCGTGGCTGACCATCGCCGCGAACCGCGCCTTGAGCATGCGGGCCGTCTCGGCCTCGCGACGGGCCACGATGAGCTCCTGATTCATGCGCTCCAAGCGATAGGTGGCCTCGTCCAGGGCCTTGATGACGCGGTGCAGCTCCCCCTGGCGTTGACGGCTCTCGTTCAGGGCCTCGCGGGCGCGCACCCACCCGGCTAGGGCTTTCTCTGCCGAGGACTTGAGCGGCCGGGCGGCCAAGGCTGCCACGCCCCAGCTCAAGTAGTAGAGCACGAGCACCTCGGCAGGGCCATAACGGAGCCCTGTGCCGTCTACGCCCATCCCCAAGGCAACGATGGTCCCGCCGGCGGTGAGGGCCGTGACGACGAAAGCGGCCTGGCCTCCCAGGAGCGCGTTGGCCACGACGATGATCGGCATCCCCAAGGCCGCGGCCAGCGAGGAGGGCTGAGCCTTGACGATCAGGGCCTCGGCCAGGATCATGCCCAGGAGCAAGGCCCAACAGGCCGCGCGGTGATACGTGCGTCGCAACCCCAGGGCCACCCCGGCCCCCAACATCAGGACGAGGGCAGCGACGTCGTTCAGCCCAGGTTCCCAGGTGCTGACGGTGATATATAGGAACCACAGCCAGCTCGCCGCCAGCGCCGGCACCAGAAACATGGGCAACAAGCCGCGCCGCAGGTCGTCGATTTCCGCCGCCAGGTCGCGCCCCGATCCGCCGTTCACGCTGCGCGCAACAGCCATAGAGCCTCCCTTAAGGATCGATCCCAAACTAGAGCTTCACCCACACCTGCCCGTCCTCCACCTTGACGGCGAAGGTCGCCAGGCCCTTGGGCTTGGCGAGCGCCTGGGCCACGCTCCGCACCAACCCGGGCAGGCCCTCAATCCAGGCGAGGTTGCGCCCGTCCGTCACGTCAAATTGAGAGCCGTGCCAGGGGCAGGTGACTACCGCGCCTCGCAATTGCCCGCGAGCCAAGTGCGCGCGCAAATGGGGACAAAGCCCCTGGGTGGCATAGTAACGCCCCTGCACGCGCGCCAGGAGCAACGTCTGGCCGCCCACGTTCACCTCGCGCATCGCGCCCTCTGCGAGCATATCCACAGCGCCTACGCTCTGCCAATCGGCCATGTGTCACCTCCTATCGCTCTATTCTAATTCCAGCTGTTTCTGTTTCCCCGCTGCCTTCTTCGCCCTCGGCGCCCGCTCAAAGGTCACATTGACCCCTTGCGCCGGCGGGTAGTCAATCTTCCTGCCGTTTAGCAGCTCCTCAATCGTAAGGATCTGCAGGCGAGGGTGTTTGCCCCAAGGGGAAACATCTTAGCTCATTATGTCTGCAACGGCACGAAGCGTCAACCTCAGTATCACAGAGAACCACAAAGGGGCACAGAGAGGCACGGAGAAGGTCTCGGCGTATCTCTGTGTTCCTCTATCCCATCCCGTCCCAGACCATGGCCGGCGGCTCGCGGCGGAAGCCCAGGCCCTCTAGGAGGG
>DAOTVR010000311.1:0-19364 GCA_034436315.1 Anaerolineae bacterium
AACGGAAAGGCTCCACGAGAATGGGCATCGTGCGAGGATCGGATTGGCTGGAAGGGAGCCCCGTCGTGGTCGCCTTAATTCCCGCGCCGTGGGCTAGGGCTTGATAACTGTAGAAGGCGAATTCGGCTGGAGGCATTGAGGCTCTGGGGAAGCTCGGATCATGTCTCGCGATGTTGATGACCGGGCTGCGTTTGCGACGAACGGCTCGGGCTAGGTCGGCGGCTAATCCGACCCACCAGCGCGAGGAGCGTGCGGAAACCGGATCACCCACGGTGATCACGAGGTGACTGAAGGAGCGTGCTAACGCCGGTAGATATTGTGCGGCCTTGTGTGCCCGAACAGGGTCCTGGGGGCCGACCAGTTCGGCCACGAAGATGCTCTCGGGATTTAGTTCTGTGATGGTTCCGTGATAACTCGCGAGCTGGTTAGCGACTGCCTGCATGCGCCAACGGAGGAATTGCTCCCAAGAGCCTTGGCTTGGGCCTGTGGGTATCGGCCCGCCGAAAGCGGCCACGCAAGCATCACAGTAACAATAACCCGCAAAGCCCACTGTCTTCAGGAGGAAACCGTCCACGCCGTAGCGACTGGAGATTTCGCGTAGCACCGGCAGGGCGAAATCGGCGTTCTGGTACCCGCCCAGCGGACACGTGAGGTAATAAGCGCCGTCGCGCGCCACCTCGCCACTTGCTAGGCGTTGGAACCATTCCGGATGCGTCAGCCAAACCTCCTCTCGCGCCCTGGAGAAATCCACCTCGGCGATGACGCGCAGATTTCGCGCGTGCGCCGCGCTGACGATCTCGCCTAAAAGGTCCCGCTGCCCGATGGCCGGGATGATCTCGTGATACGGCACCCGGCTGGGGTAAAGCGCATAGATGCCCCCCGCGCGTATCACGAGGGCTTCTGCTTGCATCGCCAGGCAGTCGGCGATAAGGCCGGACACGTTGAGTTCGCGGAACTCGCCCTCACGGGCATCGGGGTGATAGATGCGTAGCAGACGCTTGCGCCACCATGCTTTGGCCACGGTTCATCCTCTCTGGGAAAAGGTCGGCTCCTGAAGCTTAAGGGATTCTAGTGGCTGGAGAACGTTGAGCACCTAGCGTAGGTGCCCTTTGGCTTGGTATTCGGCGAATAGCTTGCCCCAGGGGGCTTCCTCGCGCCAACGCTCGAAAATATGACGCTCTTTAAGGGGCCAACGGTAGTAATCGTGATAGACCTCGGAAACAAGAGCTGTCAGATGAACGAGAGGGGTGTGGAAGAGCAGTTTTTGCAGCACCTTGGTTGGCCCGTACCAAGAGAGCCAACCCATCACGCGGTGGAAATTGACCCCGACCCGAAAGTGCCAGTTCTCGCCCGAGATGTCGTCTCCGACGACCTCGATCTCTCGGGGGTCGCCAACGCCCAGGCCTTGCTCGTGAGCCAGGCGGATGTAGCCGATCTTCAGGGGATCAAAGCCCATCAGCTGCGCAGCGATGGCGTCAATGGCCACTTGGTCGCCGCTGGCTAGGATGACGTTCTTCTCCTCTGGCTTCATCACCCGAGGGCCTGTGCCATTACCCGCGGTGGTCCCATCCATCACCGCAAAGATCCCCGCGTGAATCTCCTTCTGGATGTGTAAGAGATCGACCAACGTCTCATGAATCCAAGAATGGGTGTAATGGCGGTTCGTGGTCAACAGGCCGCCGAAGGCGTTTTTCATGGCCCCTGTAGTCGTGGTGTAGATATGACATTTGACCGTAGGCAGATGAACGATGCTCTTGCCGATAAAGTAATCGGGCACGCGGATCCCCTTGGGGTAGATGCGATGCAATACGTTCATCTTAGCCTTGGGCTCAAAGGGAACCCAGCTCATGTCGCTCTCTTTGAAGTTATAAAGCACGGGGATGCTATAGCGCTTGAAGATAGGCAAATAGTTATTGAGGTCCTCACCCTTGAAAGCGCTGGTGACCACCGTCTTGTTCTGCACGCAGACAAGCTTGCTGTAGCCTCGCTTGGTTAGGGCCAAGATCGTGCCCTCTAGCTGCCAAGGGGTCGTGTTCGCGCTAGGAAAGGGGTAGTGCCAGGAGATGTTGTCCTTCAGGATAACCGTTTTATCGGTAGGGAGAAAACGTTCTACGCCTGCCAAGCCCAGCAAGCGGTCATAATCCTCAAGGACAGTCTCCGGCCTCGTTCGTAGTACGGCAACTTGCGCTCGTGTCGTCATGGCCACTCTCCTCGCTCTCAAAAGGCAGACCGAAACTTGAATCAGGTTAATGGCTAAGCAAACTGCGACACGCATTGTATAATGGCTTGTCGTTTGGGTCAAGCGGCGCGTTGTCCATGAGGGCCAAATAATGCTAAAATATAGCTTATACACCATACGAGGAGAGGCGTGGTGAAAGCTTGGCATAAGGCGGGTATCGCTTTAGGCGCTGCAGGGTTTGCAGGGGTGGTGCTGCTGCGCTGCCTCTGGTTCAAGCGCACGGGGCTCCCTCAACCATGTGAACAACGGACGTTGGATGTCGCGGGCCAGCGGTTGGCCATTGCCCATATACGGCGGGGCCATCGGCGTTTGGTCGTTACAGCTCATGGGCTTTTGCGCAGCATGAACGATCACAATATGGTGTCCCTGGCCAGGGCGCTGGGAGAGCATTTCGATGTGCTCTCTTTTGACTTCCCCGGCCACGGGGCCAGCTCAGGGGTCTGTACTATCAGCTTTGCGGAAGCTGCTCGTAGCCTTCGGAAGGTGATTGATCACGGACGCGCTTTGGGTTATGAGAGGATCGGCGTTGTCGGCTACTCCATGGGCGCCGCTGCGGCGATCCTCGCCGCAGCCGAGGGCGCGCCCGTGGACGCGGTGGTGAGCGTGAGCTGTCCTGGCAGCTTGCCTCAGAAAGCGACCCTAGGTGAGCGGCCTCTCGGTTGGCCTTGGCGTTTTTGGGCCAAGTTGATGGGCACGCGCATCGCGCCGAAGGTGAACCTTGGCCCATTGCCCATTGAACGGGTGGGGCAGGTTGCCCCTATCCCTCTACTCATTGTACACTGCGGCCTGGACACTTTGGTGCGTCGGGAGGATTCAGAAACTCTCTTTGCGGTGGCCAGGCCGCCGAAGGATTATCTTTATGTGCCTGGGGCGTTACATGCCCAGCCGAACTCGGCCATCCCCCAGATCGTTGCCTGGCTTGAGAAGAGGATACCCTAGCCATAAGGCTAGAGAGGTTACAATATATATTTCCCGGGAGGTAGGATGGCGCGTTCATTCTCTGGCAAGATCCTTCGGGTTAACCTGACCCAAGGGACCATCACGGTGGATGAGCCCGGCGTGGCCTATTTTCGGCGCTACATGGGCGGTTGGAATATCATCGCAGATACGCTGCTGCGTGAGCTCCCGCCCAAGGTGGACCCTTTGGGCCCGCAGAACAAGCTCGTCTTTGCTCCTGGCGTGCTGACGGGCCTGGCCTTCTCGGGCGCCTCGCGGAACGCCATCGGGGCTAAAAGCCCGCTCACGGGCGCTTTCGGGGCCGCAGAGGTGGGAGGCCAATGGGGCGCAGAGCTTAAACGAGCCGGCTTTGACGCCTTGATCGTTGAAGGGTGCGCGCCCAAGCCGGTTTATCTGTGGATCAAAGACGGGGAAGCGGAGCTACGCGATGCTGAGCACTTATGGGGCAAGACCACGGGCGAGACGTTGGCGACCCTGCGGGCGGAATTGGGGGAAAGGCGCCTGGGTTGTGCGGTGATCGGGCCGGGCGGAGAGAACCTCGTGCGCTACGCTTGCATCATGAACGAGACCAAAGACGCCGCCGGGCGCACGGGCCTGGGGGCGGTCATGGGCTCCAAGAAGCTCAAGGCTGTCGTCGCAAAGGGCACCAAACCGGTGAGGGCAGCCGACCCGGAGAAGATCAAGGAGCTGGCCCAGTGGATGGCCCGTGGGGTAGAGGCAGGAGAGCAGGCTGCTTGGGCGCACCAATATGGTACCGGCGCGCACATTGAGGATATGTTGCCCACCGGCAATTTGCCCATTCGCAACTTCCGCGATGGTGAGTTTCCCGGCGCGGCGGATATCAGCGCCAACGCCTTGTTGGAGAAACTGGGCATAGGGATGGACGGCTGTTGGGCTTGTGCGGTGCGTTGCAAAAAAGTGCTTAAAGCCAAGGCTCCTTACCGCATTGATCCCCTCTATGGCGGGCCAGAGTATGAGAGTATTGCTTCGCTGGGCTCATGCTGTGGGGTGGACGATCCATATGCCCTCTGCAAGGCGAACGAGTTATGCAATGCCTACTCGCTGGATACCATTTCTACAGGCGTGACCATCGCCTTCGCCATGGAGTGTTTTGAGAATGGGCTATTGACCTTAGCAGATACGGATGGCCTAGAACTGCGCTTTGGCAACGGCGAGGCGTTGGTGGCAGTCGTCGAGAAGATCGCCCATCGTCAGGGAATCGGGAACTTACTGGCCGAGGGCTGCTGGCGCGCCGCGCAAAAGATCGGCAGGGGCTCAGAACGCTTTGCTATGGCGGTAAAGGGGCAGGAAATGCCTATGCACGAACCGCGTTTCAAACGCGCCCTGGCCATCGGCTACGCGGTTTCGCCTACAGGGGCAGACCATTGTCATTCGTTGCACGATTCCGGTTTGGTGAATGCCGGCGAAGACGGCCTTCTACCGCCGAGTTTGTTGCGGAGCCTCGGCGTATTGGAGCCTATGGCCCTAGAGAGCCTGGGTCCCGAAAAAGTGCGGGCGGCCATATATCACTCGGTTTGTCAGGTATTGAATAATTGCCTGACTCTTTGCCTGTTTGTGCCTTGGTCTATGCAGCAGAAGGCGGAGCTCGTGCGCGCAGCCACAGGCTGGGATGTGACGGATTACGAGCTTTTTAAGGTAGGGGAGCGTGCCTTCACGTTGGCGCGCGTCTTTGACGTTCGCGAGGGGTTCACCGTTGAGGATGACAGGCTGCCGGAGCGCTCCTATGGCCCTACCACAAGCGGGCCTTTAGCTCAAGGAGGGATAGATCGCGAGGTGCTGCGGGAGGCTGTGCAGACCTTTTACGGTATGATGGGCTGGGATGAAGCCAGCGGCGTGCCGCGCCCGGCCAAGCTGCAAGAGCTGGACGTTGCCTGGGCTATTGAGTGCCTTAAAGGGAAAACATAGGTGCTGGCTCATTACGATTTGTCAGCGAGGGTCCCTTGAGCCAAGCGACCGCCGTCAGCGCCCGTCAGAGACGCGATCTGACCTCCGGCAGTTTAGGCAAACATATCCTGACGCTTTCTCTTCCCTCGGCGACGGAGATGGCGCTCTTTAGCGCTATTGAGCTTGTTCACGCCTTTTGGCTAGGGCGCCTTGGAGGCACGGCCCTGGCCGCCGTGTCTATGAGCAACACGTTGCGCCTGGTGATCATCAGCCCCATGATGGGCCTCTCGGTGGGGGGCATGGCTATGGTGGCCCGACACATTGGGGCACGTGACCAACAACATGCTGATCAGGCCACCATGCAGACGTTCTTGCTCATCGTCCTTTTGAGCATCCCCCTAATCATCCTGGGGCAAGTGTGGGGCGCAACCTTCTTGAAATGGATGGGCGCAGAGGGAGCGTTACTTGATGAGGCTGTAGCGTACTTACGCATCATCTTTGCCGGGCTATTTTTCATGGAATGTTTGCCCACGCTGAGCGCCGTCATTCGGGGCGCAGGGCATCCTGAGTATACTCTGCGCATCAACATCGCCAGCATCGCGGCTATGATGATCTTGGAGCCGTTGCTCGTATTCGGTCTAGGGCCGGTGCCTCGCTTGGGCGTGCGCGGGGCAGCCTGGGCCTCGGTGCTCTCCAGTGCCGTGGGCGTTGTTGGTCAGGCCATTACGCTCCTATATGGTAGCGCCGGCGTGCGCATCCATTGGCGTGATCTTCACCCTGATTTGACGATGATGTGGCGCATTCTCAGGATCGCCCTGCCTACCTCGGCGCAGCGCTTCTCGCCTAACTTGACGAACGCCTTATTGATGAGGTTAGTATCCTCCTTTGGGGCCGATGTGCTGACTGCTTACAGTTTACTAGGCCGTCTAGTGGGTTTCCTTCAGGCTCCGAGTTTTGGCCTTAGCCTGGCCGCGGCTACTTTGGTGGGGCAGAACCTTGGCGCTAAAGAACCGGCGAGGGCCGAGCGAGCGACGAACTTGGCAGCACTCTCATCCCTATTCCTCTCTGCATGCGTCTTTGGCCTCTTAAGCCTTTGGGCTACGCCGATTTTGGGCTTGTTCGGGGCCTCTGGGGCCGTGTTAGCTACGGGAGTTGCGGCAGCTCCCTACTATTTGCTCGTGGGCACAGCTTCGGGTTGGGCGCAGGTTGTGGGAAGCGCTTTGGGGGGTGCGGGCGATACAGTTGCCTGGATGTGGATCAACATAGGCTCTCTGTGGTTAGTGCAGTTGCCCCTCTCCTGGGCGCTTTCCCATGGCTTGCGCCTGGGACCGGTGGGGATATGGCTCGGGCTGGGAATCAGCTTCGCCGTGGGTGCTGTGGCTCTCACCATCCGCTTTAGGCGGGGACGCTGGAAGACAATCGCCCTGTAGTGACGCTCAGCTAACCAGCTCCTTGTGGAAAGTCCAGTACGCCCGCCCAATGGTAGCTCCTACGGCGCGGGCGTAGAAACCCAAGGGGCCGGCCCAGCCGATTTCGGCGCGACGCTCGCCCCGGTCACGGATGGAGCGCAGGCACATCTTGAGCAAAGCTCCACCGATTCCCTTGCGGCGATAGTCAGGGTGGGTGCCCGTCGGCCCGAAGCGGCTCAGGCCCGTCACATCATAGACGGCGAAAGCGATGATCTGCGAATCGGCCAGGGCGATGAAGAGGGGAGGCGGCACGAAACAAGCCGCATCCATGACTTCTTGCTGCCAGGGAGCGCTGAAGTGAGTCAGGGCGAATTCGGCGGCTGGGGTGATCTCTTCGGGGCGGGAGCGTCGGAGGATGATTCCCTCGCGAGCGAGGCGGGCCTCGTCCTCCGCGGTTTCCAGATCGGCGCGGTGCAGGTCGACGTCCATATCCACCCTGGTCACGCGGTCGGTCTCATATCCTCGTTGCATCAAAAAGACCACGGCATCGGTGTGATGCAGGTCAACGCCGGGCACGAGATAGTTCGGAGCGACTCCTTCAACGACGACCTGCTCGATGCCCCGCGCGCGCAGCTGAGCTTCAATTTCCTCAAACAACCTTGTGGCGATCCCTCGGCGACGATGTGTTGCGCGGACGGCAAAGGCCTTGACCACGCCTCGCTCGCCGCGAATACAGGCGATGCAAAAACCCACGGGCTCTCCGCCATCCTCGGCCACTAAGAGTAGTTCTGGCAGGCAGGTGGGATCGCCGAACGTGCGATAACGCAACCATTCAAGCTCCGGCTGCAGGCAAAGATCCGCTTCAGCGATCAGAGCCAGCACATGAGGAAGGTGATCGGGCCTCATGGACGTCAGTTGCATATTCTTTACACCTCTCTTTGCGCGGTACGGTTTTCTCGCAATATGGACGGGTGGCCAATAAGCTAGACGCTGGCCAAGGCCTGAATCATTATAGCTAAGGGGCGAGGGAAAGGCCCGGTGCAGATACGATTTGGTGCAATCTCGGCCGCGTAGTATAATGAGATTTGGAGAGGTCGCATAGCCTGGTCGAGTGCGCACGATTGGAAATCGTGTAGGCGATGAGCCTCGCGGGTTCAAATCCCGCCCTCTCCGCCTGAATTTGCCTTAGCAACCCCAGCAATTTAAGCCAAAGCATGCCGAGATATTCGTAGATGGCCCGTTCGCTGTTATAGAGCGCATCGGCGTTCGGGAAGATAGATTCCACGAGGAAAACGCGTACTAGGCCGGTGCGATAGTCCGTCGGGGCGGGGATGGGGTGCATCCCGTAGCTTTCAAATAGGGCCAATGCGCGCGGCATGTGTGAGGCGGAGGTGACTAATACCATCGGCGCCTGGCCGATGATCCCGGCGAGATTGCGCGCTTCGTCGTCCGTATCTTGGGAGAGGTTACATACTATTACCCGGCTCTCGTCGACCCCTAACAGCTTGACGAAGAGCAAGTTGGTGAGTGTGGCCGGATTCAGATGCGGGTCAGCGCCGCGCCCGCCCGAGAGGACAAGCTTGCTGTTCGGACAACGCCGGAGGATGCGTACACCCTCTACCAGCCGCGCCATGGCCCCTCCATCTACTTGGCGGGTGATGGGATAACCTGCTACTGAGGGGATACCACCTGCCAATACCACTACGTATTGGATCTCGTTCTCGGGCAAGGGAACGTGATCGTGTGAACCATAAGGCGGATAGCGCCCTTCTAGAGGCGAGATGAGCATCTCGCCCACGGCTTCCGAGCTGAATAACAGGAGCAGCAATACCCCAAGCGTTACGAACACCTTGCCCGCCCTTTGCCGCCGAGTAAACCATAGCAAGATCAGCCCCAAGGTGGCTAACCCCAGACTGAACGGCAAAGGGAAAAGGAAGCGCGAGACGAGTTTCTTGAGGATGAACGCTGTAGCTCCCATGCGCTGAGGTTACGCCCTCGCGTAGAATGCGCGTTGCTTTACCTCATCGCGGTCAACCTGCATGGTATAGACCTCCGCCTCGCAGTCTCCTGGGTAAGGCGTATGCACCACCAATTGCACGAGATACCAGGGCGAGTTAGGACCAAGGGTCAGGCATTCTCCAGCCATCGGTATACGGGCAAACTCGCGCACTTCGTTCTTCCAGTCGTATTTACCCGGGCTTCTCGTCCACAGGCGTACTTTCATGGGCGTTTCCTTTCTAGCTCTTTATCGGTTGCTTCCCATTGTTGTTTACTGGGTGAAACCCGTGGGGCCTTGATTCGTTACGCAGACTAGCCGTATCCTCAGCAGCGTTTAAAAAGATAACATAACACCGATCTGCATGTCAAGCTCGGTTGCTGGAAACATGACGTACCGCTCTTCGGGCGGCTAGCGCCCCTGGCTTGCATCAGCCCCATCAACGTGTTATGCTGCCTGCGTAGCAAACCTTTATTAGCCGGCAGCTTGGCCGAGATGACGGAAGGAGCAAAGACCGATGATCAAAAGGATAGACCTGTGTGGGCAATGGGATTTCAAGGAAGCCGATACAGAAGCTTGGAAAAAGGGTGCCGTTCCCGGCTGCGTACAGCTCGACCTTATGCGTTTGGGTGAGGTCCCCGATCCTTTCTACGGTTTGAACGAGATTCACATGCACCGCCTAGAGGAAAAGGAATGGGTCTATCGTAAGGAGTTTGTTATTCAAGGGGGAGACCTGGCAGATAAGCAGGTGGATCTCGTCTTTGAGGGCATTGATACCTATGCCGAGGTGTACCTCAATGGTTGGTACGTGGGGCGAGCGGAGAACATGTTCATTCCCTATCGTTACGACGTCGTCGACATCGTAAAGCCGGGCAAGAACATATTGGAAGTTCGCCTCCTTTCGCCTCTGACCACGATCAAGGATTTGGAGAGGAAGAGTCCCATTGTCTTGCAATCAAGCTGTGAGAGCGCCCGGCCCTACATCCGCAAGGCTCAGTACGCCTATGGTTGGGACTGGGGGCCACGTATCGCCCAAGTAGGGCTTTGGCGCCCGGTCTACCTGGAGCTGATTCGCTATGCCAGGATCGTTGCGCCCTTTTGCTACACGGAGAGTCTGACGGAGAACTCGGCCCGTGTGCGTGTTACAGCCACGGTAGAGAGCTTCATGGAGGATGAAGAGCGGGAAATGCCCGCCTTAGAGGCGGCCATCAGCATCTCTCTGAACGGGGCTGTGCAGGCTCAGGCCAGAGTGCCCGTACGGGATATCCGGGGCGAGAACGCTCTGGAGGCTACCTTGACGATCAGAAATCCGCAGCTCTGGTGGCCCAACGGTATGGGGCAGCAACCCTTGTATGACGTTCATATCACCCTCCTATCCGGCAACAAGCGCGTAGATGACATCTCGTTCAAGACCGGGATTCGCACGGTGGAGATCCTCCAAGAAAGCGACCGCGAGGGCAGAAGCTTTATCTTCAAGGTAAACGGCGTCAAGGTCTTTGCCAAGGGCGCGGATTGGGTTCCCGCCGACAACCTTCTGCCCAGGTTGACCCGCGAGGATTATTACCGATACATCAAGCTGGCCCAAGAAGCCAACATGAACATGCTGCGGATCTGGGGCGGCGGGATTTACGAGGATCCGGCCTTTTACGATGCTTGCGACGAGATGGGGATCATGGTGTGGCAGGACTTTATGTATGCCTGTGCCCAATACCCCGACGAGTTCGATTGGTTTCAGGAGTTGGCCCGAGGAGAAGCCGAAGCTGTGATGATCGCCCTGCGCAATCACCCTTCTATCGTGCTTTGGTGTGGCAACAACGAGAACAATTGGGGCTTTGACGAATGGTGGAAAGTCGGCCAGCCCAAATACCTGGGCAACTATATTTATCGGGAGATCCTCCCCGAGCTCTGTGCAGAGCTTGACCCCTCTAGGCCCTATTGGGTGTCCAGCCCCTATGGAGGGGAGCATCCCAATAGCCCCACCGAGGGCGACCGTCACTCCTGGACGGTTTGGAGTGGCTGGCAAGACTATAGCGGGTATCTCTCCGATACGGGCCGTTTTCTCAGCGAGTTCGGTTTCCAGGCCATGCCCACCTGGAAGACGGTGCTCTCCTACACGGCCCCTGAGGATCGCCATGTGCTCAGCCCGGTGGTTTTGAGCCATAACAAGATGACCGAAGGGATGGAGCGCTTAACGCGCTTCATGGTCGGCCGACTGGGGTTCCCCAAAGATTTCCAGAGTTTTGTTTACCTCAGCCAGTTCAACCAAGCTGAGGCGATCAAGACCGGTGTGGAGCACTGGCGTTTGCGCAAATTCATGACTGCCGGGACGCTGTATTGGCAGTTCAACGATTGCTGGCCGGTGGCCAGTTGGTCCTGTTTGGACTATTACAAACGCAAGAAGGGCCTGTACTATTACTCGCGCAAGTTCTTTGCGCCTCTCTGGCCCGTCCTGAGGCTAGAGGAAGGCCATCTCGTCCTTTATGGGCTCAATGATCGGTTGCAAGAGGCCAAGGGACACGTAAGGATCACCACCTATAACCTAGATGGCCGCCAGCTCGCCGAGAAGACCTTGCCGGTGACGCTTCTGGCCAACGATGTGACCAAGATCGCCAGCTTCTCTTTGACCGATCTGGGGATCGGCTACAGCCCGCGGGTGCTTCCCGTAGACGGAAACGGCACCACTCTACCTAAAGAGCACAATGGAGAGCTTTTGGATACGGTGGCCTTTGTTGAGCTGAGCGTTGATGGCGAGTCTTACACCAACTATCTTGTCTTTGACCGCTTTCGCGTCCTGCGCCTCCGCCCGCCCAAGATCGCCGTGGAGGTCAAGGGCCGGACGATCACCCTGACGAGCGATGTGCCTGCCTTTGGCGTCTTTGTAGAGACCGAAAGGGATGTGGATCTTTCGGATAACTGCCTCAACCTGGAGCCGGGCAAGCCCTATGGCATTGAGTGTGCCGGAGAGCCGGGTGGGGTAGCGGTGTATGATTTGACGGCCATGATCGCTATCGTGTGAAGTTGTGCTCTCGGCTTGCGGCTGGGCCGAAAGGGATTATAATGCCGCCGTGCAAGTTACCAGCTTTTGAACGTGGGAGGCAGGCAATGGACAAGGTGCGCTATGGGATCGTCGGCGTGGGCGGCATGGGCACGGGCCATGCCCACACGATGAGGACGATTGAAGAATGTATGCTCGCCGCTGTGTGCGATATCGTCCCTGAGGTGGCCAAGGAGCGGGGTGATGAGTTCGGCGTGCCCTATTGCACAGACTACCATGAGCTGATTGACCGGCCCGATGTGGACGCCGTGGTGGTGGCTACGCCACACTACTTTCACCCCGAGATCTCCATCTATGCCATGGAGAAGGGCAAGCCGGTCATCTCTGAAAAGCCCATCGCCGTGACCGTCTCCCAGGCAGACGCGATGGTTGAGGCCGCCAAACGCACCGGCACGCCTTTCGCCGTGATGTATCAGACGCGGAGCGAGCCCGTCTGGCGGGCGGCTTGGGAGATCGTCAAGGCCGGAAGGCTGGGGGAACTCTACCGCACCATGCTGGTCTATGCTGACTTTCGCAGCCAGGCCTATTATGACTCGGCCGGCTGGCGGGCTACTTGGAAAGGGGAGGGGGGAGGCGTGCTGATCAACCAAGCGCCTCACGCCCTGGATCGTTTCACCTGGTTAGGTGGCTTACCCAGTAGGGTAACAGCCTACACTGCGACTCGCAACCATCGCATTGAGGTGGAAGATGTCGCCGCGGCCATGTTGGAGTACCCCAATGGCGCGGTGGGCTATGTTTATTGCTCTACCACCGAGGCCCCTGGGACCGACTTCATGGAACTCTCGGGCGAGAAGGGCAAGTTGCGGGTCTTGGGACGCGAGATCAGGTTCTGGGAGGTGCCTCAAGGGGTAAAGGGATTCAGCGATACCTCCACCGAGATGTGGAAGGCCCCGCAAGTTGTGGAAGTGCCCGTGCAGTTGCCCGAGGTAGAGTCCGGTCATCGGGCCATCCTGCGCAATATGGCCCGCCATATCCTCTACGGCGAGGAGTTGATCGCGCCGGGGGTTGAGGGGATCAAGACGGTGGAGCTGATCAACGCCATGATCCTCTCCGGCAAAACCAAGAAGCCGGTGGACATCCCCGTAGATCGGGCGCGTTACGATGCCTTCCTAGAGAGGCTCAAGAAAAGGTCCAAACGTAAGATCGTCGGGCCGGATAAGCGCATCACCGACGACGTACATCACTAGCTTGGCACTTTCAGCATCGCTTTAGCCGTCGGTGGCCTGCTTATTGATGTAGGCCGCTGACGGCTTCTTGTTTGCCCTAGGTGCTGTTATCCGCCTCGCGCGTCCAGACGCGCAGCCCAAAGCGACTTAAATAGATGGGGATGTTTTGGAAGAGCGGGTTGGTCTCCTCAATGGCCCGGATCATGGCGCGTTTTTGGCTCATGGAGGAGCCACTGAGCAGGGTGATGGAGCCCCCTTCTCCGCCGGCGCCGTTGACCTTCCAGCCTAACGCCCCATACGCCTTGGCCACCTCAATGACTTGCTGCGCCTCGGTGCTGACCAATTTGGGATGCAGGTTGCGCTGGGCCTCCGTGTTGGCGATCATCGCCCGCCCTAAGGCAGCAAAGTCTCCTGTGTAGAGCGCGTCGCGCGAGAGCTGCGCCGTCTTGCGCAAGGCCTCTAGCTTCGGACAATCGGGGCCGGCGTCCTCCAGGCTTTGGATGACCATCTTGTGCACCTCGGAAGAGCTGTGGGACTTGCCCAGGAAGATCAAGCTCAGGCGGCGCTCTAGCTCCCACCAAACCTCGTTAGAGACAAAGATAGGCGATACTGCTGCATAAGGGTAATCAAACATCTCAATGTAATTGATGCCCCCGAAAGCCGAGCAGAGCTGGTCTTGGATGCCGCTCTGTTGGCCCAGTATCTCGGTCTCTATGCGGTGGGCAGCGTACGCGACCTCAATGGGAGTCATGCGCGTGGGCGTCAGCCGGTCCAGTGCGCCGATGAGGGCCACGCTCACCGCTGCGGAGGTCCCCGTGGAGCAGCCCGCAGGAGCCTCGGAGAAGATAGAGATCTGCACGGAGATATCCGCTGGCACGCCCATGTAGTCAATGGCTGCCTCTAACAGGGGGTGGTGTATCCATTCGTGTCGCTCGGACTTGGGGAAGACGGCGTAGCGCTGGCCAAAGTTCTCGGCGTGTAGGATGACGCGATCCTCCTGTTCCTGACGTGGATAGACCTCGATTTGCACCTCTACGTAGGGATATACACCGATGTTAAAGACCCGGCCATGTTTAGCAAACCAAGTGTCCGTCCAACCGCCATTATCGCAGATGCGAATGGGAGCTACGCTGTTGATGATGCGTATAGGACGACGGGAGCTTGTCATCGTTTGCCCTCCAGATCAACTCCTAAAATAGCCCTTTGGCACGTACATCTACATTTCATTCTACCTGTCAAAGCGCTTCCTGTCCAGCTCCAGGTAGCTTTTTCAACGGGGACGGCAGGATGTGCAACCGCGAGTTGCGGTGAGCGTCTAGTTTGTGTATTCTTTCGGAGACGAGGGTGTTTCGGTAAGGAGGACGGACATGGGTGAGAAGACGAGTCAATCCGGAGGCCCTGCACCAGAGGCGTCGCGCTCCAGCGCCGAAGAATGGAAGGCCATCTTTCGGCAGCTTGAACAACAAGTCCGCAGAGAATCGGCGCGCATCGTGGGGGCCAGAGAGGATGCCGACTGGACTACTATAGGCCGGCAGACGGACGACACCGTCCGACGTGCTGTGGCAAAGGCGGTTGGCGTTGAGGAAGGGGCCGATTGGGAGAAGATCGGCGCCCAGGTGGAGAAAAAGGTGCGTGGCGGGATCGCTACTGTTGTCGGCAGCGCTCCTGATGCCGATTGGGCGACCATCGGCCAATCCGTGGAGAGCCGGGTGCGTTCCTTCTTGCAGGATCTATTCGGTCAGAAGCCCAAGACAGAGGGCAAGAAAGACGACATCGTGGATCCGTGGCGTTGAGAGCATTGTTCTGTTGGCCTTAGACCCGGAAAGAAAACCGATATCAAGCCTGAATGGAGGTGCCATTGTCTGCGCAACGACCAAGCGTTGTCTTTATCGTCCTGGATTCCTTCCGCCAGGATCACATGAGCTTCTATAACCCCAGCTCGCCGTGTCCGACGCCCAACCTGGATGCTTTGGCGCGCGAGGGCGTGGCCTTTGAGAACTGTTACCCCGAGGGGTTGCCCACCATCCCAGTGAGAACATGCTGGCTTACCGGCGAGAGGACTCTGGTTCATAGACCCTGGCAGCCGCTAACCCCCGAAGATCGTACGCTGTCCGAGATCCTCAGCGATGAGGGGTATCTGACGGCTTGCTTCACGGATTGCTATCATTACTTCAAGCCAAATATGAACCTGCATCGCGGCTTTCGTGTCTGGGAATGGATTCGTGGCCAAGAGTATGATGCCTATCGCTCCGGTCCCTTAAAGCGCCTGAAGCTGGATGACCATTGTAAGGAGACGTTCACCCCTCAGTGGCGACGGCTGGTGGAGGCCGCTCTGCGCAACGTGGAGGAGTTTGAGACTGCCGAGGATCATTATTGCGCGCGTCTCATGCGCTCGGCGATTCGCTGGGTGGAGGATAACCTCGCCTGGAGGCAGCCAATGCTCCTCTGGGTGGATTCCTTTGACCCTCATGAGCCTTGGACTCCGCCTCGCGAGTTCGATCGGTACACCGATCCCAATTATCGGGGCAAAAGATGCGTGCTTCCCCCAGGAGGGCCGGCTTCGGCGCACTTTACGCCTGAGGAGATCGCCTACATTCGCGGGCTCTATGCTGGCGAATGCGCTTATGTGGATCACTATGTGGGCTGGTTTCTGGGGCGACTGAGGGAGTTAGGGTTGTATGATGAGGCCTTGATCATCCTTATTGCCGATCACGGCCATCCGTTGGCCGACCATGGCAAATTCCTCAAGGGCGGCGATCGCCTATACAGCGAGTTGCTGAAGGTACCCTTCGTCATTCGTTTCCCCAAGGGGCGCTACGGCGGCAAGCGCCTAGATGCCTTGGCCTCCTTCCATGATGTGTTGCCCACCCTATTGGATGCCATTGGCTTGGGTAATAACCTGGATGCCCTCCCGGGCAAAAGCCTTATGCCCCTGATTCGTGGAGAGGTCGGCGCCATCCGCGAGGCAATCATCAGTGGCTACTATGGCGCGCCCGATCGTTGTATCCGCGACAAGGTCTGGAGCTATATCCGCCGGCCCGAGGGCGAACCCGATGAGCTCTACAACCTCATGGATGATCCTCAGGAGAGGATCAATCTGATCGATAAGTATCCCCAAGAGGCTCAACGGTTGGCGAGGATGTTCGGTTCGCTCTACGCCCTGAAGGGGGCGCCCGTGAAGGGCATCCAAGGCCAGTATGAGGTGGCCCACACAAGCGTCATCTGAGCTCAGTAGAGCTCGTCCCCTCGCCAGCGCGTTCTCCGCCTGCTTTCGGTGCGCGCTTGCGAGGGGATCGCTTATTGTGCCTTAAATGTACTCCACGGCAAACATCGCAAAGGTCTCTAGCTTGGGGGCAGTAAACTCCACATAACCTTGCACCTGCCTATAGTCCAGTTCCCTTTCAGCTGGGAGGATCAGCACCCGCTTGACGTCCTTGCCATCCATGCGCAGACGCAAGCGAATACCCTCCACCGGGATGTTGGGCAGCTCCTTTTGGAAATTGATCAAGCTCACAAGGTAACGCCCTTTGTCCTCTTGCTTAAAGACGGTCACCTCCACTGCTTTGGGTGCATCGGCCTCAAAGGAGAAAGGTTTGGCCAAGTTGCGAATGAGGGCGATGAAAGTGTTGTGGCAGGTATCGTAGCGCTCCAGGTCTGTAGTCACGTAGAGGGCCTTGCCCGCGCCAAAGTGGTTCAACACTACGCCGGGATTCTCCGTGGGCAAGCCGGGCGGGTTGCTGTGGATGGAGGCATAGCGGGTGGGATCGGCGGGGTCGGTGTAAGGCAAGACCATCCACCCCAGTATTTCAGTCCCTGGCCGGGCGCGAACGATCATCTGCTTGTTGGGTAGGCCCAGGGGGTACTTGCTGGAGTGCTCGGGGAAGAGTTTCTCAGCGCCAACGGCCGGCGCGATATACGTAAAGGCTTCCGCCGTCTCTCCCAGATAGGTTACACCGAATAGATCTCCGAGAAGAAAATCCCCGTGGCGCACGCCGTCGGTGGTAACGAGAGAGGTGACCCCACTAGCGTATACAATGCCACCAGCCCGGACGTAAGCTCTGAATGCCTCGGCCTCTTCCTCATCCATCATCAGCAGGTTGGGCAAGATCAGTATCTGGTGTCGTGAGAGTTCTTTCAGGTTGCGCCGGGTCACCACGCCGTAGGGAATGTGCGCATCCAGGAGGGCCTTGCATGCGCTGACCGCAGCCTCTATATGGGGCGTTTTGGAGGAGAGCTGAGGGTCATCCACCGCTTTGCCGTTGTCCGCTGGGTCGAATTTGGACTCCAGGCTCAGGTAGATGGCCACATCCTGGCATAGCTCGCCGCCCAGGTAAGGCTCATAGATTTGGGTCTCCGCGAACACCTTGCCCATGCGCTCATAGACCATAGGGTTAAGCGTTCCCACGGGGTCAATGGCGTCAATGAAGACGAAAGCCCCACCGTCGGCAAGACAAGCGTGGGCCTTGGCTCGTAGCAACTCTATGGGCTTTAACGCTGTGTGGTTGTTGAGGCTCACGGCGGAGCTGGTCTCAAAACCATAGGGCAAATGGGGGCTCAGATTGTAAAACAGCTTGCGGACGAAGGAGCCTTGCAGAGCGTCGCCGTAGAAATCCCCCTGGAGGAAGTCATTCTGGGGTACCAACTTGGCAGTTACCCCAAAGCGCCAATTCAGCGGGTAGGTGGAGGCTTGGTGTTCTACGGTGGTTTGAGGCTTGATGCGCTTGACCGCTGAGGTCATAGAAGCGGCGAACTCGGCCAACCACTCCTCGCGCTTGCGTTGGAAGGCGACCCAGCGCGGGTCTTCCCAATGGATCACCCTGGGCAGCTCGCCGCCCACCTCCTCGGCGAAGCGCCTTTGGCAATGGGCGCAATAACACACCGCCGGCCAGAAGGTCATATCAAAGCGCAGCCCTTCGGCGTCAAATAGGCGACAGATCTCCTCGACATGGGCGCGAGCGTAATCCCGATAGGGTGAGTTGGGACAGCATACCCCATAGCGGCTGCGTTCGGCAGCACCTTCGCCATTGGCCAGGGTGATGCGCCAATCGGGGTGGTGGCGATAGGCCCAGTCGTCAAAGATGAGGCTGAAATAGATGACTACGGCGATGCCGTTGGCGTGGCACAGATCGGTCACCTCACCCAGGATGTTGCGACCTTTGAGCCCTCGGTGCATGTGTCCCACCTGCGTGGGGTAATAACAGTGGCCCACATGGGAGTGGGCGTAAACCACCGCCGACTGTGCTTGGCAGAGGCGTAGCATCTCCACATAGCTCCGCGCATCAAACTGTGATAGGAAGCGCTCGTCCCAATCACTGATATGCATATCGATCACATTACGGCGATAGGCACGCTGGTACCATGTTGCAGACATGTTATCCGATCTCCTGTGTATCCCGAATTGCGGGCCTCATGGTGGCTCATTTTCTCCGGGGCGTCAAGCGGCGGATTTATTTACAGCTCAGAAGCGTTGTGCTAGACTCTGTAGTCATCTTCATAGCGCGTTATTCGCAGGATGAATCACAAATTGCTTGGAGTGCTGCATGTTGACCGCTGAAGCTCAAGCGTTAGAGGCTACTTTGCGAGCTCGGAAGGTCCCTGGGCTGCTTCCCGCGGATTTGGATGGCGAGTTCGTCTTGCCCGAATACCGGGGGCATTCTCTGGTCAATGTCCCCGCTACGATCGGCGAGCTACTTGGTACTCCTCTCACCGAGATGAGTCCTCCTCTGGATAGAGCTTATTGGGGCCGGATGGCCTCGGGTGTGCGCCGCGTGGTCTTGGTGTTGCTGGACGCACTGGGTTACCTGCAGCTTGGCCAGATGTTGCGCTTAGATCCCGGCTGTGTCTGGCTACGTTTGGCCCAACGCGGGATGTTGTGGCCCATGACATCCATCTATCCCTCGACGACCAACACCGCCCTGGCCTCCTTGCTCACAGGCACAGAGCCGATCGCGCATGGCCTCCTGGGCTATGAGCTGTGGCTGCGCGAGTACGGCGTGCTAGCGGAAATGCTTGCGCTCAAGCCTGCCTACGGCAAAGGCAAAGAGACGCTCATGGACTATGGCTTGATGCCGGAGACCTTTCTTCCTGTGCCTTGCTTAGGGGAATTGTTGACAGCCAGAGGTGTGCGCACAACGGCCATCGTGCCCGCGCCGTTCACGCGGGGTACGCTCACGCGCATGTGTTACCGAGGCTTCAGCAGGTTCTTCGGCTATACGAACGTAGAAGGCATGTGGTCCATCGCACGCTACGTCCTGAGTCACGATGATGTGGGGCGTGACCTGTACGTGCTCTATTGGGGCGGGATTGACTCCACCATTCACAACCGGGGGGTGCGTGGTGGGTTTTGGGAGGAACAGTTCCAGGCGGTCAGCCGGGCCTGTGAAAACCAGTTTCTCTCCCAACTCACTCCACGCGAGCGCGAGGGCACGCTGTTGATCATGATGGCCGACCACGGCTTTGTTGATGCGCCGGAGGAGATGGCCCATGACACGGAGGAGGATCCCGTGTTGAGACGCGAACTCCTGTTACCTTATGCCGGCGAGTCGCGGGCGGCCTATTTGTATTGTTTTGGCGGAGATAATGAGGAATCGCTGCAGGCGATTCAAGGAGCTTTGGGGCAGGATTACATCGTGCGCCG
>DAOTVR010000312.1:0-1983 GCA_034436315.1 Anaerolineae bacterium
CGCCATGAGGCGATCGTCGCCTGGCGCAGACTACAGTCCACTAACGAGCTCCTGAACACCTACTCCGGCACTACCGGCCTAAAGACGGGCACTACCGATCGTGCGGGAGAGTGCCTGATCGCCTCCGTGGAGCGCCCTTCGGGGGGAGCATTGCTCGTTTTGATGGGTTCCAGCGACCGCTTCACCGATGCCCGATTGATGCTGGATTATTATTATGCCAACTACGCTGAGCTGCGCATTGACCTGACGCAGACGCCTCAGAACCGCTACCTGGATGAGGCCCACGTCTGGCGCGAGTTCCAGCTGCGACAGCCGAACACCCTACTCATTAGCCCCTGGAAATTGGGGACGGTTTCTTTCTATCGGCGTATTGATGACATCAGTGCCAACCCTGACCCCCAGAAGCCCATTGGGGCCTTGGAGGTCAAGCTGGCCGGCCGCCTGTTAACCGAGGTGCCCCTCTATGTGCGCTAAGAGAGGCGACCGGCCCGTTCAGGAGGGCGAACGGCTACAGAAGGTCCTGGCTCACGCCGGCGTGGCCTCGCGACGCAAGTGTGAGGAGCTGATCGTCGCCGGGCGGGTGAAGGTCAACGGCCGGGTCGTCACCGAACTGGGCACACGCGTGCGCCCCGAGGAGGACCTTATCGAGGTGGATGGCACGCCGATCATCGCCCATCGCCCGCAGTTTTCCTATTATCTGCTTTACAAGCCGGCGGGCTATCTTTCCACGGTGAGCGATCCACATGGACGGCCTACGGCGCTCAGCCTGGTGCCCACCGAAGAGCGACTCTACCCCGTGGGGCGGCTGGATCTGGAGAGCGAGGGTTTGCTGCTCTTCACCAATGATGGCGAATTGGCCCATCGGCTGATGCACCCGCGTTTTGAGCATGAGAAGGAGTACCTCGTTCTGGTGCAGGGCGCTCTGAGCGAGGAGGAGCTGGAACGCCTACGTCGGGGGGTACATCTTGAAGACGGCGTGACTTTCTTGCGCGCCCAGGTGGAACCCTTGGAGCCAGGCTGGCGTTGGCGGCGCGAGCCTGTGCCCAAGGGGTGTAGTTGGCTGCGCTTCATCTTGCGTGAGGGACGCAAACGGCAGATTCGTCTGATGCTGCGCGTCCTGGGATATGAGGTTCGGCGCCTGATTCGTGTGCGTCAGGGCGAGCTACACCTGGGCACGTTGCAACCCGGCCAGGGGCGCTGGCTGAGCCGAAACGAGGTGCGACGTTTGCGCCAGTCTGTGGGCCTGGACCTCCCCCATGCGCCAAAGACAACGAAAAGGAGGAACACGAGGATTGAAAGAGATCACCGTGGCTATAGACGGTCCGGCAGCCTCGGGCAAGAGCACCGTCGGCGGGCGCCTGGCCGCTAAGTTGGGCTACCTCTATTTTGATACCGGGGTGATGTACCGCGCCGTCACTTGGGCGGCGCTCAAGCGGGGCATCCCCATTGAGGACGAGCCCGCGGTGACAAAGTTGGCCGAGTCCCTACACATTGAGGTCACCCACCCCACGGTAGAGGATGGCCGCCAATACACCGTTTATGCCGATGGCGAGGACATCACCTGGCAAATCCGCGAGCCGGAGGTGAACCGCTATGTCTCTCCCGTCTCGGTTTACCGCGGCGTGCGCCGGGCGTTGACCGAGCAACAACGGCGCATCGGTGCAGCGGGCGGGGTGTTCATGGTGGGTCGAGATATCGGCAGCGTGGTCCTGCCCGAGGCGGAGGTTAAGGTTTACCTGGATGCCACCCTGGAGGAGCGCGCCCGGCGGCGTTATCTGGAGGCTCTCCAACGGGGCACCCCGCGTGAGTACACCGAGGTTTTGGAAGAGCTCAAGCTCCGCGACCGCATTGACAGTACCCGCGAGCAAGCGCCCCTCTGCGTGGCCGAGGGGGCAGTGGTCATAGACAGCACCCACCTAACCGTGGAGGAGGTCGTAGACCGGATAGAGGCCCTCGTCCTGGCTGCAAAAGAGAGACGCTCCG
>DAOTVR010000313.1:0-11168 GCA_034436315.1 Anaerolineae bacterium
CTATAATTGTGGAATGCGGCCACAGATCGAGCCGGGAGACGCAGCCGTCGTCATCGGCGACGGGATGGTGGGACATTGGTCGGCCCAGACACTCGCCTATCGCGGGGCCAGGGTGATGATGCTCGGAAAACACGATGAGCGTCTGGCGCTCTACGCCGGACGCCCCGGCGATCGCACGGTGAACATCAACCGCGAAGACCCGGTGAACGCCGTCCGCGCCTGGGCCCCGGAGGGAGTTCAGGCAGTGATCGACACCGTGGGCTCGGTGCCCGCTATAGAGGCCCTCCTCGGCACATTGCGTCGCTTCGGGCATATCGTCTCCGCAGGCTTTCACGGCCTCAAGGGGGCGATAGATATCCAAAAGCTGCGCGACCGCGAGCTCACCCTACACGCCCCCGCCGGATGGACTAAAGAGCGCATGGACGCGACGTTGGCCCTGGTGGCCGAGGGGATCCTGCGCACCACGCACTTGATAACCCATCGTTTCCCGGTGGATCGCGCCGCCGAGGCCTTTGAGCTTATCCTCAGCCGCCGCGAGCACGTCTTGGGCGTGATCTTGGATTGGGAATGAACGACAGGAGGCCTTATGAAAGTCCTACAAGTGACTTCACCGAATACCTTTGAGGTTTTGGATGTGCCTACCCCTGCCCCAGGCCCCGGCGAGGTGCTCATGCGCGTGATCGCGGTGACCACTTGCCCCCAATGGGACCTGCACCTACGGCATAATGAGCCGATGTTCGTGGGGCACCGCTTTCATTACCCTTATACCCCCGGACAACCCGGCCACGAGGCCACGGGGGAGATCGCTGCCCTGGGAGAAGGGGTGACGGGATTGGCTGTGGGCGAGCGGGTTAGCGCCTGGCGCGATCCGGGGCACCACCGGCAGGGTTGCTACGCGCAGTACGTGCTCCTGGAGGCGGCCAACGTTATCCCCGTGCCCCGCGAGCTCCCACCTCAGGCCACAGCCCCGGTGGAGCTGGCCATGTGTGTAGGATCCGTCTTTCTGATGTTGCGGGAGATGAACGCGCTCCGTGGCCGACGCGTGGGGGTGACGGGGCTTGGGCCTGCGGGGTTGGTGGCCCTCCAGATGGCCCGCGCCGAAGGTGCTAAGGAGGTGATCGGCTTTGACCCCCTCGCTCACCGGCGCGAGTACGCCTTGAGCCTGGGGTTGCTGGACGCAGCCTACGACCCTTATGAGGAGCTGCCGCAATTCCCCGTGCGCCCCCAGACCCCGGCGCTGGATACGGCCATTGATTGCGTGGGAGCCAAGGCCTCGGTGGAGTACATGATGGACCGCACAGCGGATGTAGTGGCCCTCTTCGGGGTGCAGCGCGAGGACTACACCTATGGCGTCAGGCATTATAGCGGGCTGCGCTTGTGCGGCTACAAGGGACATCACCGTGCCGCTGCCGAGTACGCCGTCGGCCTGATCGCCCACGGCAAATTGAACCTGTCCTGCCTGATCTCCGCCAACCTTCCTTTAGAGGCCTATGGAGAAGGCATCGACCTTTTGGAGACCCGCAAGGCGCTCAAGATTTGCTTCTGGCCCTGGAAGACCCGCGCAGAGCTGGAAAGCCAGGGTTAGATCCGGTTTTGCGATCACTCTAAACAAGAAAGGATACCCATGAAAATCACCGACATTCAGGTCATCCGCTTTCGCACCAAGACCCGGCTACATCCTACCCGCTGGGGCTATTACACCTGGGGCGAAGAGCACGAGACGACGGCAAGCATCACCAAGATCATGACCGACGAGGGGATTGAGGGCTATAACCTCGGCGGTGACCAGGCGACGATGGAACGCGTGGTCAAGCCGCTCTTGGTGGGCGAAAACCCCCTGGATCGGGAGAAGCTCTGGCACTGGATGGCCCAACATCCCGGCTTTAGCGAGGGCCTCGCCGGCTTTATAGATTGCGCCTTATGGGATCTCTATGGGCGCATGGTGGGCCTGCCCGTGCACAAGGCCCTAGGCGGCTGCCGCGACAAGGTCAAGGCCTACGCCTCAAGCTGGCCCAACATGGGCAAGCCAGAAGACTATGCCCAGCACGCCCTGGATTGCAAGCGGCAAGGGTACAAGGCCTACAAAGTACACGCCTATATTTACTTCAACCCTTATACTTGGGAGCCGGGGCCGCAGCTTCCCGGTTTTCCAGAGAAGGATATTGAGGTCTGTCGGGCAGTGCGCGAAGCCGTAGGCCCCGATATGGTGCTCATGCTAGACCCCTTCGGCGTCTATACCTTAGAGCAAGCCTTGTGGGTGGGACGTGAGCTGGAAAAGCTCAACTTCTACTGGCTGGAGCATCCCATGATTGAGACGCGCATAGAGGCCTACCGCCGGCTGACGCGCGAACTGCAGATCGCCATCTGCTCACCGGAGCATGTTCCCGGTGGCATCTTTGCCCGCGCCGAATGGGTCTTGCAAGGGGCCTCAGATATGTGCCGCGTGGACGTGGGCTACGGCGGGATCACCGGCTGCTACAAGCTGGTCATGCTCTGCCAGGCTTACGGCATCCAGTGCGAGATGCACGGCGGCCATTGGACCAACAGCCACATCCTGGGGGCCACGCCCGAGTTCACCTGCGAGTACTTTGAGCGCGGCCTCCTGCGTCCCGATCTGGATTACGAGACCCCGCCGCCTTACCTCAAGGCCATCCCCGACCCTATGGATGGCGAGGGCAACGTGATCTTGCCCACTAAGCCGGGGCTGGGGATGGAGTTCGTCTGGGATTACATTGAAGAGAATCGGATCAAGGATTAAGGGCAGAGCAATCGGTTAGGGCGAAGCTTCAGCGGCTCCTTGCGTCATTATGCCGAAGCTTCGCCTTTTGCTTTCGGGGAACCAAGGCGCCTGTCAAAGCGTCTTCAACACGAGATAGGGCCAGAAAATTGGCCCTTATCCGCAGATATGTTATAATGATTGTTTGAAAAAGAACGAGGGAAACGGATCTCGTGGATTACACCTTTAATCGGCGCGCTCATTGGCTGAGGGCGGTGAGCTCTTTTTGCATGGTCCTTTTGGTCTCCGGTGCGCTTTATTGTGGTTTGTTCTTCTTCAGCACCGTTCGGGCGATCTTTGCGCGCACCACCCTGCCCTTTGTGGATAACGTCGCCAAGGCACAGATCGTCCAAGGCCATGGCTCCAACAGTCGGGCCCAAGAGCTTCCCGACCTGGTACAGCGAAAAGAGCGCGTGAATATCCTCCTCTTGGGCATCGACCAGCGGCCACAAGAAAACGGCTTCTATCGCACCGACACCATGATCCTTGTTTCCATTGACCCTGCCACCCGCTCGGCAGCGATGCTCTCCATCCCGCGTGATCTCTGGGTAACCATACCGGGCTATGGTGAAAACCGAATCAACACCGCGCACTCTACGGGGGATGCTAAGGGATATCCCGGCGGCGGGGTGGCCTTGGCCAAGAAGACCGTCTGGTATTGCCTAGGGATACCTGTACACTATTACGTGCGCATCAACTTCACCGGCTTTGAGAAGCTTATTGATGCCATTGGCGGGATCACCATTGATGTCAAGAAGCCCATCCACGATGAGAAATACCCCGATGACAACTACGGCACGATGGTCATAGATATCCCTGCCGGCGTGCAGCATATGGATGGCAAGACCGCCCTCCAGTATGCGCGGTCGCGCCACGGCAACAGCGACTATGACCGCATGAAACGCCAGCAAGAGGTGCTCCTGGCCGCGCGCGATAAAGTGCTGCGCTTGGATATCCCCCTTTCGCGCGTGCCCGAACTCCTCAAGATAGCGGGAGATTCCATCCAGACGGACTTGTCCTTGGACGAGATCATTGCCCTGGCCAGGATCGCCAAAGAGATAGACCCCTCGCAGATTAAGACGGGCCTGATCGACAGTTCTATGACCACCTCCGTCAAGACCCCTCAAGGCTGGATCGTGGAGGTCCCCGATTGGCAAAAGGTGCGCAAACTGGTGGATGAACTCTTCCCCACTCAGGCACCCTCCACCGTCGTGGCCACAAGCCTGACAAGGGTCCAACTAGACGCCGAGGCTGCGCGCATCGAGCTGCGCAATGGCACTCTGGATCCGACTCTAGCCCAGCGCACGGCGCAACGATTGCGTGATAAGGGCTTTAACGTAGTGCGTTATGAGGATGCCGATCGTTTTGATTACGACGAGACGATCATCATCTATTACGCCGACAAACCCCATACCGTTGAGGGCCTGGTCAGCGAGCTCGGCGCCAAGCTAACCAATGCCCGCCCGGAGACAAAAGGCCCAAGCGACTTGGACATCGTCGTCATCCTGGGGCGCGAATATCTCCAAAAAGCCAACTCATAATTCCTTACCTCTCACGTTATCCTCTTTTGTCACCTCCGCCGATGGCGGCTATAATGGCCGCGCATCAAATGATGTATTCCTTTACAACGGGAGGCAGGACGATGTCCAAGACGGTTCGGGTGGGTATCATCGGTGCGGGGAGCATCGCCCGCTACGCCCACATCCCCGGCTACCAGGCTCAAAAGGACGTGGAACTGGTGGCCTTGAGCGATATCGTGCCGGGGCGAGCGGCGGCCCTGGCCCAGGAGTTCAACGTGCCTCGTGCTTATGATAGCGTGGAGGAGATGCTGGCCAAAGAGGAATTGGATGCCGTCTCGGTCTGTTCGCCCAATTACGCGCACAAGGAAAATTCCCTTGCCGCCCTGAACGCGGGGTTGCACGTGCTTTGCGAGAAGCCCATGGCCATGAACCTGGCCGAAGCCCGCGAGATGGTCCAGGCCGCGCGCAAGGCGAAGAAGGTGTTGCAAATCGGCCTGCATTGGCGCTTCACCAGCGAAGCTCAAGCGCTGAAACGTTTTATCACCGCCGGCGAGCTGGGCGATATCTATTATGGTGAAGCCACCTGTATGCGCCGTCGGGGCATCCCCGGCTGGGGCGCGTTCACCCAAAAGAAGCTTCAGGGCGGCGGGGCTTTGATTGATATCGGCGTGCACACCCTGGATCACACCATGTGGCTCATGGGTAATCCCAAGCCCGTGGCGGTGATGGGCGCCACCTACGCCGCCTTTGGCAAGCGGCCGGAAGTGGTGAGCATCTGGGACCATTGGGACGCCAGCAAATTCGATGTAGAGGATATGGGCGTGGGCATGGTGCGCTTTGAGAACGGCGCGACGCTCATCCTGCGGGCCAGTTGGGCGGCAAACATTGAGAAGGACTTTTCCGAGACGCGCATCCTGGGCACCCAGGGCGGGGCCTATATGCCGCCGCTGCGCATCTTTAAGGAGATGCACCAATCCCTGGTGGACGTGACTCCGGTTTACCTCAAGGAGGTCAAGCCGCATACGAAGGAGATCGAACATTTCATCGCCTGCGTGCGCGGGGAGTGCGAGTGCCTGGTGGTGCCCGAACAAGTGCTGGATGTACAGGCTGTGCTGGACGCGATCTATCAATCGGCCGAGACGGGGCGCGAGGTGCGCCTGGATGAGTAGGCCAACAGAGCATATCGCGCCGGGGCAACCGGCTTCGGCGGCATCTGAAGCTGCCTCCCCGATGACAGCAACGCTCCAAGCCCAACGCGCCACGCGGCGTTTGCTCCTGGTGGGCATCCCCCTCTTCTGGAGCTCTTGGTACATCTACAACGCCTATCTTTCGGTCTATGCTCGCTCACTAGGAGCGACGCTCTCCTTGGTAGGGATCATCGTAGGGGTTTACGGCTTCACCCAGCTCGTGCTGCGCATCCCCATAGGGGTGCTCTCCGACCGCCTGGGCCGGCGCAAGCCCTTTGTGCTCCTGGGCACGTTGGTCGGCGCCCTAAGTTGCGCCGTAATGCTCATTGCCCCTCAGCCGTGGGTATTGATCGTGGGCCGCGGGCTGGCCGGCGTGGGGGCGGGGTGTTGGGTACCGCTGTCCGTCCTCCTGGTGGCCAACTATCCTAAGGATGAGGTGGTCAAGGCCACGGGGATGGCCGCCGCGCTGAGCGGAGTGGGCACGACCCTGGCCTCGGCCCTTGGCGGGCAACTCGCCGAGGTCGCCGGGGTGAGGGCGCCTTTCTGGGCGGGCATCGGCCTGGGCCTGGCCGCGACGGGGCTATTGGCCTTCATCCGCGAGCCGGAGCGGGTTTCGGGCAAGCCCCTGGCCATCTCGGCGCTTCTGGGCGTAGGTAAAGTGCCGCTGGTGTTGCTCAGCTCTATCCTGGCCCTCTTCGGCCAGTATATCTCCTGGGCGATGACCCAGAGCTTTGTGCCCATCTACGCCGCCGAGCTGGGGGCGAACAAAGCCCAGCTCGGGTGGATGATGTCCGTCTGGCAGGCCGCCAACACGCTGATGGCCTTCGGGGCCGGGCAGCTCAATGCCCGCCTGGGTATCCGCTGGACGGTGACCTTAGGCTCTGCCTTGATCACCCTATCCACCCTGCTTGTGCCCCTGACGCCGGCTATCGGCCCGCTGATCGCTTCCCGGCTGCTCCACGGCGTAGGCCAGGGACTGAGCTACCCGGTGCTCATGGGAAGCGCCCTGCTAGCCGTGCCGGAGGAGAAGCGCGGCGCGGCGATGGGCTTCTTCCAAGCCATCTATGCCATCGGCATGGTCGCCGGGCCGGCGGTGAGCGGGATATTCGCCGATCAATTGGGCCTGATCCCCACTTTTTACCTCACGGCGGCATTGGGCTTGGCGACGACGATCGTTGCCCTAGCCGCCCTGCCCCGGCGCGTTCGCCCGCCAGAGGGCTAGCGTCAAACGCCCAGGCCCGCCACGCCGGCCTCCCTGGCCAGGCCCTCTAGCTCGGCCAGCTGATTGACGTGCAAGGGGATGCCCTTCGCGAGGCGCTCTGCACGGGTGACGTGCTCCATCTCCCCCGGCAGCCAGATGCGCTGCACCCCCGGCGCCCGACGCGTGGCGCGCATGAAGCGAATCCACTCGTCCATGCGCCGCTTGAAGGCCGCGACATCGGTGAAATGGTCGATGCGGATCGCAGCCATAAGGTAGGTGTTATCGCCGGGCTTATCCAGGACCTTATAGGGGTGCGGCACCTCGTGGTCCAGCGACCAACCGGCGAGCATCCCGGTCAAAAGCTCGATGGCCACGGCCAGGCCGTAACCCTTGTGCTCGGCGATGGGCAGCAGGCAGCCGCCGTCTAACACCGCCTGTGGGTCAGTGGTGGGGAGGCCATCCTTATCCACATAGAGCCCTTCCGGAAGCGCCTCGCCGCGCTGGATACACAGAAATAGCCGTCCCCAGGTGCCCTTGCTCATGGCCCCATCCACCACCACGGGCGGCTCCCGATCGGCGGGGAAGGCGATGGAGAAGGGATTATTGCCCTGGCGCGCCTCGGCCCCGCCGGTAGGGGGCATCGCGGCGATGACGTTGGTCATGGAGAGGCCGATCATCTCGTGCGCCAGGGCCATGCGCGCATAGTATTGGGCGACGCCGTAATGGTTGCAGTTGCGCATCAGTACCAGGCCCACCCCGTAGGTTGCGGCCTTCTCTATAGCTAACTCCATGGCCATCTTGCCCCCCACCGGCCCCAGGCCGTTATCGCCGTCCAACAAGGCCGTAACCGGGTGATCCCGCAGGCAGCGCATGGCAGGGTGAGGATTAATGCCTCCTGCGCGCATCCGATCCATATACCATTTGAGGCGGATGATGCCGTGGGTCGTCAGGCCCATTAGCTCGGCCTCCACTAGACAATCGGTGACGACCTCGGCGTGTTCCCGAGGGATGCCCAAGGCCACCTGAATGCGATCGGAAAGCTCGCGCAGGGCCTCATGGGGCACGAAACGAATCTCTTCGGCCATACACCCTCCTTAGATGGCGGTGATCATCCTGCGGCCCGACGATCCATCTCGCCGAGCAGTTCCCAGACGAACGCCTCGCTGTGCTCTAGCACCTTTGGGTCTAGGTTCTCCACCGTGTCTGTGGGCCGATGCCAGCCCGGAAGTCGCCCGCCGCGATTAAAACCCACGAGGGTGAGCACCCGCAGGCCGTACTTCGCCGATGGCCCCCTCGGTATAAGCTCCGCGGAAACTATGCGCACAGGCATCCAGCTCGGGGCGGCGCCGGGCGACCTCCCCGGCCAGGGCGAGAAGCTGAGGATCGCTCTTGGAGGTCAGGAGGAAGGCTTCCTGGGTCAAATAACCCACCGTCGCCCCCTGGCCGCCGACACTATCCAGGGCGATCCACGCGGCGCGGCCCAATTCCCCCCGATGTTGTCGGACAAAGGCCTCTGCACCATAACAACCCACCTCCTCACAACCGCTGAGCACCGCCCAGACGGCGGTATGCTGCAGGGGCCGCTCCGCGAGCCGTTGGGCCAGGCTGAGCACGACGCCCGCGCCCGAGGCGTTATCGTTGGCCCCAGCGGAGTAGGGAGAGAGATCGGCCTGTAGTATGAGCAGGAGCATGACCAGAATCAACAAGGCAAAGGGCAGCGAGATGAGCCGCGGCACCAAACTCAAGGCAAAGATGCCGATGAAGAAAAGGAGCAACAGGATCACCGCTGAGGCCAATCCCAGCGGGACGAGCGTCCTGAAAAAGCGCAGCCAGTTATCGGAGGAAAAGAGCAGCGGCGTGCGATGGCTATCCAAATGCCCCAGGAGCACCACCTGCTCGCGCTCTGGGCCGCTCGGCGCAATGCGCGCCCAGACGTTTTGGCTTCGGCCTTTGGGCAAGACCCAGCGCAAGGGGTTGGGGCGAAAGGCCAGCTCCAGCAGCACCGAGAGCAAAGCGATGGCTCCCAGGGCGAAAGCCAGCGCCGCCCCCCAGCCGCCAGCAAGGCAGAAGAAAAGCTCCCCCACCAAGAGCAGCCCGGCGAAGAGGGCGTAGGGATAATAGCTGGAGCGCGCGCTGACAAAATGCTCCGTAGTCGGCTTGAGCCCCGCGCTGTTCAGCACCTCGGCGGCGTAGCGCGCGGCCTCGGCCTCTTTAGAGGTGGTTGAGCCACGCGGGCCGATGGCCTCGGCCAGGTAGCGCACATGATCCATCACACTCATAGGCCCCCTCTCAAAACAAAATGCTCTTGTTAAGCCAGGGCTATTCTAGGTGATGCGCTCAGGGCGAGTCAAACCCTTTGACTTTCACTTGGAGATGGCCTATACTTAAGCTCAACGTCATCTGGACATAGAGATAGGTCGGTCATCAAGATGGCAAGCCGGCCAGGAGGTCTACATGGCCCGCGCATTGTGGCCCTCGGCGGGGGGCACGGCCTCTCAACCCTGTTGCGCGGCCTGAAGGTTCGCACCGATGATCTGACGGCCATCGTCACCGTGGCCGACGATGGCGGCAGTTCGGGCGTTCTCCGCGAGGAGTTGGGGTTACTTCCCCCAGGCGACCTGCGTGATTGCATCGTGGCCCTGGCCGAGGCCGAGCCACTGATGACCCAGCTTTTACAATATCGTTTTGGCCGCGGTACAGGGCTTGAGGGACACGCCTTTGGCAACCTGTTCATCGCTGCCTTGGCCGAGATCACCGGGGATTTTGAGAGCGCCATCGCCAAAGCCAGCCACGTGCTCGCCGTGCGAGGGAGGATCCTCCCCTCTACGTTAGAGAATGTGCGGCTGTACGCCGAGGTGCGCGAGCGTGGCAATCCCAATGCGGATCCCTTTGTGGTGTACGGTCAGTCGCGCATTGCCAAGGCCAGAGGCACAATTGAGCGCGTTTACCTTGTGCCGAGCAATGCAAAGGGCTATCCCGAGGCTATCCGAGCGATCCTGCACGCCGAGATGATCGTCTTAGGGCCGGGCAGTCTCTATACTAGTGTCTTGCCTAACTTGCTGGTTGCCGATATCCGCAACGCTCTCAGGGCCTCGTCGGCGCTCAAGGTTTACGTCTGCAATGTGGCGACGCAGCCCGGCGAAACGGACGATTACACCGCTGAGGATCACGTCAGAGCCCTATGCGCGCACCTGGGGGCAGGATTTTGCGATTGCATTTTGGTGAATTCCAACACGAACTTCCAGCTGCCCCCCCATTCGGGCAGCACGATGGTCCGGCCCTATTGCGCCGAGGCAAACGGATACCGGGTTGTCCTGGAGGACTTGGTAGATCGCGAGATTCCTTGGCGTCATGATGCGCACAAGTTGGCTGAGGCTCTGCTGCGCCTTTACGGCGCTCATGATGTGCCCTCGTAGGGTTTCCGTCGTGGGCAGCATAGCAAATACCACAGTTTAAGAAGGGAGAGCGATGACAGTCAAAGTCGGTATCAACGGGTTCGGTCGTATCGGGAGGATGGCCTTCAGAGCGATGGTTGAAACCTATGCGGATTCCATAGACGTTGTGGCCATCAACGATCTCTTCACCCCCAGCGATTTCGCCCTCTTGTTGCGCTACGACTCGGTCTATGGGCCTTTCGCGGGCGCGGTTGAAGCCAAGGCCGATAGCCTGGTGGTGAACGGCAAGGAGATCAAGTTCTTCGCCAAAAAGGACCCCTCTGAGCTCCCCTGGGGCGATTTGGGCGTGGAGGTCGTGGTGGAATCCTCCGGAGTTTTCACCAGCGCGGATAAGGCCGGCCTGCACCTGAAGGGCGGAGCCAAGAAGGTGATCATCACCGCTCCGGCCAAGGGCGAGGATATCACCATCGTCCTAGGGGTGAACGAGAAGGCCTACGACCCGGCCAAGCATCACATCATCTCCAACGCCTCGTGCACGACCAACTGCTTGGCCCCGGCGGCCAAGGTGGTGGACGACAACTGGGGCATCGTCAGGGGCCTCATGACCACGGTGCACTCTTACACCAATGACCAGCGGCTCGTAGATCTGCCCCACAAGGATCCTCGCCGAGCTCGCGCCGCGGCCCTGAACATTATCCCCACGACTACGGGGGCCGCGAGAGCCTTGGCCCTGGTCATCCCCTCGCTCAAGGGCAAGTTCGACGGCCTGGCGCTGCGCGTGCCCACGCCGACGGTCTCCATCGTGGATTTCGTGGCCGAGGTGGAAAAGCCGCTGACGAAGGAGGCCTTGATCGCCGCCTTTGACGCCGCCGCTGCCGGGCCGATGAAGGGCATCCTGGGAGTATGCCACGAGCCGCTTGTCTCCATGGACTTCAAGGGCGATCGGCGCTCCAGCATCATTGACGCCGATTCTTGCATGGTCCTGGCGGAGAAGATGGTCAAGGTGGTGAGCTGGTACGACAACGAGTGGGGTTACTCCTGCCGCGTCGCAGACCTGATCAACTACATCGCCTCCAAGGGCCTATAGCC
>DAOTVR010000314.1:0-10738 GCA_034436315.1 Anaerolineae bacterium
AAGCCGCGCCAGGCGGTAACGCTCACCATCCTACACACCAACGACGTCTTTGGCGAGACTGACCCTTGTGGTTGAGGGGTTCCTAAAGGAGGGTTGGCCCGTCGGGCCACCGCGATCAAAAAGGAGCGGGCAGAGAATAAGGGGATCGTCTTGCTCCTGGATGCAGGGAACACTCTGGTGGGGCAATGGCTATCGGTGCAAACCGATGGCCGGGTCATGGTTGAGGCAATGAACCTCATGGGTTATGATGCGCTCACGTTGGGACAAATGGATCTGGCCTTGGGATTGGATGTACTTAAGGAACGGCAGGCGGAGGCCAAGTTCCCCTTCCTTTCGGCTAACCTGGTCTCTTCAAGCGACCTAAAGCCGCTCTTCCAGCCTTACGTTATTCTGGAGCGCCAGGGGGCGCGCATCGGTATCATCGGCCTGAGCGAGCCCCAGGCCGCGCAGGCGCCGGGGATTTCGGACGTAGCCATCGTGCTTCCCCCCGTAGAGGCGGCCCGCCAATACGTTGGCGAGCTGCGCGATCAGGTGGATATCCTGATCGTCTTGTCGCACCTGGGCTTGGAGGAGGATAAGACTTTGGCCCAAGTGGTCTCCGGCATAGACATCATCGTTGGCGGCAAGACCCGCCAATTGATGAGACAACCCGAGGAGGTGGGCCACACCCTCATCGTGCAACAAGGATACCGGGGCGAATGGATAGGTCGGCTCAAGGCCAGCTTCGCCGCTGACGGCCTGCCTGAGGATTACAGCGAGGACATCATCACTTTGGGGCCGGAGTATGCTGACGACCCAGAGATGGCCGAGCTCGTACGCAAGTGGGCCGTACTCTACCCTTCACCGACTCCGGTGCCCCAGCCGACGGAGCCGCCTGCGCCGACTCCAACGAGTTAAGTTGCTTGGTCTATCCTGAGCCTCATGGGAAAGCGCGATCCCAGGCGGGGTTGGATCGCGCTTTTTGGTTTTCCTGAAGCCGCCGCCGGTCAAAGTGGGGAGGGTGGCGTCAGAACACGCTGCAGATCCAAGATGGGCGCTTGGGGAAGAGGATATCGGTCAGATATTTGGCCTCGGCGTTCCTGCACCAGGTATCAGGGTACCATTGCATCAGCTCATTCAGGCTGCGGTGGCCCAGCCAGAGCATCGGCGCTGCGTTTGGGGGAAGGGTTAGGTCGCAGCGCGTTCCCTCGGCCAGACGTTCTACGCTACCCAGATGGCCTTGCACGAAATGCAGGGCAAGGGCTTCCGTGTGCAGGCTGATGGTGAGGTCTCGGCTGAGCCCGGCCAGAGGCGACGCCTCTAAGCGGCGCTCCAACGCCGGGCCAATGGCTGCTAGGAAGCGTAGGGGATCTATCACCCGGATTTGCCAGCCGTAAGGACGTTGCCACTCGCCGCCTAGCATCTCGGCTGCCTGGTTTAGGGGTATGTCCAGGGCCATCTCGACCTTGACAATGCGTTCTTGGCGTTCCGCAAGGGCCAGCCGTTTGGCAAAGCGTAGCACCTCTAGACAGGCCTTGTACTGAGGCACGAAGGCTTCAACGATGCGCACTCCCTTGCCAAAGTCATCATGTGTGGTCTCGCGCCCCATCAGGCGCACATAGCCCAACGGGATACCCTCGCGCTCGACGATGTAAGTGGCCTTGCGATCAACCGAATCCTCCGGCTGTGTGTCCTGGTAGCGCCAAATCTCATCTGGGATGATGGAAGAGACGCAAAGGCCCTTGACCAACTCGGCATAGTAACGCTGTAAAAGGGGCATGTCTTGCGCCTGCGCTCTACGCAGGCGATACGGAGAGGCCTCGCCCTCCTTGAGCTCGGGGATCTGTTCAGGGCGCAGACGACGACCCCCGCCCATTGGCAGGCAATACTCGTAGCCAAACTGGCGGTAAAAGTAGCCTATCCCAGCGATGGCCGAGAGGAGGCAGCCCCTCTCCAAAGCCAAGCGATGGTATTCTTGGAATTGCTCGCGCACCAGACCTTGGTGGCGATATGACGGCCTCGTGGAGACGAGGCCCACCTCGCCGACGTTCAAGGGAATCCCCTCATAGGTCCAAGTTTGTGGTAGGAAGCTAACTGAGGAAACCGCTTCACCGGTCTCGGTATCCTCAACGAAGATGAAATTCTCCGGCACTTGGCCGGGACGGCTAAAGATATGCGCGCGCAGGCCGGCGAGATCGTCCGCGCCAAAGTTGGCTGCATGACAGGCCAGAATGGCCTCAAGGTCCTTGGAACTTGCGGCCCGCTTGAGCACCAGTTTAGAGGTAAGCGGCCGAAGAAGAGACTTGAGCACGACGCACCTCGCTCGCATAGGAGATGATAATGCCGGTTCGGCGGGAGTCGCTCACGCCTTGAAACCGGCCCCACAGCTACGGCGGATGACAAGCTGGCCGGTAATGGCCACGCTTTTCACCTCCCGGCCGGCCAAAAGGTCAAGGGTCATGGCCGCCGCGGCCCGGCCTAAGCCTTCTAGGTCCAGCCTAAAGGTCGTCAGTGGGGTGGATAGTAAGGGGGCAAAATCGCGGTCGCCTAGACCGACGATAGCTACATCCTCAGGGCATTGCAGACTCAGCTCTCGCAACAAGGACATAGCTTCGGCAGCTTGAATGTCGGTGGCGCAGACGATGGCAGTTGGTCGCTCAGAGTCCTGAAAGACACGAAGGAAACGCCTTCGCGTCGCCTCTTGAGTCAGCTCGCCTGCGAACACCCAATCCAAGGGTAGCTCTAAGCCATGCTCCCAGAGCGTAAAGGCGAAACCGCGATAGCGTCTTTGGCCCTCAACCAGAGCGGGATCCGGGCCGGCATAGGCTAGCCGCCGATGCCCCCGTTCAAGGAGGTGCTTTGTCAACTTCTCAAGACAAGCTCGCTCGTCCAGGATGGCGGCGGGGAGGTTTAGATCGGGCACGTCGCGCAGGAGGAGGAGGGTGGGCAGCTCAGTGCCGGCCAAGAGGCGAGCGTATCGCTGAGATAATTGCCTTTCCTGCCCCCCTATGACGAGTAATAGGACGTTTGCCCCTTGGGCAATGGCCTCTTTGAAGACCTGTGCTTCGGTTTCTGGGTTGCCGTCCGTGAAAGCCAGGCGTAGGGCTACATGGGCCGGTCCCAGTGCATCGTTGAGTGCGCGCGCCAACGGAGCCATCAACCAATCTAGATCAGGCAGGATGAGCGTCACTTCGTGGGAGCGGGCAACTGGCGGCGAGGGCGCATTGACAAACCAGCCTAGACCATGGTGGCTATAGACGCGCCCGGCGTGGGCTAACTCGCGTAGGGCGCGGCGCACGGTGATCTGGCTTACCCCATAACGCTCACATAGCGCCCGCTCACTGGGCAATCTATCACCCGCACGCCATACGCCGGCGGCGATCTGGGCGATGATATCGTCGACGACACGTTGATATAAAGGCCTCTCGCGTCCTTCGTAGACGTCCATGAAAGCGCCCCTCTCTGGAATTGCTCGCTTCGGTGGACAACGCAAAAAACTATAACGCCCTTGGAATAGCTCGTCAAGCTGATGCGCTTGACGAGCTGTATGGATTATCTATGATACAGCCAGTTTGCTTGTGTTTTAGATATCGTGTCATTTCAGGAGGGTCGCATGGCCTTTAATGTCAAGAAGCGCGGCAAGATCACCTATTACTATGAGGGCGAAACGCCCGTTCTTTCCAGCCTGGTGACTGAGGAACAGCCCGATGGCGATTTGCGCATTTACTTCTCGGGGCTTACCGGCGGTTATTCGGCCAAGGGCGTGCTCGGCTTGGAAGAATTGGTGACCATGGACCCGGAGCGCGAGATTCCCCTCGTGTTTCAATGCTGGGAAAAGTGGCTGCGTGAGGCGGGCATCTGCCAATCGCTGAGCGAGGTTGATTTCATTGAAATGCACGTCTTTGGCTGCCAGCCCAAAAGCCCCAACCCGCTCACCGATCCCGCTGGCTATCAGCAGGAAATCGAGCGCCTGCGCGCGGCGTATTTCCGCGCCTACCGCAACTGGTGGACTACGCATTGCCCGGATAACGGCCTGCCGGCCCGCTTCACGGTGCATGTAGTCGATGTCCCCGACCGGGCCGCGTCCTACGAGTTCTATAGCGTGGGGCTGTTGCAGCGCAAACGGTAGCAGGTAAACCTTCCGGCCTGGCACATCATCCTATCGCCCTGTACGCTGGCGATAGTCCACTTCGGGGACGAGCTTGTCCGGCTCATAGGGCTCTTCCGTGTGGGGCGAGTTCCAGAAAGCGGCCTAGATCCAGCGTATGCGGGGGCGGATCAGCCTACGCCCCTTCCAGGTGGAGTGTCCGTTCAGGGCCAACACCAGTGATCGCCCGGCGAGGAAGGCCATTAGCATGATGCTGGCAGGATAGGCTAGCACCGCGCCTAGGGGGAAGCCTAGCCTATAGTAGGGAATCCCCCAGACAACTAATGACTCCGCGATAGCCATGAGGGCCAGGGCTAACGACAGCCCCGACAAAGGTGCCCCGGCCAGCACGAGCGCTAATACGACAAACGGCTCCCAGAAGAGCAACGGAAGCCAAAGCCAGACGAAGACAAAGGATATGATGCGGTAATCAAAGACCGCAAAAAGGTTCTTGCTAAAGCCCTCATACACCTCGGAAACGTTGCGGTACATTCGGCAGCGCACCCGCCCGGTGCCATCCACGAGCCGCCAACGCAGCCCCGCCGCCTTGATCCTCCGGGCTAGGGCCACGTCGTCGGTGACCTGCTGGCGGATCGCCGCGTAGCCGCCGATCTGCTGGAAAGCCGAGCGACGAAAAAGCATGAACTGGCCAATCGCCGTAGAGAGTTGAGGCCAGCGCAGGTGATGGGCCAGGAAGAGCGGCATGAACGAGAACAGGCTCCAGTAAAAGCCGGGCACCACCAGCACTTCAGCCCAAGAGTGTATCTCTTCACGGGGAAAAGCGGTGAGCATGTCGGCCCCCTCGGCTAATAGGGCGGCCACGGCGTCCCTGAGCGTGTAAGGGTGATGGCGGGTGTCGGCGTCGGTAAAGAGCAGCAGTTCCCCTTGTGCGGCCTGGGCGAGTTGGTGACAGGCCCAATGTTTGCCCAACCAGTCGGGAGGTAGGGGGGCGCCGCTCAGCAGCTTGAGCCGTTCCTCGCCTGCGGCTAGGCTGCGGATGATCTCCGGCGTGCGGTCGGTGGAATGATCGTCCAGGACGAGCACCTCGTAGGAGGGGTACTCCTGGGCCAGAAGGGAGCGCAGACAATCCCCGATGTTGGCTTCCTCGTTGCGCGCCGGAATGAGCACGGAAAGAAATGGCTGGCGAGGGGGCGCGGGGTAACGCTCCATCCGCCGGATGGTCAGCAGGTTGCCGAGGATGATCAAGAGGATAACGGCCAGAAAGACGACCAAAGAGGCCTGATGCTGGAGCCAGAAGCCGCTCATGGGCCTAACCTCAGGGCTTTGCTGAGCCAGGGCCTGAGCCGTGGCCGCTGGGGAAGGGCCCGACGGTGCGTCCAGGCCAGGAGAGCGATGTTTGCCGCCCAGATGATCCGGAGCTCTGCCCCTACACCGCGCCAAAGCAGGTAGGCCGGAAAGAGCAACAGGGCCAGCATCACCGCCCAGGCATCGTTGGTCTGCACCACGTAGCATAGGGTGAGCAGTAAACCCAAGGTGATCGGGCCTCCGCCGGGCAACAGGCCGGTCCAGATGCCAAAGGTAACCGCCACCGCCTTTCCGCCGCGAAAGCCCAGGAACGGCGTGAAGGCATGGCCCAGAAGGGGTGCGAGGGCCACTAGCACCAGCCCCGGCCCGCTGAGCCGGCCCACGAAGTAGGCCAGGCCCACCGGCAACGCGCCCTTGAGCCAGTCCAAAAGCCCGGCCAGCAGGCCAACGCGCCAGCCGCCGGCACGCCAGGCGTTGGCCGCGCCGGGGTTACCATCGCCGTATTGGCGCACGTCGGCCCGCGCGAAAATCCTCCCCAACCAGACCGCGAAGGGGAGCGATCCCACACCAAAGGCGATGATGATCCAGAATAACGCGGCCAAAGTCATCAGCTCCCGAGTTTTGAGAGGCTACCCCTGTGCCTGGGGGAGCGGGCCAGCTTGGGTTGGCTTCTCCACCAGGAGGTGCCACCAGGTAAAGGCGATCAGAGACGCCATGATGAGCGAGCTGCTCACCCCCAAGGCCCAGGCTCCCAGCCTTTGGAGCAGCAAGCCGCCTAAGGCAGGAGCGATCACCCCGGCCAGGCTCTGTAGCGCCGCCGAGAGGCCCAACGTGCCACCTACCTCATCGGCAGCCACGGCCTTGGTGAGCAGGCTGTTGAGCACCGTGTTCAGGGTTCCGCCGGCCAGCGCTAAGGGGGCTAAGACGAGCAGCAACAAAGGCACGTTGGGCACGAAGCCCCAAGCAAAAAGGGCGAGGGTCATCAGGATCACGCCCATGAAAATCAGTTGCCTCTCGGCGAAGCGAGCCGTCAGCCGCCCGATGGCTACGCCCTGCACCAAGACGGCCAGCAGCCCCACGTAAGCCAGGATATAGCCTGTGGATTGGGATTCCAACCCCAAGCGATATAGGGCAAAGAGCGCGAAATTGGCCTGAAAGATGCCGAAGGCCAAGCTGTAAAAGAGGCGGGTATGCAGAAGCGGCCCGACGCGAGGGCGGCGCAGGGCCTCCAAGAGCGCCCGCGCAGTGATAGGTGGCCGGGGGTGCATGGCCAGGATCGCACGCCGTTCCGCCGTGAGCGACTCGGGCAGGGAAAGCAGAATCCAGAGGAGGTTGATGGCCGAAAGGCCGGCGGCGGCAAAGGCGGGCACGTCATAGCCCCAACGGCTGAGCAGGCCACCCATGGCCGGCCCGATGATAAAGCCGATGCCAAAGGCCGCGCCGATGATGCCCAGTCCCTTCGCGCGGCTCTTCTCATCAGTGATGTCAGTGATATACGCCTGGGCCAGGGAGATGTTGCCGCCCAGGAAACCATCGAAAATGCGACTGAGGAACAGGAGCGGTAGCGAGCGGGCCAAACCGAGCATCACAAAAGCCGCCAGGCTGGCTGCGGTGCCCAAGATCAGTAGCGGGCGTCGCCCGTAACGATCTGAGAAGCGCCCGATGAGCGGCGCGCCAATGATCTGGGCCAGGGCGTTAGCCGTCCCCAACAATCCCACCAGGGCGGGTTGCGCACCAAAGGCCGTGGCATAGTAGGGCAAAAGGGGCAGGATCAGGCTATAGCCCAGCAATTCAACGATCACGTACACGAAGAGGATGGCCAAGGAGCTGCGCTGCTTCATACGTGGCCCTCCTTGGTGGCCATCTCCAGCAATGCCTGGCGGCGCGTGCGATAGGCCACGATGGGAGCGTCGCCCTGGATGAGCTTTTCGCCCATCTTGAGCGCCGAAGGCTTGGGCCGCTGGGTGGTTACCACCCGCCGATCCTGGTGGGCCACGTAGAGGTTAAAGGGCATCGCCAGGGCGTTTAAAAGCTCGCGTAGAAGCGGCACACGCACGAACTTCTGATAGAAGCGCAGGTACAATAAGGTGTGCTCATCATCTACGGGGACGAAGGCGGCCACGATGCGCACGTCCTCGCTGATGTGATTCTGCCAGAGGTTGGGAAAGAGAAATGCCAAGCGGAAGGGGCCATGGGGCGCGGGGATCTCCTCCGGCTTGAGCGGTTTCTGGCCGCGATCTACCTCGTTATAAACATAAACGAACATTAGGTCGGGATCTACCCAGTGTACAACCGGCCCGTTGACCAGGGTACGGTTGCCGCGGCCAATGGTGTTATCGTGCACAAAGGGCAAGTGCACCACATCCAATTGATTCTCAATGACTCGCGAATAGTGCGCGGGCCAGGGATCGTGCGCCGAGCTATAGCTGAATTGTTCGTCAATGTCCTCAAAGAAGCGCGGCGGCTTGAGCTCCTCCGGCGGGTTCTCGCCCCACCAGAGCCAAATGAAACCGTGCGCCTCGTAGGTGGGGTAAGAGAGGACCTTGTAGCGCTCCGGAACGGGGGCGTTCATGCCGTTGGCGGGGATCACGCGCCCGCGGCCGAGGGCGTCATATTGGATGCCATGAAAGGGGCACTGGATATTTTCTCCGCAAACTTTGCCCAAGCTCAAGGCCGCTCCGCGGTGCGCGCAGAGGTCGCGCAGGCAACCCAATTTGCCCGCGCCATCGCGCCAAAAGACCAGTTTCTCGCCCATGCGCGTCACGCCCAGGGGCTTACCGGGCTTGACCTCTTTGGATTCCAGGACAACATACCATTGATTGCGAATCATCCTTTGGGCTCCTATGCAAAAGATTACCTTGCGTGATCGTTCGCTTTTCCCTGCCTCTCTCTCAACCAGCGATAGTCCAAATCGGGGAAGAGCTTATCCAACTCGTAGAGCTCCTCCGCGCGGGCGCGGGCCTCGGCAACGGCCCCGGCTTCCAGCATGTCGGCCAGTTGCTGAAAGCGCGACAGGTGGCTATGAAAGCGCTCGGCGGCATACTGTTTGGCCTGGCCCGTGGTGACCAGGAAGGGCCAATCGCTGGATTCCAAGAGCAATAGCTCGCGCGCTGCTTGATTGAGGGCTATTAGGGCCTCACCCCCCGCTTGCGGATAACGCTTGACGAGGCGCTCCATGCGCCGCTCGGCCTCGTGGATCAGGGGCCACATCCAATGGGTCTCGGGGTTATCCCAGGTCCAATGCGTCCCCCCGACGCCCCAGGAGCTTTCGGGCACCACCATCACCTCCTCGGGTGGATTCTCGGCCACATAGGCGCTGGCAGTGGTCAGGTCAACGACTTCGCTTGCGGCCAGCTTGCGCAGCACCTCCTTGATCCAGGTGATCCCCTCAAACCACCAGTGCCCGAAAAGCTCGGTATCGTAGTTGGCCGAAATGAGGCCGTACTTGCCGCTTTGGGCGTGATACTCGCACAGGAGCTGTTCCACCAGCCCGGCAAAGTGCTGCGCGTGTCCGTGGACTTTGCCCTCGGCCCAATCGGGGTGGTAATAATCCTTGGCTCCCAGGTCCACCTTGGGCCCTGTCACCCGCCAGTATTGGAGGCCCGATTCGTCGTCCTTCTTGTGGAACTCGCGGTAATCCGCATCGCCAGGGTAGCCCATGTCAGCGGACCAGACCTGCTGGCCGGTGCGATTATTGCGGCCGATCACGGCGACGGGCGGCTCGGTCAAGCCTCGGGCGCTGCCCACGACGTAGTAGGCCTGGAAGGTCGTACCGCCGGGGCCGGCCTCGGCGCTGGTGGGGATAACATAGGGACGGGTGATCAGCCCATAAGGGCCGATGGCCACCTCGCCGGCGGCCTTGCCCACCGGGCGGCCGCCCTCAATGGCGTGGGTCTCTACAAAGAAGCAGGTAAGCCCCAGGGGGGCCAGGAATTCCTCCAGGGCCGGCCTCACCGTGCCGTCCTCGTCTACGTAAGCCGGACGGTAAGCGCATTCGGGCAGCCAAACAGCGCGCGGCGGGCGGCCAAAGAGTCGCCGGTGGCTTTCCACGCCAACACGCAACTGGGCGTAGATGGAGGAATCGCGGGCCAAAAGCGGCAAATAGCCGTGCGTCGCCGCGGAGGTGATGATCTCCAGATAGCCCTCGTCTTGCAAGCGCCGAAAGGCGGTGATGAGATCCCTGCCGAAACGGTTGAGGTAGGAATCCCTGACCTGTGAGTAATACTGGTAATAAAAGCGCGCTAGGTATTCCAGGTGATCGTTGCCCATCTCGCCGAAACGGGGGATGTCGCGCTCGGCGGCCAGGATCTCCCCTTCGAGGTAATGGAGAAAATGGCGGCCGATATCGGCGTCGGCCAATTGCTCGGCCAGCACGGGGGTCAGGCTGAGGGTCAGGCGGTAATCGACGCCCTCCTCGCGCAGGTCATACAGCGCGTTCAGTAAAGGCACGTAGGTCTCGGCCATGGCCTCGTGGATCCACTCCTCACCATGAGGCCAACGGCCAGCCATACGACAATAGGGCAGATGGCTATGTAGGACGAACGTGAAGGCCCCCTGGCCCTTGGTTGCCCGTCGGGGCCGGCGTCGCACAAGAGAGGGCGCCGGCCGTGGTGTAGGAGGCTGGGGCCGTAGACCTGCTTGCACGCGCTCTAGCAAGGCGCGCGCCCATTCGCGCTCATCTTGGAGGCGGCGTGCTTCCTCCTCTAGACGCTCCAATCGCCTCCGTAGGGCGCCGACCAGCTCATCATGGGGCAAGGCGTCCATGAAGGCCAAGGCGATGTCCTGGGGTAGGCGTTCAGGCCCCATCTCGCGCCAGGCCTCGCGGAGCGCCCGCAAGAGTTCCTCGTTCCCTGCTGGAGTGAGGCGATAGAGGATGCGAGCCGGTCGGCCGGCCGCGGCTTGGGCATTCAGGCTCTCTACGAGGCCCTCGGCGAGGAGGCGGTTCAGCTCCGGATAGGGTGAAACATCCGGAAACCCCGCCCAATCTCTGAAAGGGCTGCCTTGTAGAGCTTTTTTGATCTGATACCCGTAAAGCTTATCCCTTCGCAGCAAGCCCAGGATCACCGTGCGCAGGTAATTCATCTTCCTCAACCCTCGTGAGAATGATCACCCTTCTATCCCTTGTGGCCCGAAGCGGGCAAAGCGTGTCCCTTATTGTAGCATATGTTAGCGGCAAACGCATCTGGCGTTGACAGCCGCTGAGGGTGGTCTATTATATGCCCATGCGCTTTGATGACGCACGTAAGCTTATGTAGGGAGAAACGGCATGGAGAAAAAGATCATCGTCCACACTGGTGCCAAGCCAGGAACGGAATTGCCCATAGAAAGCCAGGTGCTCAACGTACC
>DAOTVR010000315.1:0-1923 GCA_034436315.1 Anaerolineae bacterium
ACGGAGGAGGATCCCGTGTTAAGACGTGAACTTCTGTTACCGTATGCTGGCGAGTCGCGGGCGGCCTATTTGTATTGTTTTGGCGGAGATAATGAGGAATCGCTGCAGGCGATTCAAGGAGCTTTGGGGCAGGATTACATCGTGCGCCGTTCCCGAGAGGTTATCCGGGCGGGTCTCTTTGGGGGGAGTCCTCCTGCGCCCGAGTCGCTGCCGCGGTTGGGGCATTTCCATGTCATCTCGCGTGGCCAGCATTATCTTGATCACCGCAAGTTGCGGCTCAAGATACGCGGGCGTCACGGCGGCTTAACCCCCGACGAGATGCTCGTGCCCTGGCTGATCGTCAGGCTGGACGATTAAGCGGATTTGTGTGCGCTGGTCGTAGGGAGATCACCGGGCAGCGGGGACAACGATGTAGGTGGCAATGTGGCGCAGGACGGAGGTGATGTCGTAGCTGGCCCATTCTCGGGTCATCGCCCCGGCGGTGAAGACGGCAAAGCCGATCACGTAAGGGTCTTGTCGGAGCTGGGCATCGTACCAGGACAATTGCCTCAACAGGGCTTTGATGCCCTCATCGGCCAATCCTTGCTCCACCCAATAGCTCCTGAAGTCTTGCCAACCGCGACCCTGTGGGCCTGGACGGTTGGGAATGGTGCCGTCAATCCCTGCTTCGGAGATCACCAGCGGGAGCACCAAGCCCTTGGGCTTGAGGAAATCCTCGTACCACCAGCGGTAACGTAGGGCAAAGGCTCCGCGGTTGGCGTAGGCCGGGTGCCCCGGCAGGCTAGCTCCTACCGAGCGGTCTAGAGTCGGGGCATCGTACTCATGGAGCGTGAGGATACCCTGATAGTCTCGCGCCACCGCAATGGCCGGCAAAAAGGCGGCGAATTCCTCCCATTCCGGCACGCCGGTGGAGAAGGCTCCTACGGCGCAACGCAGGCCATGTTCGGCCATTAACCGCACACGCTCCATCTCAAAGGCGGTATACCATTCCATCCGTCCCTGTATCCCCGGCTCGTTCAATCCCTCCCAATAGTCCACTGCCGGATGACGCCGGTATTCGGGCAGGTTCTGGGCAACAAAGGATCGAGCGGCAGCGACCGGATCACCTTCCATGCTGAGTGAGCTGTTGAGCAGCCTGGCAACCGTCACTGTAGAGGGAGAGACGGCCTTCACCTCGGCGAGGAAACCCAGATCCCCTACGCTCTTAACTACGGCCGGCTTCATGCGGCGGATGAACTCCATGATCTCGGGCGAATTGTTCCATTGCACGTGCAGGCCAAGCTTGCTGCGCCCCGGCTTTTCCAACGGCTCCGGCCAGGGGAGGGTGGGTGTGGGCGTCGGCGAGGGCACAAAGGTAAGTGTAGGGCTTGCGGACGTTATAGGCGTTGACTGTACATTGGAGACAAGCGGCAAGTTGGCCTGTGCTCGTAAAAGCGATGTTGGAGTCCGGGTTTTTTCACTGGCCCCAACGAAAGAAGAGGCTATCTCCGGGGCCGTCGCCGTGAGTGTAGGGCTTGCTTGCAAGGTCGGCGAGGGGCCGAGGGGCTGGAGGCCCTTTGATGTCTTGGGTTGGCTCTGGCAGGCCAAGGTTAGCCCGAGGACGATGGCCCCAGCCAGGCAGCTGATAAGCGTGCGCGCTGACTCTCTCAATGCACCTCCAATGTGTGAATCGTTCTTAGCATGCCCGTGAGGGCTGGGGGCGTCTTCCCCGAAACATACTAACAAATCCGGCGGTAAGGGCACGTTCAGTGGACGGCGAACGGCAGATAGGCCAGGTTCGTCGCTTGCCACCACTCATAAGCCCCGATATCCGGGTGCGCGTCGCGAGGGCGACCATCAAAGTCGTCTGGTGGCGCGCCGATACTCGTTCCGGCGTCGATCGCCGGGCTGCCCGGGCGCAAGTGGGCGTCAAAGGCGTCTATC
>DAOTVR010000316.1:0-5193 GCA_034436315.1 Anaerolineae bacterium
AGTTTTTACCTGAGGATGAACGCTATTACCTCTCGCCGAGCTGGGAGTACCACGATAACGAGATCGCCGTGCGGCCAGAGGGCCTGATGATTGAGGCGTGGTTCGCCCGCTGGCTCGGCCTGGAGCCGCAGAAGCTATCCCTGGAGGATTACGCCTTCTACAGCGCGGCCTTGCAGGCCGAGGCGTTGGTGGAATATGTCAATAATTTCCGCCGGCGCATGTTCAGCACCTCCTCGGCCATCTTTTGGATGTACAGCGATTCCTGGCCGGCGACCCACGGCTGGACCATCGTGGATTACTACCTGCGGCGCAAGCTGGCCTATCATCCCGTGCGGCGGGCCTTTGATCCCCTGCAGATTATCCCCGCAGTTGAGGGCGATCAGGTACTCATTCTCGGGGTGAACGACACCTTGGAACCCTGGCGTGGCGACGCCTGTTTCGGCCTGGCGCGGATCGACGGCCGGGCCAAGAGGCAGTGGGCCGTGCAAGCCAACCTGGCCCCCAATGCCTGTACGCTCCTGGGGCAATTTCCCCTGGCAGAATGGGAGAAAGAGGGCTATCGGGAGACCGTCGCCTACGCCGCACTGTTGCGCTGGGGACGGGTGCTACGCCAGAACCGCCTGCTGATGGCCCCTTATAAGGAGATTGCCTGGCCCAAGGCGAAGGTGAGCGTCACTCGCGAGCTGGGACGGGTGGTCTTTAGCGCGGACACCTTTGCTTGGGGCGTTTGCTTGGATCCAGAGGGAGAGGCCGATCTGCCCGACGATTTCTTTGACCTTCTGCCGGGGATCAGCTGGAGCTTCCCCTGGCCGGAGGAGCGGCCCTTGCCGACCGTGGCCCGTGTGGCCAGCGACGGGCTGGGAAAGCAGTAATCAGTCGACAGTTTTCAGTTATCAGCTATCAGCTATTTGCTGATGGCTGAACGCTGACGGCTGATAACGGATCACCAAGTCACGACATCGGGTCTACCATAACGCGGATGGCCGCCTCGCCGTTCACTGGGCATTTGCTCTCGCACAGGCCGCAACCGATACAGCGTTCATGGAGCACCACGGGGGCCAGGAAGGTGTGCGTTTCCCCGTGGTTATCGGTGAAGGGAGCTTCTCGGAGGAAGATGGCCTTCTCGGGCAAGGGGCACATCTCCTCGCAGACGATACAATCCCCCCGGCCCGACCACGGGATGCAGATCTTGGGATCAACATAGGCTTTGCCGATGGGGTGCAGGAGCTTTTCGGGCTGGGTCAGGCGAGGGATAGCCCCTGTAGGGCAGGCCTGGCCGCAGGCCGTGCAGGAGTATTCACAATGTCCCAGGCGAGGCACCAAGATCGGCGTGCCCAACCCCTCCAAGCCCGATTGAGCCAAGCTGGGCTGCAAGCCGTGCGTAGGGCAGACGGTTAAGCAAGCGCCGCAGCGGATGCAAGCGGAGAGCAGTGTTTCCTCCTTGGCGCCAGGAGGCCGCAGGCGATAGGGGTAGGGATGGTGTGCCCTAGGGCCGAGTTTAAGCAGGGCCACTCCGGCTAGGCTTGCCCCCAAGGCCCCTAACACCTGGCGCCGCGAGGGGTCGTAGGCCCAGCCCCGATCCACGCGCCAATCTGGGCCGAAGCGGATCGCGTCTTTTGGGCACACCGAGGCACAATCCAGGCAGAGGGTGCATTCACCGCTATCGCTGGCGTAGCCCTTACGATCATCAATCGTTCCCATCGGACATTTGCGGGCACAGGCCCCGCAGCTCACGCAATCCTCCGTCACGCGACGTTTGAGCCAAGAAGCCTTGCTGATCAAAGCGAGCAGCCCGCCGAGCGGGCAGAGATAGCGGCACCAGGCGCGGCGCGCTACCAGGCCAAAGGCCAAGACGCCGCCCAAGACGAGGGCGAAAAGCGCTATCCCGCCGTAATAGGGCTGTTTGTAGCTGAGCAGCGCGCCCCTCAGCGCCGTGTCTATCGTCTCCAGCGCGCCGCGCAGCAAGGTGACCCGATAAAGGCCAACCTCGGCTTGGGTGATCAGCCAGTTGAGGGCCGGAAGGAGCAGCGCGCCCACGCTGCGCAGGAAGATGGTCAGCGGGTCCAGGAAGAGCAACGTGAGATTCCTCCAGAGGGCGGCGAAGAGGGTCAAGAAGAGCAAGCCGTATTTGACGCCCCGCCAACGCGAGGAGGGGTCTGGCTTCCTCCCCGCCAGAGGATGGGGGGAGAGCCAATCTAGTAACGCGCCCAAGGGACAGAGCCAGCCGCACCAGAAGCGCCCCAGGAAGAGGCCGCCTATGACCAGCACCAGCGCGGGGATAAAGGCCACCAGCCAGCGCCGCGCGGCGAGCATCGCCGCCAGCCCCGCTAGGGGATCCAGGTGCAAGAGGGTGCTCGCCGGCGCGGGCGCGCGCAGGCCACGCCAGGAATAAACCGCCAGCCCGAGAAACAGCGCCAGGGCCAGCCCTTGGACGACCCGGTGGGGAAGGATAAAGGATGAGGGATTCGGGATGAAGGTGCTTTTCCCATCCTTCATCCTTCCGCCTTCACCCTTCAACCGCTTGCGGGTATCCTCAGACATTGAGCTCTTCAATCCGGATGCTGCTTAGGTCCATCGTGCCCAGGCCCATCTTGGCCGAGGCGACTATATAAGAGATGTCCTCAGGCCTCAGGCCGAAGAGGGTGGTGGCGTAGGCGTCGGCGGCCACGATGTCATGGCTGGCGATAACCGTATTGGTCTCTCTGACGTCGTCCAGGTTTCCGCCCGTGGGGCCGTTGGCCACCAAGATGCGCACAGCATCCACGACGGTCAGTTGTGGCCTGACCAGCGAGGTGATGTCGGCGATGCGCTGGCCGAGGTTGCGGTGGATCGCCGGGCGGTTCTCAATGGTGCCCATAAGGTTCTTGCCCCCTAAGGTGAGCCGCGCCAGGCCGTGATCCTTGGCAATGGGCACGTTAATCACCAGGTCCGCTTCCAAAATGGGCTGGTAGAAGCGCCAGGACTTGAGGTCTAATCCGGCGGGGATGGCAGTTTCCACGAACTTCATCGGGGCCATCACCTCCATCTCCCCGCCGGCAGCCTTGACGGCCTCCTCAATGCCCGAGCGGGCGTAAGCGGCCTGGGCGCTGCCGGAGAAAGGATAGTCCATCACCCGCACGCGCTTGGCCCCCGCACCCAAGGCCAGCCTGACCAGGGTAGCCACCACCTCCGGATTGGTCGTAGAGGCGTATTCGGGGCCGTGGTTGGCGTTGCAGATATTGGGCTTGACGATCACGTCGTAGCCCTTTTTGACAAAGCGCTCCATCCCGCCGATGGCAGCGATGGCCCGCATGGTGATCTCGGCGGGACTGGTCCCCCGGGCGACGGCGAGGTAAGCGGCTCCGGCAGGCACGGCCGAGGGCGTCTGCGCCTTGGCGAGCGGCGTGGCGCTGGGAACAGACGGCGTGCTAGTGGCTACAGGCTGCGGCGAAGGGCTGGCCGGGCGGGCGCCGGACACCCCAGCGACCCCGGTGGGGCTGGCGGGGGGGCCTGGCTCCAGCGTGGGAGCCGGCGCACAGGCGGCAAGGGCAGCCCCCGTGCCGAGGACGATCACCCCGCGAAGGAAAAGGCGGCGAGTCACGCGTTTCATACAATACCCCTTTACACGATCACTATAATCGGACTGTAACAATCTGAATTTTACCCCCGAACGGGTCATGCTGTCAAAAGCACAGGACATCCGCCCGAATGCCAGGGTCACCTGCCTGCGAGCTGCTTGCCGGCCCCTCGGACAACACATCAACCCCCAGAAGAGTTCATCCTCTGGGCCGCCTGAAAAGCTTGACCTGGGGCGTGAAGGTCACCCCTTCGTCCAGGGGGAAGATCGGCCGCGGGCAACGTTTGTGTCCCAGACTGCGCAAGTTGGCGCTGGTCGAGCCGGGGGCATCCACATCAATATAGCGCGCGGCCCAGGCCTTGAACATATGATGCTGACAATGGGGGGATTTGACCACCACCAGGTCAAACTTGGTTGGGTCCTGGCCGTGAGCGTAGAAGAGCGAACGATCATGTAGGCTGACGGCGCGGCTGGTGACGATAAGCGTGATGGAGCCAACCTTTAGCACGGCGGTTGGGCCAGAATCCCAGAGCTCGCCGGGGGCTTCGGGCTTGAAGCGCCCATCGGAGAGCATCTGCACAGTGCCCTCCACCTCAATGGGGCTATGCCGGCCGCGATCAAAAGCCCCGCCCACGCGGACGCGCACCGTTCTACCCACTCCCGCGGCGAAAGCCGCCCGCGCCGCCTCGGGGTCTACGATGGGGATCAAGGCCTCGCCGGTATACCCTCGCGCGAGCAACCCCTTGAGAATGGCGTTGGAATCACCGGGCGCGCCGGAGCTGGGGGCATCGGCGGCGTCCACCAGGACTGTAGTGCCCTCCACCCTCTCCATAGCCAAGCGCAGGGCCTCGTCCAAGCCGATCAGAGGCACCTGCATCTTCTCGTGGTGTTCCCAAAAGAGCTCGGCCAAGCGCAAGGCCTCGCGCTCGGCGCGGGCAGGGTCGTCATCTATGATGGCGAATGCGTTGGTGCCCAGGGCGGGGACGTCGGTGAAAGGGTTACCCCACATGAGCCCGGCCGAGATCCCCCCGGCGCTGCGCTCGATCTCCTGGGCCGCGCGGACGGCGTGGCCGATGGAGCCGGTCTCGGTGATCAGCTCGTCGCCGCGCACCAGGGCGGGGATATAGACCTTGGCCGTGACTGGCCTGATCTCGCCATCCAAGAGGCGCAACAGGACCCGCCCGGCGCGCTGGCCCGTTTGAAAGAGGTCCACATGGGGGTAGGTATGGAAGCACACAAAGGCATCGGTGTGCTGGACCATACGCTCTGTGAGGATGCCATGGAGGTCATAGGAAGCCACGAAGGGGATATGCTCGCCGAGGATCCGGCGCGCCTCCTGTAGGAGATACCCCTCGGGGTCGTCCTCGTCTTCCGCGGCCATCGCCCCGTGTAGGGAGAAGTAGGCGGCGTCTACCGGCGGCGCCTGGCGCAGGGCGCCGAGGAACTCCTCGGCAATGCGCCGCCAATCCGGAGAGGCCAATGTGCCCCCCGACGTACGCGAGCAGGCACTATAGGTGGGCACAAGCTCTATATCGGGGCGCGCAGCCCACACGCTTAGAGCGCCGCCGATCTCATGGCGCGCCCGGCGATGGTAACTGAGCATCTCGGGGCCACGAAGGACGCGGAAATCCTCGTAA
>DAOTVR010000317.1:0-2130 GCA_034436315.1 Anaerolineae bacterium
TGTTTTTACAGGCGAAAATGATTAACTTATCTTCTCCATCTTTTGCTAGATTCACCATCCCACTTCCGTTGACGCCCAATAGCGCCAAGGTCGCTATACCCGTTTTTGACAACTGCGATGCTGACGGATTTGTTCCTGAGAAGACAGTGTGGCCCTCCCTTATCTCTCCTATGCGCCCATATGACGGCCCGCCCTTCTCTTCCTTCACATCCTCTTTCTTACCAGGGCAATCCCATGCGAGCCCGGCCCCAGACCAATCCACAACGGCCATAGCCTCTTCTGTGCCCGCGTCGTCCATGAGGATCGTATGCCCGGCCTCGCTCTTGATGATTCGTAGCCTAGTGGCACGACGATCGTCCTCATCCTCTACAGCGTGAACCTCTGTAGGCACAACCTGCTCGCCTTTTCTATCGTCCCACTGCCATATTGGGCCAGGTATGCAAAAAGCGCCTTGATGTTGTCCGGCGATGAAACCAACTAATACGCGCTCTCCTGGAACAGGCACCCACCAAACGCCATGGTCGCCCTTCTGGTATGCAGACCCCACTGGGAAGGAACAGACTTCGCACCAATAAGACCAGCACCCCTCACCCTGCCCCCAGATACTTGGTACCTCGACTCTCACGCGTCCCTTACCTTCTGGGTCTTTTACATCTCTCACAACGCCCATATGAAACGCAGCTTGTTGTAGGAGCTGGTTAGGAACTGGGCTTATGATCATATTATCTTGCATATTAAAACGGTGCCCATCCTTCCGGCAGCTTCATAATTTCTTCCTGCTCTGCCTTGCTAATGGGGATATGCTGTGTGGTAGCCGCCTCCCCGGCCGCGCGGCTTGATTGAACCGTCTCAGTGAACTTAAATGCTATGACCAGCTTATCGTCAACGCCGTATGTATATACCCCGCCTTGCTGATCAAGTTTCCGCGGGCCTACGTATATCTCGTCTCTTTTGTATATTTCTGCATATTGCACCATTGGAGTCTCGTCTGGGAGGATGAGGTCGGCGTAATCACGATACCCTAGGTGCGGGTTCCATCGATGAGTCGCCGTCTTGACGTACCATTTGCCACTCCCATTCCCAACGTTGCGCACCTCTATCACTGTCTTGGCTCTAAACTTAGGATCGCCATACATCTCTAGTTGACCACGAACTGAGTCCCCGCTAGCCTTTGAAAGAACTTGATTAAGAATGTTCTCCATGATATTGTTCAACTTCCCAGTCTTGTCCTTCGAGAGATATGGCCCCATAGCGATCGCAATTCCTTCCCGCACCAACCCGTCAAAATTTGCCTGCTTTACTCCTTTTGCCTGTTGTTTTATTGCCTTGAGGGTGTGTGACATACGGGCAGGGGAGGTCTTCTTGGGGACGCCTAGAAGCGACATCAACCGCTTCTGGGCATCTACAAGACGTTCGTTGGTTATGGATAATCTATGCTCCTTTTGAAATACTGGATTTTCTCCATCGACGGTAACATTTAGCTTGGGCTCCACCAGTTGCCCTATAGTTTTGATTGCTTCTCTCACATTGTCATCCCTAAAAAGGCCAGTTGCGCTCACACCAGTGAGCCGCTCTAAGGCATCATAGGCGACAACCGAGAACCTGAGGCCTTTGATATCGTACAGCTCTGTGTGCTCCTTAATGCGCATCGTGACCGGCTCTGAGAGATTGCCCTGATATCCCCACCTGATAGTGATCTCCTTCTCCGTGAGCTTCTCCGTTCCAAAATTCCAAAAATCCGCACGAATTGAACTGAGACCTTCTTCGGTGTCTGTCAACTCCCAGGCCAAGCAATACCTTGTGAGGTCTCTCCCCCCTATTTGGATTACAAAGTCTGGTTGCCAACGATAACCCGGCACTGCGCTCGTCTCCTCCAAATACCGCTAGCTATTGGTGGAGGCCAGCAGGTCACACATCCTTCGCCTCCCAGATTTCAACATGAACCTTCCCAAGGTATGGGGTGAGATCATTCGGAGAAAATAGCGGGCCGAGTTCAGGCTCTACCCTAGCTATTATGCACGATGGCAATCGTATAGCCTCGCCAAGATCAAGCGTAACGATTGGAGGCCTATCCACACCCGCTCCCCTAACAGTAGGCTTTGTTAGGCGCAATAGGCTCTGCACCAAATT
>DAOTVR010000318.1:0-6514 GCA_034436315.1 Anaerolineae bacterium
CGCAAGAAGAGGCCGTCGGTGAGCTTGAGGATGTTGCCCTTGTGCACGGCAGTCACCAACTTGCGGCCATTGGCCTGGGCATACTCAAAAGCAAAGCGCACGATGCGCTCGGAGGCCCGGCGGGTGATGATGCGGATGGCCTCTGCCGCCTCGCCGGGGATGACCTCGTGCTCTATGCCAGCGTAGAGGCATTCGGTGTTCTCGCGCACGACCACCAGGTCCAGGCCTTCGTAGCGCGAGGGCACGCCCTTGAGCCACTTGGCCGGGCGCAGGTTGGCGTAGAGGTCCAGCGCCTTACGCAGGGTGACGTTTACGCTGCGAAAGCCTCCGCCCACCGGGGTCGTGATGGGCCCCTTGATGCCCACCTTGTTGCGGCGCACCGATTCCAACACTTGCTCCGGAAGGGGTGTGCCGTATTTCTGGATGGCCGCCTCCCCCGCCTCCTGTACATCCCACTCAATAGGGACCCCTGTAGCTTCAATGACCCGGCGCATCGCCCCGATCACCTCTGGGCCGATGCCGTCGCCGGGGATCAATGTTACCGTATAGCCCATCTCTTCCTCTCCTTCTATTGTTTTTTGAGATAGCTTGCCGTTCAGTCACGGCATCGTTCCCCTGGCCCTGCCCCCGCGTTTGCTAGGGCGTCCCTCTTGTGATATATTCTCCTTGCCGGGCATGACCGAGCCGGCGAGAGCGTCACGTCCTAAGAGGAGCGAGTCATGGGTCAACGTGTGTCGCGATGTCACGGCCTAAAACCCGTTTGGAGCAGGCTCCTGCCGTTGTTTTTCCTCCTGGCCTGGGCCACCGTGCTGTTCGCTGCCTGTGGCGGGGATGATTCGGGCTACTTTACTCCCCCGCCGGCCACGATCATTCGCGCCGCGGAGGAGACGACGCCGGTCAGTAGCGCCCCCGAAGCCCCCAAACAGGAGAGCCAGCCGGCCGGGACCCTTCCCCCTCCTGTGTCGGGCGTTCCCTCAGCGGAAGGAACTTCTTATCCTCTGCCCGTGCCCACGCCCGAAAAGAGCCCCACGCCCTGGGTTTACCCGACCCCCTAGGGCTCAAACGCCCCGGCTAAATCCGCATGCATGGGATGGGCAGGACGCTGGACCGACCTGATGGGCACGGAACGGGCACCTTGGTTTTCAGCGTTGCGTGGGCGTGGCCTTTTCTGCGGGGCGCTTGGCCTTGGCCGCGGCCTCCTCGGGCGATAACCCCTCGCGCATACAACAATTCTTGAACTTTTTGCCGCTCCCACAGGGGCAGGGGTCGTTGCGCCCGACTTTGACATGTGCCGGCCGCAGGCTGCCAGCGGCGCCACCGCTCGCGCCCGCATAGCGCGTGGGGCGCGGCCGGCGCGGCTGTATTTGGAAGCTGGAATTGAGGATCATGGTGGCGATGTCACGCTTGATATCGGCGAGCAGGGTCTCAAAGGCATCGAAAGCCTCGCGCTTGTATTCCACCAACGGGTTGCGCTGGCCCACAGCGCGCAACCCGATGCCCTCGCGCAGCTCATCCAAGGCCGTCAGGTGATGCACCCAGCGCGAATCAATGGCCCGCAGCATCACCAGCCGTTCCAGTTGGCGCATCGGCTCCTCGTTCATCTGCAGCAGCTCTTTGGCGGCATTGACGTTCCGCTCATGGGCCTCGTAACTGGCCTCGGCCAGCCTACAGACCTCCTCGGCGATCTCCTCAGGGCTCATGTTCTCCCAAGCGGCCACGCTATGTCCCTTGGGCAGGTGGATCATCCAGTCTACCGCGACATGCAGCGCCTTGAGGTCCCATTCCGCCTCATCCGCGGCGCCGGTATAGGCCATCACCAGAGAGCGCAGCTCCTCTTTGAGGATATCCAGGATGATCGGCTTGAGGTTGGGCTCCGAAAGGACGAGGCGACGCTGGTCATAGATCACCTGGCGCTGCTGATTGACCACATCGTCATATTCCAGGAGGTGCTTGCGCAGGTCAAAGTTATAACCCTCTACGCGCACCTGGGCGCTCTCAATGGCCTTGCTGATCATGGGATGCTCAATGGGCGTGTTCTCATCTACGCCGAGCCGGCTCATGATCCCGGCCACGGCGGGGCCGCCGAAGCGCTTCATCAGATCATCTTCCAGGGAGACATAGAAGCGCGACGACCCCGGATCTCCCTGACGGCCGGCGCGACCGCGCAGCTGGTTATCAATGCGCCGCGCCTCATGGCGCTCTGTGCCGATGACGTGCAGCCCCCCCAACTCCACCACCCGCTGATGATCGCGGCGCCAATCCTCCTGGATGGCCTGGATCTCGGCGATCAAGCTCTCCGATAGCTCCGGATGCGCGCGCACCAACTCCCGCGCACGCTCCAACTCGTCATTCAAGACACAACGGATGATGGCCATCATGGCGTTATAATAGCGGGCGAAAAGCCGGCGAGCGATGAACTCTACCTCGCCGCCCTCGGCCTCGTAATCGGCGCGCAGGCGCTTGACCTCGCCGACAAGCTCCTCCGACAACCCCCTGCCTTGGGCGCGCAGGCGCTGCACCTCCTCGCGGAGATCCTCGCTCAGATACCGCCCGTCCGTCGTCAGATCCAGGACGCGGGGCCAATTCTCCTCCAGGACGGCGCGCACCAGCTCGCGGGCCACGCGGGCCTGGTCAGAGACGATGCGTCCCCCGTCCAGGAGCTTTTTGACGATGAACCTGGCCCGCCCGCCGCCCTCTTCATCCAGCCGATGGTAGCTGTCGTATTCCTCCTTGAGCTTGCGCACCTCAGCGATGGAATCCTCGGTGAGGCCCGAGACGCGCTGGGCCAGTTGGCGCGCGCCCTGAAGGTCATCGGCCAAAACGGCGCGCACAAAGCTACGCGCCGAATCAAAGAAACGCTTCTCCAACAAGTGGGCCGTCAGGCCATCGGGATTGCCACCAAGGAGGATGTCTACACCGCGGCCGGCCATGTTGGTGGCGATGGTCACCGCGCCGGGCCGGCCCGCCTGAGCGATGACCAAGGCCTCCTGCTCGTGCAGCTTGGCGTTGAGCACGTTGTGTTCAATGTGCCGCTTGCGCAGCATCTCGCTGAGCATCTCCGAGGTCTCCACAGCCGTCGTGCCCACGAGCACGGGCTGGCCCTTGCGGTGTAGGGCCTCTATCTCCTCCACCACGGCGCGGAACTTGGCCTTGGCCGTCTTGTACACGACATCGGGGTAATCCACGCGGATCATGGGCTTGTGCGTAGGGATGACCACCACATCCAGGCCGTAGATGGTATAGAGCTCTTCCTTCTCGGTGGCCGCCGTACCGGTCATGCCCGCCAGGCGCTGGTACATGCGGAAATAGTTCTGGAAGGTGATCGTAGCCACGGTAAGGCTCTCGCGCTGGATGCGCACCCCTTCCTTGGCCTCAATGGCTTGGTGCAAGCCATGGGAATAACGCCGGCCATACATCAAGCGCCCGGTGAACTCGTCCACGATGATCACCTGGCCATCCTGGACGACGTAATCGCGATCTCTCTGGAAGAGGGCCTTGGCCCGGAGGGCGTTCTCCAGGTAGGGGGTCAGTTCAAAGTGTTCCGGCGAATAGAGGTTGTCTATCCCCAGGGCACGCTCGACCTTCTCTATCCCCGCCTCGGTGAGGGTCACGATGCGCTCTTTGGCGTCAACGGTGTAATCCACATCCTCACGCAGATTGCGCACCAGGGCGGCGAAGCGCTGGTAATGGGCTGTGGGCTCCTCGGCCTCGCCAGAGATGATCAACGGGGTACGCGCCTCGTCGATGAGGATGTTATCCACCTCGTCCACAATGGCGTAATAGAGCTCGCGCTGCACGCAATCCCGCAGGTCCAGGACCATATTGTCGCGCAGGTAATCAAAGCCGAACTCGTTGTTAGTGCCGTAGGTGATATCGGCGCGATAGGCCTCGCGCCGATCACAGGGCCGCCAGTGCACCAGGCGGCTATCGCCGCCGTGTTCTTCAGGGTCCACATAGTCCGGATCATACAGGCCGGCAAAGTTGTGGCAGATCACCCCCACGGACAAGCCCAAGCGATGGTAGATCGGTCCCATCCAGCCGCCGCCCACGCGGGAGAGATAGTCGTTGGGGGTGACCAGATGCACGCCTCGGCCGGCCAGGGCGTTCAGGTAGAGGGGGAGGCTGGCGGTGAGGGTCTTGCCTTCGCCGGTCTTTTGCTCGGCCACCTTGCCCTGATGCAGGACGATGCCCGCCATGAGCTGCTCATCGTAATGGAACTGGCCGATGGAGCGCCGGGCCGCCTCGCGCACGGCAGCAAAGGCCCGCGGGAGGATCTCATCCAGGATCCGGCGAGTCTCCTTCTCCAGCTGCGCCTTAAGCTCCTTGATCTCCTGCCGGAGGCGGCGCCGCTCGTCCTCATCCGGCTCACGATCCAGCTCCCTCTGGAGCTCGTTGAGCTTGGCCTGGCCCGCGCTCGTGGCCCGGCGCAGGCGCTCCTGAAAGCTTCGGGTGAGCTCTTGAAGCTGCGCGTCGGAGAGCGCGCGAAACTCGCCCTCCAGAGCGTTGATCTCTTGCACGATGGGTCGCAGGCGGGCGATCTCGCGTTCGTTGGGATCGCCGGCGATGGCCCTGAAAATCTTGCCTAACATGGTGTTCGCCTCAGAACGTCGGCTCGTACTCGCTCAGGGTTTGCCCCACCGAGAGGCCCCGGTGTACGGCGTCGATGATGCGCGCCAGATAAGGCCCCACAGAGATCACCGTCATGTTGGGTAGGAGCTTGGCTCGGTCAATGCGCTCCGTGTCGGTGAAGACGATCTCCCGGAAATCGGCCTCGGCCAGACGCTGGATGGCGCCTGGGGAGAAGGTGGCGTGCACGAAACAAGCGTAGATATCCCTGGCCCCGGCCTCGCGCAAGCCCCGCGCCGCCCCGGCGATGGTCGTGCCCTGATCCACCTCGTCATCTACGAGGATGACGTCCTTGCCCTTGACATCGCCGATGATCCCCAAATACTCGGTCTCCGGCCCGTTGCGGCGCTTCTCGGCAAAGGCCACCGGCGCGCCCAGGGCGAGGGCAAAGTTGCGCGCCTTCTTGGCGAACCCCAAGTCGGCAGCCACGACCACCAGGTTGGGGATCTTTTTCAGGATAAAGTAGCGCGTCAACAGGGGGAAAGCCGTCACCTCGTCGCAAGGGATGTTGAAAAAGCCCTGGATCTGCCCGGCATGCAGGTCCATGGTCAAGAAACGGTCGGCCCCGGCGACGCCGATCATATCGGCGATCAACTTGGCGGTGATAGGCACGCGCGGCTTGTCCTTTTTGTCGCTCCGAGCATAGGCATAAAAGGGCACGACGGCGGTGATGCGCCCCGCGGAAGCCCTTCGGACGGTATCGATCATGATCAAGAGTTCCATCACGTTATAGTTGACCGGCGAGCAAGTGGGCTGGATGATAAAGACATCCTTGGAGCGCACGGATTGCTGGAGCTGGATAAAGATGTTCTCGTTGGGGAAGACGGTGATCTGGACATCCAACAAAGGCACCTTGAGCGCAGCACTGATACTTCGCGCCAGCTCAGGGTTGCCGCTGCCGCTGATCAACGCCAGCTCGCCATAGATGCGCACACCTTTCTCCATGGTGCCTTTCCTCCTCAATTACCCTTCACCCTCTAAAAGCTCTTCCGCAGCCGTATAGGGATCAACTTGCCGGTTCACCAAGCGCTCAACGGCCTGGCGATAGCGTTCCTCGCCCCAGCGAGCGCGGGCGCGCCGCAACAGCTCTATGCGCAGGATCTCCTCCAGCTCCTCGGCGACGCGAGCGCGCGCTTGGGCCTGCATCCGGTCGCTCTGAGACAAGTATGCCATATGGTGCTCTACAGCGTCAATTAGCTCGGGGACGCCGTTGCCTGTGGTGGCGACGGTCTTGATCAAGGGGGGCTGCCAGGCCGGTGTGGGGCCAGAGCGCAGGCCCAGCACAGCCTGCAGGGTGGCCACCAACTGCTCTGCTCCGGGCAGGTCGGCCTTATTGACGACCAGCACATCGGCGATCTCCAGGATGCCCGCCTTTAGGGCCTGGATGTCGTCGCCTAGGCCGGGAACTTGAAGCACCACCGTCGTATGGGCCAGGCGGGCCACGTCGTACTCCGTCTGGCCGACGCCCGCGGTCTCCACGAGGACGCGCCGATAACCACAAGCGTCCAAGGCCCAGATCACTTTAGAGGTGGCCCGAGCCAGGCCGCCGAGGCTTCCCCGGCTGGCCATGCTGCGCAAGAAAACACCGGGGTCTCCGCTCAGGGCCTGCATGCGGATGCGGTCGCCGAGGAGCGCGCCCCCTGAGAAGGGGCTGGAGGGATCCACGGCGACGATGCCCACGGTCATGTCGCGCCGGCGGTATTCACGGGCCATCTGCAAGAGAAGGGTGCTCTTGCCCGAGCCGGGGGCACCGGTGACGCCGACGACGCGAGCCTGGCCGGTGCGAGAATACAGGCGCGCCATAAGCTCGCGCGCCCTAGGCCCGTCGTCTTCCAGGATGCTGATCAGCCGGGCGATGGCCCGCCGTTCGCCGGCGAGCGCCCTTTCC
>DAOTVR010000319.1:0-4331 GCA_034436315.1 Anaerolineae bacterium
GGGATAACGCCAACCTGACGGTGAAGCTGATCACCCCGGTGGCCCTGGAGGTGGGCTCGCACTTCGCCATCCGCGAGGGCGGCAAGACCGTGGGCGCAGGCGTCCTAACCCAGATCATCGAGTAGAACACAGGTGAGCCATGGCCAAAAAGGCGAATCGCGTGATCATCACCCTTGCCTGTAGCGAGTGCAAGGAGCGAACATACACAACCGAGAAAAACCGCAAGAACGACTCGGGACGGCTCTCTCTGCGCAAGTATTGTCCTCGGTGTCGTAAGCATACGACCCATAATGAACAGCGCTAGAGATTCGGCAGGCCCTATCGCAGGCGAGTAGCTCAATTGGCAGAGCAACGGTCTCCAAAACCGTAGGCTGCGGGTTCGATTCCTGCCTCGCCTGCCTGTTCATACTTTTAGTGAGACCAGCCGCGTGTATCTTATGATGGAGATAGTCGGTGGCCAAGAAAGCTGAAGCCGTTGCCAAGACGGTCAAGAAAGAGAATCGCATCGTCCGCTATTTCAAAGAGGTGCGGGCCGAGTTGGGCAAGGTTGTTTGGCCTTCCCGACGCAACGCACTTAACCTGACGGCGATTGTCTTGGCGGTCACCGCGTCTATGAGCATTCTGATGGGTGTGCTTGATTGGCTTTTCGCCAAACTATTTGCGTTGATTTTGGGCTAGGCTTAAGGGCAAGGCGAGTTGGTAGAGATGGACCCTAGCGATCAAAAGCCCCTTGAGGAAAAGGATACGGTTACCGGCGAAGAGAGCGCCCCGGTCACTGAGCCATCGCCGGTCACTGAGCCGTCGGAGGGCGGCCCGGAGGCTTTGGCCGAGGCGCCTTCCTCCGAGGAAACCAAGCCGGCGGATGGGCGAGAGTGGTACGTCATCCACAGCTACTCGGGCTACGAAAACAAGGTTAAAAAGAACCTTGAACAGCGCATCGAGACCATGGGCATGCAAAACAAGATCTTCCGCGTGGTCGTGCCCACCGAAGAGGAGGTGGAAATCCGCGATGGACAGCGACGCTCAAGCCGCCGTCGCGTATTTCCCGGTTACATTTTGGTCGAGATGATCATGGATGACGAATCTTGGTACGTGGTGCGCAACACGCCGGGCGTAACGGGATTCGTTGGCGTAGGCTCTCGGCCCACCCCGCTGAGCAAGGAAGAAGTGGACAAAATCTTGCGCCGCATGGAGGCCGAGCAACCTCGCCTCAAAGTCAGCTTTCGCGTGGGCGAGACGGTGCGCATCATTGAGGGACCCTTCACCGATTTCATGGCCGTCGTTGATGAGCTATACCCTGAGCGGGGCAAGGTGCGTCTTTTGGTCTCATTCTTCGGACGCGAGACCCCCGTTGAGATGGACTTTATGCAGGTGGAGCGAATCTGAGCAAGGCCCGACCGCGAGTATCGGGCCTGTTAAGGAGAGGTATTACGTAGATGGGCAAAAAAGTCGTCGCTGTCGTCAAACTACAATTAGAGGCCGGCAAGGCCAATCCTGCCCCGCCTGTGGGCCCGGCGTTGGGTCAACACGGCGTGAACATCATGCAGTTCTGTAAAGAGTATAATGCCCGAACGCAAAACCAGGCCGGGATGATAGTCCCGGTAGAGATCACCATCTATCAGGATCGTTCCTTCACCTTTGTGACCAAGACCCCGCCAGCTAAGGACCTCTTGCTCAAGGCTGCCGGCGTGGCCAAAGGCTCTGCGCGGCCTAACATCGACAAAGTGGGCAGCGTGACCCGCGCCCAGCTCCGCGAGATCGCAGAGCTCAAGATGAAGGACCTCAACGCCACCGACATAGAGGGCGCTATGCGCATGATTGAGGGTACAGCGCGTAGCATGGGGATCTCCATCAAAGATTGAATGATACAGCTTTTGGGACCATTCAACATCGTGGGAGAGTAGGGAACAGTTCCTTGCTCGTCAGGACCACAAGGAGGATTCATGCCTAAGCACGGTAAAAAGTATCTGCAAAGCGTTGCTCAGATCGATCGCCTGAAGGCTTACCCACCGCGTCAAGCATTAGAACTGGTCAAAAATTCGGCTTACGCCAAGTTCGATGAGACGGTCGAGCTGCACATGCGGGTTAATGTGGACCCTCGTCGTGCCGACCAGCAAATTCGCGGTGTGGTGACGTTGCCGGCCGGAACAGGCAAGCCGGTGCGCATCATGGTTTTTGCCGAAGGCGAAGCGGCCAGGCTGGCCGAAGAGGCCGGTGCCGATTATGTCGGCACGGATGAGTATATCAAAAAGATCCAAGAGGGTTGGTTAGAGTTCGATGTGGCCATAGCCACCCCTCAAGTCATGGGCAAGATCGGACGTCTGGGGCGCATCTTGGGCGCGCGAGGGCTCATGCCCAATCCCAAGGCCGGAACGATCGTTCAACCAGAAGATATACCTTCTGTGATCCAACAACTGCGGCAAGGACGCGTTGAGTTTCGCGTTGATCGTACGGCGAACATTCATGTCCCCATCGGCAAGGTCAGCTTCACCGTGGATCAGCTGACGGAGAACTTGGCTGCGGTGATGGAAGCGGTCACGCGCGCCAAGCCCGCCTCAGTGAAGGGGCAGCTTATTCGTCGCATGACGCTTGCCTCAACCATGGGGCCTGGCGTGCGCGTTGATGTGAGCGAGGCGCAAAACCTGCGCGCCGGATGAGCAGAAGAGTTCAATAGAATAAGGGTTTTGCCGTAGACAGCAGGTGCTTTTACGCTTAATATGTGGCTTTTGCCTGCCGAGGCGAAGATGAAATCATCGTCGGGGAGAACCCGGCCACGTCTTCGTGTCGGCATGGCACGAAGACTTTTTTTATTAAGGAGGTGAGGTCCTTGGTCCTTACGCGTGAACAAAAACAAAAGATGTTGGATGGGTACGCCCAAAGGTTGGGCCGCGCGCAAGTGATCATCTGGTCCAACTACAAAGGGCTTAAGATGGCTCAGATGAACGACTTGCGGCAGCAGTTACGCGCGAGCGGCTCGGAAGTCATGGTGATCAAGAACACGTTGATGCGCATGGCCCTTGAACGTGCCAAGTTCCCCGTGACACCCGAGTTGACCACCGGCCCGTGTGCAGTGACCTTCATCTACAACGACATCGCCGCCGCGACCAAAACGGTGATGGATTTTGCCAGGGCCAATGAGGCCGCGTTCAAGGTTGTCGGCGGTCTGGTGGGCGGGCGGTTGGCCAACGTAGAAGAGCTTCGCTCCCTGACCACGCTACCCTCGCGCGAGGTCTTGTTGGCCCGAGTTCTCGGTGGCCTACAAGCCCCCATCGCCAGCTTCGTCGGCACCTTGAGCGCGGTGACCCGTGGTTTGGTGAACGTGTTGGAAGCGCGTAGACGACAATTGGAGGGCGCACCCAGCTAGAGAAGTGGCTTTTATCGGCCCGATACTCGCGCGTCGGGCAAGTAAGAGAATGGATTTGTGAACCCTTGTAAAGTTTTTACCATAATAAGGAGGTTTGGACGTGACGAAAGAAGAGATCATTGAGGCCATCAGCAACATGACCGTCTTGGAACTAGCTGAATTGGTCAAGGCCTTGGAGCAAAAGTTCGGCGTCAGCGCTGCCGCGCCGGTGGCAGTAGCCGCCGTCGCCACCGGCCCCGCCGCTTCTGCCGAAGCCGCTGCCGCGCCGGTGGAAGAGCAGACCGAGTTCGACGTGATCCTCAAGACCATAGGCGACCAAAAGATCCAGGTCATCAAGGTGGTCCGTGAGTTGACCAACCTCGGCCTGCGCGAGGCCAAGGAGGTCGTAGAGGCCGCCCCTTCAACGATCCTCAAGGCCGTCTCCAAGGAAGCGGCCGCTGCCGCCAAGGAGAAGCTCGAAGCCGCTGGGGCAACTGTGGAGATCAAGTAACCCCCGCGACCAAAAAAGGGGAGCAGCTACTAAGGCTGCTCCCCTTTTTGGTTTTCCGATTCGCTACGACTACATCTTCAGGCCGCTCAATACCACGCCTTGCACAAAGTAACGCTGCGCCAGGATGAAGACGATCAACACCGGTACGGTCATGAGCACTGACCCGGCCATAAGGAGGTGATCGCGCGGATCCGTGCCGGCATAGCCCGCTACAGCAGTGACGGCAAAGAACCTGAGGCCTAGGGCTGCCGTATAGAGGATCTCCTTGTTCAGGTAAATGAGCGGCCCCATAAAGTCGTTCCAAGCCCCCAAAAAGCCCAGGATGGTCAAGGTAGTGATCGCCGGAACCATTAAGGGCACCAGCACTTGCCAGAGGATGCGGAAAGGCCCAGCTCCATCAATTAATGCGGCCTCGTCCAGGTCTCGTGGGATACTGAGTATGAACTGGCGCAAAAGAAAAATGGAAAAAGCGCCGCC
>DAOTVR010000320.1:0-16651 GCA_034436315.1 Anaerolineae bacterium
ATCACTGGGTTACGGCCCGGGCGGTGGAAGCGGCCTGTTGGATGGCTGCCATGGACAAGGATTACCCGGAGCATTTCGCTGCCGGCCTGCAGCCCCATGGCGTCCGCGAGCGCTATTACTGGCTGACACGCCCTGGGCAGCCCTTTAACCGCGTGGTGGATATCAGCGCCGAGGCGGAGCTCAAGGTGACGGCCATCCGAGTCAACAAGACCCAAGGCCCCGGCGGCGCCACAGGCTCGCGTCTCAAGGCGGAGCTGGCCGCGCGCAACTTGCGCTTGCCGGAACTTGATGGCGATGACGAGGCCGCCGACCGCGCGTACATCAAGCTATTCGTCATCAAGGCCAATCGGGAATTGGGGCGCATCTATGGGCTGGAGTACGCGGAGCCCTTCTATTACTTGGGGCCGAAGGACGTGTTTGGGGATACTTCCGAAGTGGATGAGTATATCGCTAGATATGCGGTACCATTGCGTTAGAGGCGTTGATCACGGGCTTTCGCGGATGAGCTTTACAAGTCGCTAAGCTAGATCCAGGTCGGTCTTGATCTCGCTGCGGTCGTATACTGCCGGTGGACCTGGGGGGTAACGACTCTCAATATAATACCGGGTTGCCTTTTCACAGAGCTCTATGAACGGAGCGTAAAGATCAGGGCGGAATCGGGATACGAGGTTAAGCAAGGCACCCAAGTCATGGGTCCGAGGGGGCTTTTCGCCATTCAGTATCAGGTAGCCCTTTAGGTACTTTTCAATGGCTTGTTGAACGTGATAAGCTATGGCATCGGTGTGCCCTTGGGCCTCATAAAGCAACTGAGCTGTCTCGATCTCGTGTTCTCCTCGTTCGAACCATTCTAAAGCCTGACGTGTCAGGTTACCCTTCATAGAGCACCTGACCTTTCTCCAAGATCTCTTGGAGAAAGAAATCTCTTATGCTGAGCCGATCCTGGAGTTCCTTGTTCGTAAGCACCAGAGGCGAGACAGGAGCTCTCCTATGCCGGTCTCGTACCAGCCGCTTGACCTCAATCCACCGGTCAATGGGGCGCTTGTCGGTGTCTTTGATGATCAGCAAGTCAATATCACTATCCTCGTCCGGTTCGCCATAAGCATAAGACCCAAAAAGGATTATCTTTTCGGGCTCATAGCTTGTGACGATCTTACGGACAATATCTCGGATCATCTCAGATACTTGATCAGATCCCATCTCTTGCTCCACCGGTGAAGAAAAGGGAACGCACAATTTATTCTATAGGTTCTAGTTAGCCTCGTCAAAAAAGTGCTGTGCTTTAAGGACCGAAAAAAAAGTCTGGCACGGTTTTCCGTGCCAGACTGAGTCATGCTAGTCGGATTTTACAGAGGCTCGCGATCCAGGATCTCTTGGACGGCTTTCTGCAGCTGGGCGATGCCCTCCTCAAGGCCGAGCTTGCCCGTCCAAATGGCCTGCAAGTTGTTATCCACGGTGGTGATGCATTCGCTGACGCGGCCATTCTTGGGGAAGTAATACGGCGCCGGACCGTCGGGATGTGTGGTACGAATGATCTTGTAGATGGGGTTGAATTCGTTCAGCCGCTCGCTCTCCCAGACGTCGTTACGCGTGCCCGGGCTGCCCGCGCCACCCCAGACGTGTTCAATGCCGTCCTCTTTGGAGCAATAGAACTCCAGCACGTTGAAGGCTTCGTTGGGATGTTTGGAGGCCTTGGTCACGCAGAAGGCCGCCCCAGAGCTCTGCGTGCCGCGCTCGCCGTTGGGGCCTTTGGGGGCGATCATGCAGCCCCACTTGAAGGTCCACTCCTTGATCCGGCTGAACTCGGCGACATAGCCGGGGGTCCAGTTGTACATGCCCACCTTGCCGGCTACAAAGTTGTCGCGCGTCTGATCGGCGCAGATGCAGGGGTCCACCTTGTGGGTGTACTTGAGGTCATAGAGCCACTTGATCGCCGCCTTGGAGCCTTCTGAATCCAGCAGACACTTGGTGCCCTCGGCGTTCATCACGTTGCCACCGAAAGTGCGCAAGTACTGGGGCACGTGCTCGCCGCCCGCCCCGTTCGTGCGCACGCCCCAAACCTCAGGTGCCTTGGTGATCTTCTTGGCCGCATTGACCAGGTCGTCCACCGTCCAATCAGGATTCGGCAGGGGCACGCCGGCGGCCTTGAAGAGATCCTCGTTGTAGTAGTAGACGTTGGTGCCATAGTGCCCATGGTTGGGGATGCCGTAGAGCTTGCCCTCTACGGTGAAGCAGGCTAGCATCTCCTTCCAGTAAACCGAGGTATCGAAATTTCTGGCTTCAATGATGTCGTTCAGAGGTCGGGGAACGCCCTTGCGCACTGCCTCAACCGTGCCGTTGTTATAGCACCAAACCACGTCGCCGATGGTCCCCGAGGCGGCCAAGGCATATTGCTTGGCGATGTGGTCGCCGGGGATCTCGTCGATCTGCAGCTTGACGCCGGGGTACGTCTGATGGAAGAGATCCAGACGGCTCTTGTGCCAATCACAGTGTGCGCCCGCACGGTCGTGGAACACGATCGTGACCGGCTCCTTAGGAGCGGGTGTTGCCTCCTCTTTCTTCGGGGCGGCCGTTGCCTCTGCCTTCTTGGGAGCCTCTGTGGGCTGTTTGGGCGCGCAAGCGGCCAACGCGGCGAGCCCGGCCGCCGCCAACGATCCGGCTAAGAACGCACGACGAGTGAGTTTGACATCCTTGGGTTGCATAGCCTAATCCTCCTTTTGTGTTCCCAATCTTGAACTCCAACGGCCCATTTGGTCAAACGCCTTGGCCCGAACGCGCCTTCGGGCCTTGGCGGTCTAACCCTTGATCCCGGTCATCACGATCCCCCGCACAAAGAAGCGCTGTGCCAGGAAGAAAAGGATGATAATGGGTATGGTCATCATCAGACTAGAGGCCATCAACAGGTGCTGGGTGGGCACGCCATCGGGATCGGCCAAGCTGGAAAAGTAGCGGATGCCCACGGCCAGGGTGAATTTTTCGCGCGTATTCAGGATGATGAACGGCCCCATGAAGTTATCCCAATTGCCGATGAAGGTGAGCACGGCCGCCGTAGCCAGCGCCGGCGTGGAAAGGGGCATGACGATCTGCCAAAAGATGCGTAGATAGCTGGCTCCATCTATGCGCGCGGCCTCGTCCAGGTCCAGCGGAATGGTCATGAAGAACTGGCGCATCATAAAGATCAAAAAAGCCCCTCCGCCGAAATAGGCGGGAATGGTCAGCGGCTTGAACGAATCCAGCCAGTGGATCTTGGCAAAGAGGATATAGAGCGGGATCAGCGTCACCTCGCTGGGGAGCATCATGGTGCTCAGGGTGATCAGGAAGATGATATCCCGCCCCGGGTAGCGAAAGCGAGCGAAAGAAAAGCCCACCAGGGAAGAAGAGAGCACCGCTCCGAAGGTGGCTACGACGGAGATGAACAGGGTGTTCCACGCCCAACGGGCAAAGGGCACCCTTTTGAACACGGCGACGTAGTTCTCTGGATGCCAAACCCTGGGGAAGAGCCTCGGCGGGTAGGAGGTGAGATCCCCGGGCGACTTGAAGGAGGAGAAGACGGCCCAAACGAAGGGGATCATAAAGGCTGCCGCGCTCACGATAGCGATGATATAAAGCACGCCGCGACCGATCAGGCGCGCCCGGCGCGCTGCCAACGACTTGCTGCGGCTGCCCGGCACGACACGGCTGACGAGGACTCTCTCCGCCATCAGCGCACCTCCCCGGCGTAAAAGACCCAGTGCCGCGAAGTCTGGAATTGGATCAAGGTGAAGGCTAGGGTGATGAAGAAAAAGATCCAGGCCAACGCGGAGGCGTAGCCCATCTCAAAGTAACGGAAGGCCTTGTTATAGATGTGCAGGGCATAGAAGTAGGTGGCATAGGCCGGGCCGCCTCCGGTGGCGATGAAGGCCGTGGTAAAGACGCGCAAGGCCCCGATGATGCCCAACACCAGGTTGAAGAAGATGGTCGGGCTGAGCATCGGGAGCGTGACGTGAAAGAACTTGGACCACGTGCCCGCGCCGTCTATGGCTGCGGCCTCATAAAGCTCCTGGGGGACCCCCTGTAGGCCGGCGAGGAAGATGAGCATGTTGTTTCCGCCGACGGCTCCCCATAGGGCCATGATGAACAATGCCGGCATGGCCCAATCGGGCGAGCGGAACCATTCGGGCAGCTTGGCTGTGGGGAATAGGGCCCGCAGGGCAGTATTCAGCGGGCCCATATGGGGATCAAAAAACCAGCCCCAGAGCATCACCGAGGCCACGATAGGCGTGAGATGAGGCAAAAAGTAAAGCGTACGAAAGACGTTCGTCCCTTTTAACCCTTGGTTGAGGAGAAGCGCCGCCAGCAACGAGCCGATCAGCGAGGTAGGCACGATGACGATGGCGTACTTGAAGGTGCGTAGAAGCGAGGGCCAGAATAGCTCGTCTCTAAACAGGATAAAGGAATAGTTCTTCACTCCGACCCATTTGCCCACGTTCACCATATCGTAATTGGTGAAGCTGAGCACGGCTGAAGCGATCATAGGCCCGGCCACGAAACCGAAGAAGCCGATGATCCAAGGCGTCAGGAAAAGGTACCCGGCAGCGATCTCCTTCCGCCGTAGGCCCGATATACGTGGGCGGCGAATGGCCGACGAGGTTGCACTCATGAAGCTTCTCCTCTCTCGTTCGCGTCCCAGACTGCAGCGTAAAGGCCTGCACTCAGGTCCTAGCGCATCGGACGTGAGAAAACAGCTTCGCAGGCGATGAATAGGTCATACGATTTTTAAGAGCGCCCCTGGCCGGTTTTCAGAGGCAATCCCATTATAGCGGCGTAAGGCAAGATTGTCAAGGAGCCAGCGAAAAGATGAGAAAAGAGGAGAAATCGCTCTTGGGCGGCCGCTTACGTTACGACGAAGGGCACCTCCACCTGGGCGGGGACAGGGCTCTGGAGCGGGTCATCTAGTTCCGTCCAGGAGAGTGGGTAGCGCGTCCGCGCGCCCTCGGCGAGCACCGTCAGGAGGTGTGGCCCTTTAGTCAAGCCCTCTAGCGAGATCTCGGCTGTTAGACCGGGCACGTGCTCTCGTATGGGCCGGCCGTCAACGGCCAGGGTGAAGGCCGAAGTCGGCGCCCCGATGACCGACCAGGAGACCTGTAGCGACGTGCCGGAGACGGCTGCCCCTCGCAAGGGGTTGCTCACCGCCAGAAGGGTGGAATCGCCAGCCTTGCTCCGGTAGAGATCCATCAGCGCCCGCGTGAGGTTGAGATAGTAGAAACCCCAGCCGCCCCGATCCCCGCGAAAGCCCGGCGCGGTCGGGGAAACCGGCTCCAGGTCGTCGCTCAACTCCACGCTGTAAGTATCCACATAGATGTTGCGTTCGGGCCCGTACCCCTGGCCTTCTGGCTGGCCGGAGTACTCGTTGAATTGATGCAACAGGACGACTTTAGGGCGGTGTCTCAGGGCCACCTTAAAGGTCTCCAAATAAGTGGCCCCGCCGCGCCGCCCATAAGCGCCCGGGCCGGTCCATCCCAGGGCGTTGAAAAAGGAGGGAGTGACGGTGACCGCTTCGGCTACACCATCCCTATAGGTCACCGGCGGGTCTATCACCCCGTCCATCCAGGACCAGTAGCCCAACTCATGGTGGCGGGTGGTCTGGTTCTGTGAGGACATCCAGCGCACGGTAAAGTGCGTATCGTCCACGGGGCCTTGGGCCGCGCGGAAGGCGTCCAGTTCCTCTGCGCTCATCTCCAGGGTTTGTTTGAAGAAGGGGATACGGAAGGCCACCTCTGCTTTGGCTTGGGGATGGGCTATGGCGGCAGTATCAAGGATCACCACCAGCGGTTTGCCCTCATAGATCTGCCACAAGCCCTTGAAGCGCGGGTTGCGCAGGTAATTGTGATAGATCCATGCCAATTCCTCGTTCAAGGCCTCCATCGTCGCCGGGCGGCCGTTGCTCAGCCCCGGCATCAGGGCTACCTGGGGCACGGGCAGCCCCTCATCGCGCATCTCGGCCAGGGTCTCTAGGGCCAGTTGCGTGGCATGGAGGATGGCATTGACCCCATCGCTGCGCTCGTCCCAATGGCGACAGCCCCAGATGTGGTTCGACCAATCGGGGAGGATGAAATCCACCCCCAAATCCATGAACCAGAGTATGTGTTGGCGGGTGACGTCGCGGTTGTAAGAATCGTAAAAGCCCATCAGGGGCACGGCTTGCGCCGTATGCCAGCGGCGTACGCCGCCCGTAAACCAGGGCTCCCATTGGATGCCGAAGAGGGTCTCGGAAGGCGCCCGCGGTGGGAAATCGCGCCAGGTGACCTCTAGTTCCAAGACGTTCGAGCGGATTCCCTCTTCAGGTACAAGTCGCCCGGCCAAGAGCAGTTCCTGTCGCGCCTGGAGGCCCATCCAGTAATCCGTGTCGGATTGGAGGGCCAGCACTTGGATATGTGCCGGGCCGGGGTTGGGGAGCGGGAGGAAGAAGGTGGCTTTGCCTTGGGCGTCCGGCCGCTCGTGGGCGCCCCAACGGCGCCGGTTTACGAACGGCAGGAGGATGTAATCACGCGCAGGTCCCTCCACTACAGCTTCAACGCGCACCGAACGGCCCATGGGGATCGTCGCCCGCTCGGCGGTGATATATACGGTAATATCTTGTGCCTGTGAGCTCGCCTTCATCGAATCACCTCCTTGCACGATCTTCACCGCAGAGACGCAGAGGGCGCAGAGGTTGTCTTTTTGTTGTTCTCCCCGCCTCTCCGCGTCCTCCGCGTCTCTGCGGTGATTGGATGACGTCTCACCGCAGAGATGCAGAGGTCTCTTTCAAACCCAGAACGCGCCTACGGATGCCTTGTTTCAATACAGGCACATTGAAATTGATCAGTAACCCGACTTTCCACCCTCCGAGTTTCAGGTAGGTCAAGAGTTGTGCTTCGTGAACAGGCAACAGGCTCTCAACTGCCTTAATCTCTACAACCACTTGGTCGTCCACGAGCAGGTCAAGGCGATGCCCACAATCTAGACGGAGCCCTTTGTACTCAACCGGAAGAGGCCGTTGGCGCTCAAAGGGGATCTGCCGCAGGGCCAATTCCCGGCACAGACACTCCTCATAGATCGTTTCCAATAGCCCTGGCCCAAGGGAACGGTGTACCTCTATTGCCGAGCCGATGATCGCCTCAGTAGCCTGATTGATTTCCACTATACCCTTTTTCTCTCTGCGTTCTCAGCGCCCCTGCGGTAATTGGGTGATGTCTCACCGCAGAGACGCAGAGGGCGCAAAGGTTGTCTTTTTGTTGTTCTCTCTGCCTCTCCGCGTCCTCCGCGTCTCTGCGGTGGAATCAGTGTGGACATGCTCATCAGACCCAGCCGGTCAGCTTCTTGCGCTGCTCCAGGTAATACAGGTAATGCTGATAAGGCACATCATCGGGGACGCCGTGGTCCACTAGGGGGATGAACCCTCCGGCCTTCACGACGGGCGCCAGGCGGGCCATCTCGGCGTCTATGGCCTCCTTGCCTGCAGCCAGCGCGCGCTTGTCCACGTTGCCCCACATGACGAGCTCCTGCCCGTACTGCGCCCTTAGTTTCCCCGCGTCCATCCCCGAGGCCACTTCCAGGGGGTATATCCCGCGCACGCCGCCCTCAATCCACAGGGGGATCAGGGCCTCCACGTTGCCATCGCAATCCACCCAGGAGAGCTCCACGCCGTGCTCGACGAGGAAGGAGGTCACTTTCTGGTAATTGGGCAACAGGAACTCGCGGAACATGGCCGGCGAGATGAGCGGGCCGGCGTTGTAGCACATATCCTCCCAGAACATGGCGAAATCGATCCGCACCTCGTGCAATGCCCGATGTAACACCTGGATGTAAAAGTCGGCCAGGTAGTCCATCATCTCGTGGACGAGGCCGGGGTCGTCGTAGAACATAAAGCTTAGGTTTTCGGGGCCGATCCAATCCCTAAGGAAGCCGTAGAAGCTGCCGCCGTCGATGCTGATCACCTGATCGCGTTCCTTCCAGGCGGCCTTCAGCGCCTCCCATTCCGCCTCCGGGGGATAGCGCCCAGGGGCTTTGGGATCCAGCTGCTCGTCGCGGAGCTGCTCCCAATCCTTGCGTCCCTTGATGGGATACTCCAGGAACTGTGTGGAGCGCAGCGACCCGCCGGGGTCTTTGAACTGCTTCACCGTGACCCCGTTGCCCCCACGGTAGATGCGGTAATCGCCCGTTTCCTCAAACACCACCTCCTCAAAGCCGGGGTAGAGGCCGATGTTGACCGGCACGCGCGGCACGCCCCAAAAGGCAGAGTACATCCCCTCAAAGCCGAAATAGTCCAGGCACCAGGCGCGCAGCTGGTCATCACTCAGGCCGGTAGGAACGGGCAGGCCCTCTCGGCGCCAACGATCCCATGGGCCGAGCCAATCCGCCCAGAAGGGCAAGCGGTCTACTTCTTGGAAATGCATAGTGCGCCAGAATCGTTCTCGCTTGTTCATATGTGCTCCAGCGGTAGATGCTCGTGCTTCACGGCCTGGCCCATATTACTCTCCAAAGGCTTGCATATCAAGCGGCGCTAATGCCGAAAGCGCCCCGGGGCATGCCCACGCGCTTGGCGTGCGCTTGCGCGTGCCGCTAGGTGTGCTATAATCCACAAAATGATTCTCCTTCGGAGGCTCGCATGAGAAGAGCGTATGTCATCCTGCTGTGCGCCCTGGCGGCGCTTTTTTGCCTGAGCAATTGCCGGAGCGCGAAACAGGGGGAGCTGAAGGTCGAGGGCGGGGAACCTATCACCTATCGGTGTGAGGGCGGAGAGCAGATCGTTGCCAGGTATTACTCTCTCTCCGACAAAAGCCTTCATTTCGTCAAGGTGACCATGCCCGATGGCCAGGAACTCACGCTGCCCAACGTCATGTCAGCATCGGGTGCGCGATACACAGACGATCGCCTCTGGGTCTGGTGGACCAAAGGCGAATCGGGCTTTGCTGAAACGCGCGACGAGAACGGGGAATGGCGGGTCAAGTACCAGAACTGCCGGCAAGTCTCCACCAAGTAGGAGCGAATGTAGCGGGTTGCATTCTCCTAATACTCATCCGGTGAAGCTACAGGCGTGTTAGGTTTCCTCTTCGGTCTGGGGCAGGCTCTCAGTTGGGCCAGCACGACCATCATCCTGCGCAGCCTCTCATCCGAGCTAGACGCCTTCTTGGTCAACGGCTTACGAGCTATCGCGGGCGGCGTACTCATCGTCCTTCTCGTGTTCCTCACGGGGGCCACGGGGGATTATCGCTTGCTCACCGCCACGCGTTTGCTCTATCTCATCGGCTCGGTGGCCATCGGCGGGGTCATCGGCGATGTCTTTTACGTCTCCAGCCTCAAGACGCTGGGCGTGAGCCGCGCCTTCCCCATCACCAATAGCTATCCTTTGTTCACCATCCTTTTTAGCGCCCTCTTCCTGGATGAGCGAATCGGCTGGACGGTGATCGCCGGCGCGGTGCTGGTGATGGGCGGTGTGTACCTCTTGGCTCGGCCCAGGGGGCGAGTGGAAGATGTCAACGGGCTTGCCCTGAGCAAGGCGCGGCTCATCAAGGGCACCCTCCAAGCTTTGATCACCGCGGCCCTTTGGGGCATCAATACGGTGATCCTCTCCGTGGGCGTGAAGGGGATCAACGGCGCGGTGGCCCTTAGCGTGCGCGTGCCGGCGGTGGTCCTCCTTTGCCTGGTGGCCGCTACGGTGCGGGGCAAGCTCGACTCGGTGCGTCGGCTGAAGAAGGGGACCATCCTGCGCCTCATCGGAAGCGGGGTGCTCGGCTGGGGCATCAGCGGTTGGCTCTATACCAGGACGTTACAGTTGGCCGGCCCCAGCCGAGCGGCGATCTTTGGCGCTACGGCCCCCCTTTTCGCGGTGCCCTTGAGCATGATCTTTTTGCACGAAAAGCCCACGCGCTACGTCCTCGTGGGCACGGTGCTGAGCGCACTAGGGATCGTCCTAGTGGTCCTTTAGCTCTCCCCGGCCCTCATCCGGCTCCTGCCGGGGGCTCGGAGGACGTTCCAGGGGTTCCACTTCCCCCTTTCTCGCCGGGCTGTCCCTCGGTGGGCATGGATAGCACGGGCCGCTTACGTTGCGCCGTTACGACCATCACCACGGCGAGCACCAAGACAAGGAGCGCAGCCGTGATAGAGACCAGCGCCGTCTCGGCGTGTTTGATGGCGATGCCCATGAAGGCCCAGATGATCACCAGCACATAGGCGACATCCCCTCGGGTGAGGCTCACCAGCGCCGTGATGGCCGTGGCGGCGACGAGCATGATCACTGCCCACCATGCGGGGGCGATCCCTCCGCCATCCCAGCCCAGATAGTCTAGCAGGCTGGTCACGTTGGCGATGGTAGCCACAGTGATCCAGCCCAGGTAAATGCTGAAAGGCAGGTGCACCAGCCACCTTTCCGCCCTGGATACTTGGGCGCGGCCGATCCCCAAGCGCAGGTAGATGGCGATGAGCAGACCTAAAAGGGCGAGCATGGCCACGAGGGTCCCTACAAAGACCTCATAATGCCAGAGAAAGATCCAGACGATGTTCGCCAAGCAACTCAAGGCGAAGAGATAGCCGATGCGCTCCAGGCGCGGGCTCTCTCGCTGTGCCGGGAGCACCTGGTAGATGGCATAGGCGGCCAGCCCCAGATAGATCAGCCCCCAGATGGAAAAGACATAGCCGGCGGGCACAAAGTACACCTGGAAACGATCCGAGATCTCGCCGGTGGTCTGCCCGTTCAAGGGGAGCGCGTTGGCCAGGCCGTTGACGACGATCGTGGCGATGACCGCCACGACGACAACCCACTGTCTCACCAGACCCTTCTTCATCGTTCACCTCCCTCCAAAGGAATCGCTCAACGATCCATGAATCGCGGCTTGCGCTTCTCCAGGAAGGCTCGCGTGCCCTCCTGCCAATCCTCGTTCTCGCAGAGCATGCCGAATTGGCGGGCTTCCTCCTCTAAACCACGGGCATAGCCCTCCCGCAGCCCGGTGTAGACCGCCTTCAGGGTGGCCGCCAGGACGGGAGCGCTCAGTTGGGCCAATTCCTGTGCCCAGGCGATGGCCTCTTGCAGGACCGTGCCGTCGGGGACGACTTTGTTCACCAGGCCGATGCGCTCCGCCTCGCGGGCGGTGATGCGCTTTCCCGTGAGCAAAAGCTCCAGGGCCTTCGTCGGCCCGACCAGGCGCGGCAGGCGCTGCGAGGCCCCCCAACCCACCATCAGCCCCAGGTGCACCTCGGGATTCCCTAGCTGGGTGCCCTCTTCGGCCAGCCTTAGGTGGCAGGCCATGGCCAGCTCGTTGCCACCCCCCAGGCAAAACGCGCCGTTGATCGCCGCGATGACCGGTTTGTGCGCGCCCTCAATGAGCTCAAAGAGGGCCTGCCCCTTGCGCGCAAAAGCCTCGGCTTTGATGTGTAGGTCCAGCGGGGCCAGCTCCTTGATATCCGCCCCGGCGGAGAAGAGTATTCCCTCGCCGGTGATGATGATCACCTTGACCTCCGGGTCATCCAGGACGCGGCGGAAGACGACCTCAAGCCGCTCTAGGGTGGCCTGGCTCAAGGTGTTGGCGCGGGGATGGTTGATGGTGATGATGCCGATGCGCTCGTTGATGGTCACATAGACCAATGGCCGTTCGCTCATAAGCTGCTCCTTCGCTCACCTGTAGGATCCGCCATCCTAGGGATCCGCGAGAACCCGCCCAAAACGCTCGGCGCCCGGCTAACGATCACTCCAGGGGATCTATCGCCGACATCATACCACGTGCTTTGGCGAGAGGCAAGGCTTCCTGCAATAAGTTCGTGCTTGGCAGGTTAAGAGAGTGACGCTATACTAGCTTTAGAAAGGAGGCTGACATGACCGTTACTCCCCGTGAGCGCGTGCTGACGGCCCTTGCCCACAAGCAGCCTGACGTGACGCCCTGGCAGATCGACCTGACCATAGACGCCCGCGACAACACCGCGCGATACTTGAACGATCCCGACTTTGAACGCAAGATCGGCAATCACTTGGCGGGATATTCGGACGGTTATTTCGTGGAGATCCGCCCCAACTATTGGCAGGATCAATTCGGCATCGTCTGGAATCGCACCATCGATAAGGACATCGGCAACGTCGCCGAGTACCTGATCAAGGAGCCCGATCTTTCCGGTTATCGCTTTCCCACGCCCGACCTGGAGCGCAACGCCAAGGGCTGCGAGCGCTTGGTGGCCGAGCACCCCAACGAGTTTCGCATGGCCGACCTGGGCTTCTCCATGTTTGAGCGCGCCTGGACATTGCGGGGCATGGAGGAGCTGCTCGCCGACATGGTTCTGCACCCCAAGTTCGTGGACGATCTCCTGGATAAAATCCTAGAGTATAACCTGACGGTGATAGACCATTTCTTGCAATACGACGTGGATTGCATCCGCTTTGGCGATGATTGGGGGCAGCAGACCGGGCTGATCATGGGGCCAAAGCATTGGCGGCGCTTTATCAAGCCTCGCGTCCAAGCCATGTATGCGCGGGTCAAGGCGGCGGGCAAGTTCGTCATGCAACACTCCTGTGGGGCGATCCAGGAGCTCTTCCCCGACCTGATCGATATGGGCCTGGATATCTTTAACACCTTTCAGCCCGAGGTGATGGACGTGCACTTTTGCAAGCGCGAGTATGGTCGTCACCTGACGTTTTACGGCGGGATCAGCACGCAGCAGGTCCTGCCCAAGGTGGGGCCTGCGGAGGTCAAGCGCGTCGTCAAAGAGATGATCGCCACCATCGGCAAGGACGGCGGCTACATCGTGGCCCCGACGCACGCCATCCCGCGCGACGTGCCCCCGGAGAACATCGTGGCCTTCATTGAGGCGGTGCAGAACCAGTAAAAACGTTCGTCGTGTGCCCGTCAGGGCATCAGCGCCTGACGGCGCCACTACAAACAGCGTTCGTCGTGTGCCCGTCAGGGCATCAGCGCCTCACGGCGCCACTACAAACGCTTTTACTGCGCCCGATGTATCTGCATCTCCTCCGGCGTGCGGAAGCGATAGCGCATCTCCTCCACGGCGCAGGGCGGGTGTGCGGCTATCGCCTCTTCATCCAGGTCGATCCCCAAGCCGGGCAGCTTGGGCAGGGGAAGGTAGCCCTCTTTCTCTGGGATGACCCCAACGGCCACCTCTGAGCGCCAGGGCACGTCGTCCGCCAGGTGTTCCAGGTAGAGGCAATTGGGCGCGGAGGCCAACACATGCAGGTTGGCCATCTCGGCGATGGGTCCCGCCGAGCCGTCGTGGGGGGCGACCTTGACCAGGAAGGCCTCGGCCAGGGTGGCGATCTTTTTCGCCTCAGTGATCCCGCCGACGCGCGTGATCTCCGGCTGGGCGATGGCGATGATCCGCCGTTGGAGGAGGTCCCGGAAGGCCCACTTGGAGTAGAGCCTCTCCCCGGCGGCCAGGGGCACTTGGGTCTTGCTTGCCAGCCATTCCAGGGCGTCCAGATCGTCGGGGTGGGTTGGCTCCTCCAGGAAGGCGGGCCGATAGGGGGCGATGGCTTCGGCCAGTTGTAGCGCCCCCGCGGGCGAGAACTCTCCATGACAGTGCACGCCGATCTCTATCTCCTCGCCCAGCGCCTCGCGCAGCGCGGCCAGGGTCTTGGGCGAGGGGCCACACTTGAAGGCGGTGTAGCCTCGTTCTACCAACGTGCGCGCCTGGGCAACCGAGTTGGCGTGGGCGTAGATGCGGATCGCCTCGCGCACCTTGCCGCCCAGAAGCTCGTAAACCGGCGCGCCCAGCGCTTTGCCCTTGATATCCCACAGGGCTATATCCAGGGCGCTGATCACCCCGCCGCGCACCGCGCCGGTCAGCCCATGGCCATGCAAGAGGTCGTAAACTTTGAGCCACAGGCGCTCGGTGGCCATAGGGTCCTCGCCGATCAAGAGCGGCGCGACCTCTTCAATGCCCCGCTGGGCCACCTCGGGCCACCCGCCGCCCTCGCCGACGCCGTGAATCCCGGCATCGGTGACGATCTTGCAAAAGAGCCAGTTCCGCCCACGGGGGCGGTCGCCCCATCCCCCACCGCTGTTGGCGTTGACCAGGTAAGTTTTGATCGCGGTGATCTTCATCATAGCCCTCCCTTTAGGCGCGATTCCCCGCTATATTAGCCCGCCTTGGGCCCTGCGCCAAGCGATTTGTTCGGAACATCGCGTTCGTCCTAGCCTCGGACCCGGCGGCCAAGGTCGTGCCTGAGGACTTTCGCCGAACGGCGATTTGTCAGTTCCCCACGGACGCGCTACTCTAGCCCCATGAACGAGCCACCGCCCGTACCATCGCCAGCCCGGCCCGCCCTCTCGCCGGGTAGGAGGATCCTGCTGGGCTTGGCCCTGCTCTTTCACCTCTCGCTGCTCGTCTCCTGGCGGGTGGGGTTCTGGAACCGCTTCACTTTTGACTCCACCGCCACCCGAGGGACCCGCGGCTGGGATTTTTACGCCCTTTACCAAGCCGGGCACAACGTGCTCACGGGCATCAGCGCTTATGAGAGCGACAACGACAAGATCCAAGTCGTCGTGCCCTATTACACCCCCTTTCGCTACCTGCCCATCTCGGCCTACACGCTGGGGGCGCTGCTCAACCTACTCTCGCCCCTGTGGGCCTTTCGCTTGTGGGTGGCGACGACGGAGCTGGTGTGGCTTGGCTGCGCCTTTTTATCCTGGCGCGCGGCCAGGAACGCGAACGAGGGCGCCCTCCTCGCTGCCATGTGGTTGTGCTTCACCCCTTACTACCTGGAGATTTACCTGGGGCAATTCTCGGTGGTGCAGGGGGCGTTCATCCTGCTGATGATGCTCTTTGCGACGCGGCCGCCCTTGGGGTGGGGCTATGACCTGGCCTGGGTGGCGAGCCTCCTCTGGAAGCAGAACACGGGGCTTTTCCTCCCCCTCTTTGTGCGTCTCAGGCGCTGGCGTGGCCTGGGGATGGGGGCACTGGCCGTTTTGGTCAGCTCCGCGCCCTATTTCGCCATCTACCCCTCGGCCTTGCCGGCCTTCCTGGCTAACTTTCAGGGCGGCCCGCCGACGGCGCAATTGGGCAACCTCGGCGTGCGACAGTTCCTCTATAGCCTGGCCTCGGCGCTGAGCCCCCAGCTTTCTCCGGCCATCCATCAAGCACTGCAAAGGGCCTGGGTGTTGGCCGTGCTGGGCCTCGGCCTGTACCTGACGCTGCGCGATGCCCAGCCCAACATCCTCCTGCACCTTTGTTTCTGGACGACGAGCTACTTCCTCATCTATCACCACGTGTGGGAACACCATTACGTGCTCCTCCTGCCCGTGCTGGTGATGCTCTATCGGCGGACCGGTGCACGGGTGCTGTTGGTGTTATACACCCTGATCGCCGTCTGGACGCCCTATATACTCCTAGATCCCCGGGGCCTGGCCGCCTACCATGCGCCGATGCGCTGGATGCCCCTTGAACCTCGGGTTTTGGATGTGCTCTATCACGCCTCCAAGGCCTTGCCGGCGCTGGCGCTCTGGGGTTATATCATCCGGCTCATCCGCGCAGAGCCGCAGGGCGTTCGTAGTGTGCCCGTCAGGGCATGAGCGCCTGACGGCGCCGCGACAAGCTGTTTTAAGAGGGCGAAGTTGCTATGATTTCCCTGCTGCGGCACGTGCTGGATCCCAGCTACCTTTACGCCCAGAATCCGACCCCTCTGGGACGTTGGTCTATGCCACAGCTCCTCTGGGCCTTGGTGCTCCTCGTGGGCCTATCCCTTGCCCGGTGTTGGATGCATCGGACAAGGGGGGCCGCGCGGGTCACGTTTTGGAGCTGCCTGGCAGGCTTGATCCTGCTCATCCTTCACATCTATACGTCCGGGGCGCTTTCGGCGCGGGTCTGGTACCTCTCGGCCTCGGCGCTGGCTATCATGGCTCCGCCTGCCCATTGGCTGCTTGCGCGCCGCTGGCCGCTGCCTATCCGGCTGTTGGGCAAAGCCCTGGCCGCCAGGCTCACGCCGGACGATCCTCCGCTCCCCCGAGCCTGGCAGATAGCGCTGGGGCTGGTCCACCTGCTTGGCCTTTATCTGCTTATCCGCCAGGGGGCTGGCTATGGGCCGGCAGGGTGTGCTCTGGCCGCGCTGTTCTTGGCCGGCTTGGCCCAGGTGCGCCGAGGGGGCCAACAGAGGGCCTGGCGTGGCCTGCGGGTGGAGCTATTGACCCCGCTCGCGCTCCTTTACGCGGCTGGACTCCTGCGCTTCTTCCTGGCCGAAGGGCTGGGCATTCGGGTTGATATCTATCAGGCCTTCCCCTACCCCGACCCCTGGTCACCGTGGTTCAACCCGGAGGTGGTCAGCGTGGCCGGTATCGCCTGGGTACTCGTCTGCACGGGCGCGTTCATCGGGCGGGCTATCCTGCCGCGCCTCGCCGCAGGAGCCCGGTTGGGTTTGGGGATGTTGGCCCTCGGCCTGGGATGGTACGTGATCACGGCCACCATCCACCTCAGCCATGGCGCAAGCGGCAGCGACCCTTATTGCTACTTGCAGATGGCCACGGATTTAACCCAACGGGGCACGGCGCTCCACGAGTTCCCTCTGGTGGACCTTGCGCGCGAGGCCCATATCCCGCTTTGGCCGATGGTACACGTGGGTTACCATCCCCCTACGATCGGGACGCTTGCGCCCACGGTCTGGCCCATCGGCTGGCCGCTCATCTTGGTGCCCTTTTATCGGCTGGGA
>DAOTVR010000321.1:0-2936 GCA_034436315.1 Anaerolineae bacterium
ATGCGTCCCTTGGGAATGACCTATGCCAGCCTTCTTTCTTATGCCAAAATACTGGAGGACTAGCCATGCCGTTCTGGGAATACGAGTTGCAAGCAGATAAACTTTGCCTTGGAGAGCGCGTCAAGGGCGGGTTGTTTCGCCCTTGCGACACACGCGCCATCCGCTACTCAGCCATTACCGGTGCCCTACGCAGCGTCTTTGGCGGCGACTTGCACGCGGCCGGCTATTTCCTGGAGTCGCCAGAGCATAATCGCGTCGAGTATCTCACATACTCGCCCCGGGACGATGCTATCGGTGTGAGCAAACTACCCCTGACCATCCAGTTTCTGGCCGATGCCCTGGGGCGAGTAATCGTCAAGACGCCCCAAGAGCTACTGCCCGACACTTTTGAGCTGAACATGGGCGCTATGAAATCGCAGGGGTTAGGATATTGCCATTTTCAGCTTCTTGGCCCAGCGACGATGGAGCCAGTGCGCGGACGACTGCTCACTCGCTTACCCGCTCATCGCGCGGTGGACTTCGAGGTTCAGAGGGTGATCGTCCCCATATACGGCTACCTCTTTGAGCCAACGTCGCCCGTCTCTGGCGATTACGTGCTATCTCTCTTCGAGGGAAGCGAGGTCTACGGGCCGAAATGTCTGGTAAAGGAGGAAAAGCTATGAGCGATCCCATTGAGGATGTCCTGGAGCAGTTGCGTGCCAAGCCCCGTGTTCAGCGCGAGCATTTCGCGAGCAATTTCCTGCACACCGTCGGCGAAGTGCTTGAGCGCGAGGGGTTCGCTACTACACGATTGTTCCTCATGGACAAGAGAGAGCAAGCAGCCACCCGATACCAGGCCCGCGTGCTCCTGGAAGAGGTCTTGCCTGTATTGGAAACATGCGAGCGCATCCGTCAGAATCGTGCTATCGGACGCCTTATCATCAAATCGCTGGAAACAGTCAAAGGAGGCAACAGACGATGATTCGCGAACAGAAAGTGGAGATCAGTGTGCAAACACTTGCCCCATTACACATTGGGGGCCGGGACAATCCTCTAACCGGCATGGAAAACGCCGTGGCCAGAATCGGTGAGCGCCTGGTCATCCCCGGGCCGTCGCTCAAAGGGGCTCTGCGGCACCAGGTAGAGGATTATCTCATCGAGACCTACTACGATGCCAAAGCTCGCCGTTGGCTCCAAGAGCAGTTGGCTCTTCAGCCCTGTATGGCCTCGGCGGGGAGCGTCTCCAGAGAAGAGTCAGCGCTCGTTAGTGTGGGCAAGTACCGCAACACCTCTGCAAAAGGAGGCGACGTTCGTAGTGGCTGCGTTTATCCGAGTGAAGCCGGCATCTGCCCTGCTTGCTACCTGTTAGGCGCTCAAGGGTTGACGGGTTTTGTCCGAGTTTCATTCCTGGAAGCCAATCAACAGCCGGATGCCTTATACTCAGGGCGAGTGGATCGCGCGAAGGGCACCATCGCCCATGGTACGAACCGTCCTTACGAGCTTGTGCGTGAGGGAACGACTTTCCGCGGCACGCTAACCGTGCTTCTGAGCGACGATGTGCGCGGCTGGACCTTTGGACAGCCCCGACGCCTTGAGGGAAACCGGACGCCTGATCGTTGGCTGGAGTCCGGCGAATGGAACGCCGAGCGGATCCTTGACGAGCTGATCATCAAGCGCCTACAAGCGATCGGGATCATCGGCGGCTATCGCTCCAAGGGTTTCGGCCTGATCAAGGTCACCGTGAGGAGCTAGCGCACAGTGCGCTGTCTCGTCGTCTACGACATCCCGGATAACCGTATACGGGCCAAGGTGGCCGATATCTGCCTGGATTACGGCCTGGAGCGCATCCAGTACTCGGCCTTCTTCGGCAACTTGGAGCGCTCACATCAAGAAGAACTGTTGTTAAAGGTCAAGAAGAAGGCCGGTAAAAAGGAGGTCAACATTCAGGTGTTCCCCATCTGTGAAAAGGACCTGGAAAAGAGGTTGGTATGGATACAAGAAGAGAAGGAACCCAAGGCCTCTCCTTCCGCGTAAGCGACCTGAAGCAATACTTCTTCTGCCCTCGGGTGGTCTATTATCACACCTGCCTTCCCGACGTGCGCCCCACTACCTTCAAGATGCAGGTGGGCCGCGAAGAGGGCCTGGCCGAGCGCCACCGCGAGGAGCGCCGCTCACTGAGGGCCTACGGCCTGCGGACAGGGGAATGCGTCTTCGACCTGAACCTCTCTTCCCCAAACCTCCATCTGCACGGCCGCCTTGACATGGCCATCCGCACCGGAGATAATGCCCTCGGAGCAATGGAGGCCATCCCGGTGGACTACAAGTTCACCCCCGGGCGAACGGTGACCCACTTCATCCTCCAGGTGGTGGCCTACGGCATGCTTTTGGAGGAAGCCTGGAAAATCCCTGTACACCGTGGGTTCCTCTACTTGATCCCATCGCGCCGGGCGCGGGAGATCGAGCTCACCCAGGCCTTGCGCGACCAGGTCAATGCCGCTGTGGAGAGCATGATCCGTATTGCCGTGCGCGAGCTCATGCCCGAGCCACCGCGCAGAAAGGAAAAATGTCGCATCTGCGAGTTTCGCCGTTTCTGCAACGACGTCTAATTCTTTTTTACCCCCGAGCCCGTCGCAAATGAGGGCCGTTTTGGAGCAAAAAGCGATTTGCGCCCTGCCAGCACCTTAACAACCACATACCCGGCAATCTCCACCCAAAAAACGCCTCTGAAAGCCCCTAGGAAGCATCAGGAGGCCCCCAAAGGGCAAAACAAGCTTCTTTTCTGGGGGGGAAGGGGGGGGTGCACACCCACGATCCGAGGATAGGATACTGAAAGTAGGGGCCGGCATATCAGCGAGGGGGAGATACGGGGGTGCACACCCACGATCCGAGGATAGGATACTGAAAGCAACTTAAGGCGCTTCTGGAGCTCGTCCCCACGAACCTGGTGCACACCCACG
>DAOTVR010000322.1:0-2095 GCA_034436315.1 Anaerolineae bacterium
ACACGACGAACGCTTGTAGTGGTGCCGTCGGGCGCTTAGGATGCCCTCACGGGCACACGACGAACGCTTGTAGTGGTGCCGTCAGGCGCTTAGGATGCCCTCACGGGCACACGACGAACGCTTGTAGTGGTGCCGTCGGGCGCTTAGGATGCCCTCACGGGCACACGACGAACGCTTGTAGTGGCGCCGTCAGGCGCTTGAGATGCCCTTACGGGCACACTACGAACCTCTGCGTCTCGGCAGTGAATCCTATGTTTTTGACAGGACCAGAGAGGAGCGATGATGAGCCTTATCGAGAAAGTAAAAGCAAGAGATCCCCTAGCCAACGCCTCCCCGGTCCCCGACGAGCGGGGTTACTTCGGGGCCTACGGGGGGCGCTTTGTCCCCGAGACCCTCATGGAGCCTTTGCTGGAGCTTGAGCGGGCCTACCGGGAGGCGCGGACCGATCCCGGCTTCGCCCGCGAATTGGAGAGGCTCCTACGCGATTACGTGGGGCGGCCCACGCCGCTCACCTATGCCGGGCGCCTGAGCGCGGCCTGTGGCGGGGCGCAGATCTGGCTCAAGCGCGAGGACCTGGCCCATACGGGGGCGCACAAGATCAACAACGCCCTGGGGCAAGCGCTCCTCGCCCGGCGCATGGGCAAGACCCGCCTGATCGCCGAGACGGGCGCGGGGCAGCATGGCGTGGCCACGGCCACGGCCGCGGCCCTGCTGGGGCTGGATTGCGTGATCTATATGGGCTGTGAGGACATGCGCCGCCAGGCCCCCAACGTCTTGCGAATGAGGCTTCTGGGCGCCGAGGTGCGCGCCGTGGACGCTGGCAGCCGCACGCTCAAGGAGGCCATCAACGAGGCCCTGCGCGATTGGGCGCTGAACGTGCGCGATAGCTATTATCTCCTCGGCTCGGCCCTGGGGCCGCACCCTTACCCCTTGATGGTGCGCGACTTTCAAAGCGTGATCGGGCGCGAGGCGCGCGCTCAGGTGTTGGAGCAGGCCGGGCGCCTGCCCGATGTGCTCATCGCCTGCGTCGGCGGCGGCTCCAACGCCATCGGCCTCTTTCACGCCTTCCTGAACGATCCCGTGGAGATGATCGGGGTGGAGGCCGGGGGCGAAGGCCTGGAGACGGGCCGCCACGCGGCGCGCTTTGCCGATCCGCGCCGGGGGCGCGTGGGGGTCTTGCACGGGGTCAAGACCTACGTGCTCCAGGACGCGCACGGGCAGATCGCGGGCACCCATTCCGTCTCGGCGGGGCTGGATTACCCCGCGGTGGGGCCGGAGCACGCCTATCTGCGCGACCTGGGCCGCGTGCGCTATACCGTCGCGACCGACGCCCAGGCCCTGGAGGCCTTCCAAGCCCTGGCGCGCTACGAGGGCATCCTGCCCGCGTTGGAATCCGCCCACGCCCTGGCCGAGGCGATGCGCCTGGCGGCGACCCTGCCCAAGGGTGGATTGCTCTTGGTCAATCTATCGGGGCGCGGGGATAAGGATTTGGAAGCCGTCAGCCATCAGCTATCAGCTATCGGCGGTCAGCAGTTGGGCTGAGGGCTGACGACGGATAACCGACGACGAAAGAAAGGCTTGCGATGACAGAGCACAATGGACATGGCGTAGAGGCGATCGGGCAAGCGTTCGCGCGGGCGCGCGCCCAGGGGCGGGCTGCCCTGATCGCGTACTTGACCTTGGGCTATCCCTCCCCCGCCGATAGCCCCGCTCTGGTGCGCGCCCTCCAAGATGGCGGCGCGGACCTCATCGAGCTGGGCGTACCCTTCTCGGACCCCCTGGCCGATGGGCCGGTCATCCAGCGGGCCAGCCACCAGGCCCTGCAAGCGGGGATGACGCCGCGCGGCTGCCTGGAGCTCGTCGCCCAGTTGCGCCGCGAAGGCATTCGGGTGCCCTTGCTCTTGATGGGCTATTACAACCCCATCCACGCCTACGGCCCGGAAGCTTACGCCCGCGACGCGGCCCTCGCCGGCGCGGACGGCCTGATCGTGCCCGACCTGCCGCCGGAGGAGGCCGGCCCGCTGCGGGCGGCCTGCGAGCGCGAGGGGCTGGCCCTGGTGTTCTTGGTCGCGCCCACCAGCGGGGAGGAGCGCAT
>DAOTVR010000323.1:0-3827 GCA_034436315.1 Anaerolineae bacterium
AGGCTGGAGGGCCTATTATCTCATCCAAGAAACCATTGGGGGCTATGAGCCTGTGCTTTCGGCCTATTGGGGGGTGGCGGTAACAGACGAGTGTGAGGTCATCATCCATCTTGAGAATCGCCCGGCGCCCGGTGGAAGGACATACCACCTCTACTTACCTCACGCCATAAAAGCAGCCCAAAAGTGAAAAAAGCAGAATTTACTTACACTTTACGCACCCCGCCTGAGATCATGCTATAATGGGGGCGACCACAAGAAGGAACAGATTGAACCTCATCTTCCCTACTCCTCCTTTTCGCGGGGATCGCCTTCACTTGGCGCGGTGAAGGCGATCCGTTTTTTGGTTTAATGTTTCTCGCGCGCAGTTTGCATCATCTGGCTGGTACGAATATAATGGCTTTACAAAGCGTGAGCGCACATTGTCCAGAGGCGGACTTTTGGTAGTTGTTTGCCTCAACGGTAAGGTGATGCCAACATGCGGCATCAGGAAAAGCTCCACCGCATGCCCAGGTCAAACTTGGGCCGGATGTGAGCTTGTTTTTTATGGGCGTAGTTTAAGCGCATGAGGGAGGTTGCGGTGTCCCAGTCGGCAAAAGAAGTGAGCGCAGCCAGCCTGAAGGAGCATTCTGGCCAGTATGTCCCTCTCGGGTCGGCCGTCTTGCCTGCGCTCGATCCCGAAGTTGCGGAAGCCCTGGAGCTTGAGGCCAAGCGCCAGGACGAAACGATCGAGTTGATCGCCTCAGAGAACTATGTCAGCCGAGCGGTTTTGGAAGCGCAGGGCTCCGTGCTGACTAACAAATACGCTGAGGGTTATCCGGGACACCGTTACTATGGGGGCTGCCAGTATGTGGACATCGTGGAGCGAGTGGCTTTGCAGCGCACCCGGACGCTCTTCGGCGCAGACCACGCCAACGTACAGCCCCATTCCGGCTCTCAAGCTAACGCTGCAGCCTATATGGCCCTCCTTAACCCCGGCGATACGGTACTGGCCATGAGCTTAGCGCATGGCGGACATCTGAGCCATGGGCACCGACTGAGCTTTTCCGGCCGGGAGTACCGCTTTGCGCACTATGGCGTAGATCGGGAAACGGAGCGCATTGACTACAAGGCCCTGGAGGCCCAAGCCCGAGAGTTACGCCCCAAGGCCATCGTCGCCGGCGCCAGCGCCTACCCGCGCATCATAGATTTTGCCAAGCTGCGTGAGATCGCCTCCAGCGTGGGGGCTTATTTAATCGTGGATATGGCCCATATTGCCGGCCTCGTTGCTACGGGCTTACACCCTAGCCCGGTACCCTACGCAGACGTGATCACGAGCACAACACATAAAACTTTGCGCGGCCCCCGCGGCGGCCTGATCCTCTGCAGACAGGAGTTCGCCGAACAAGTGGACAGAGCCGTATTCCCCGGTATCCAGGGAGGGCCGCTGATGCACGTCATCGCGGCAAAAGCAGTGGCCTTTGGAGAGGCCCTGCGTCCCGAGTTCAAGCGCTACCAGGAAATGGTTATCGCCAATGCCCAAGCCTTGGCCGAGGAGCTGATCCGCCAGGGGTTACGCCTTGTCTCCGGCGGCACAGATAACCATATGCTCCTGGTGGATCTAACCTCCTTGGGGATTACCGGCAAGGATGCTGAGGTGCTTCTAGATGAAGCGGGCATCGCTTGTAATAAAAACCTGATCCCCTTTGACCCGCGCCCACCGCGTGTGACCAGCGGCATCCGTTTGGGCACACCTGCCATGACTACGCGTGGCTGCGGGCCAGAGGAGATGCGCCACATCGCCCGACTCATCGTTCGCGTCCTGCGGGCCGGCCAGGAGGAGGCGGTCATCCGCCAAGCTCGCGAGGAAGCCTTAGCCCTGTGCCGGGCTTTTCCTGTGCCGCGGTGATCGCCTACGCACAACGTAGCAACCATATCGGCCTGCCTTTAGGAAGGCAGGCCGATATTCTTTCTTCGTCTTCACCGTGGGGCCAAAACGATAGCCTACGGTCCCGCCACTTGAAGCCGAGCGCCCCCTGCTTCCCAGGTATAACGAAATTTGGTGCTACGCGATAAATAGCGCTGAAAGTAAGGCGCAGCAAGCGGGTCATCCGTAGAGACGACCACAGGCGTCTTTTGGGCTGGGATCGGCGGAGCACCATGCGCTTGATTTCTGGTGTTGTACATGTCAATAGCAACTTGCAACGCCCTCATCTCCGCGCTGATCTCGCGGTTCCTAGCGCATCGTTCCATGTCATCCAAGCTCATGGCTACAATGCCAATGAGGACGCCAAGGGTGGCTAGAACGATTAGCAACTCAACCCCCGCCACACCCTGTTCAAAGGACAAGAAACCTTGTCCCAAACAAGCTTCCTTCTCCTCCCTAGCCATCCGCTCACGCCTATTCCTGAGAATATCCTGTCACGAGGCCGCTCACAAACGCACCATCAATGCTGGGTACCTTGGGACGATAGGCTTTTTTATTCTAGCACATTTGGCAACTTTTGAACGTAAATGATGCGTCAAGATAATAAGAGAGGGGCTATAACACAACATATTGTGATCAGGAAACACATAAACCACAATCTGTGGGGACGAAAAGTGACGCCGAAAGCCACCCATGGCATGAAAGGCCACATCTATAGGTGCAGCGGGTTTTGAGGGGCAGATCGTTATCCTAGCTCCAGGTCAAACGAGGACTCGGCGCAGGCCTAGGAGGAACACCTTCTCGCCTTTATCCGGGCGCTCAAGGTATGCGTAGAACCATGCCCACGCGGATCACGGAGCTCGTCAGGCCGTTGGCCGCCTTAAGAGCCTCCACGGTTACGCCGAAGCGCTGAGCAATCGAGTACAGGGTATCTCCGGGCTGTACCACATAGGTGGCGGGATGAGCCGGTCTAGCAGGCCAAGGGCCAGGCCAGAGTCGCGATGGCCAGCCACTCCATCCTGCCGGTGGGATGAGCAGCAATTGATAAACATAAAGGTCATAGGTCTTGAGGTCGTTAGCCAACATGATCAGAGGCACCGTGGTGTCATATCGCGTGGCGATCGTATAGAGCGTCTCTCCAGGCATCACGATATGGATGATCGGCCCGGGCTGGGTAACGGAGGGGATAAAGAGCGCCCGGTAGGCCCAGATGGCCGTAGAGGTCAACTGATTGGCCACCATAATAGCCCAGACGGTGGTCTTGTATTGTTGGGCGATGGAGAAGAGCGTCTCCCCTGGCTGGACGATGTGCACAATCGGCCCGGCAGCGGGTGGGCCGCTCGCCGGGATCCAGATCAGCTGCCCCGCCCGCAAATAATAGTTCATCATCCCATTGATCTGCATGATGGCCTGCACCGTCGTACTGTAACGTTTGGCCAAGCTATAGAGCGTATCGCCGGGCTGAACGGTGTAGGTAAAGGGCGTGGTCACGATCTGCGGCGGGGGCGTAGGGCCGACGGGCGACGGCGTGGCTGCAGGTGGAGTAACTGGCGTAGCCGTCACAGGGGCCAGCGTGGGTGTAGGAGTGGGGCAATAGCGCATCATCCACCAGAGCGCTTCCTCGCCATCGGAGCGTACGAGAAGGGCTTGACGAAACTGATCACAGGCCTCGTTGGGTCGGCCATCGGCCCAAAGCTGAATACCATAGTTCACGTGCGCGTAATAGCGCTTCTCTTGGATGTCATCATAGTGGGGATCAATAGCGATGATCTCATCCACTAGCCGCAGCACTTCGGGCCAGTTATAGGCGTTCCAGGCCGCGTCCAACTGCTGCATGAGAAAAGGTAGACGCGGATCAACCGTGGCCGTGGGGACGGGCGTGGGCGTATCGGCCTGAAGGGGCTTCAAATCCCAGGACGCCGCC
>DAOTVR010000324.1:0-2031 GCA_034436315.1 Anaerolineae bacterium
GCCGTGCACAAACCCATCACGATCCAAGGGATAAAGGCCCCCTTGTTGCCCCACGCAGCTGCATCGATCAGCCCGTGGACGCACATCCCTGCGAGCGAAGCAAGGCACGCCGCCGAGAGCAACGCTAGAGGCCGTTCCTTGCTGAGCGTGAAACGGCGATAAGCCCTGAGGGCCAGGCAGAAGGAGAGTCCCAAGAGCACCAGGTAAGCGAACAGGCCGGGTAGCCCCAGATCCACAGCAACCTGTAGGTAGAGATTGTGAGCGTGGGAAACTGTACCTCGCGGGATCAAGAAGAGCGGGTAAAGGCGCTTCACAAGAGACTGGAAGCAACCGATCCCCGCGCCGGTCAAAGGGAAATCCCGGATGATGTAAAGCGCGCGGGACCAAATCTCGGCTCGCTGCTTCAAGGTTCTGGCAGTTCCACCCATAAACAGGATATGGGCCATTTGGCGCCAACCCACCAGCATCCCACAGGCGAGGGCCGCGACGGCCCCCAAGGGGATCAACGCGGGCCAAGCCTTTGGCCAGGCCAGCCCTACGAGCAAGAGCAGGCTCACGCACGCGGCCAAGTATGCCCCTCGCGAGGAGGTCAAGGCCAGGACCAGCAGCACGCCGAGGCTGGCGAGGAGGGAGGCCATCCACGCCGTCCAGCCTCGCGGGGAGCTCTCGCGTCGGCCGAGAAGCCCTCGCGCGACCGCAAAAGGCAGCAGGATCACCAGGGTCCCGGCGATGACATTCTCGTTGAACGTATCCGGCAAGTGACTTCGCAGATAATCCCAAGCCGGCAACCAACGGAAGGCCGCATGTCGGAGTGGAAGCATCCCTGGAGGGCCAAGAAAGCTCAGCAATGCGCCAGCGAGGGTCAATCCCCACCAACTCCAGCCAAGTCGAGAGGGCGTGATGGGCCATCTGGCCATGAGCGCGTAAGCGACGAAGCCAACAATCAGGGGCACTGCTGCGCGAAGGGACTGCTCCGGCAACGGCGAGATAGCCAAGCTTACTAAGGTCATAACGAATAGAAATAAAAAGGGCCAGTCACCAGGAGAACGACGCAGCAGCCACCCCAAATACTTGCGCCCCATAAGCCTTCAGTTGCAGGCGCTTGTCTTGGCACAAGCGCGGTGGGCTTGCCAGGACTCTAACGCGTAGGCGGCGACGATGCCGAGCAACAGCCCCCCCACAGCGCCGGCTGCTACGGTCTTGGTAACGTTGGCACGCTCCTCGGCGAAAGCGGCCGGAGCCACAAGGCGCACTTGCGGGCCTGTGACCTGCGCAGTGATGGCCAACTCTGCCTCCTTGCGCATCAGATTATCATAGCCTTGCCAGGCCAGGTCGCGCTGGGCTTGCGCTTCCTTCAGGCGGTTCTCCTCCTGCACAAGCTGGGCACGCAGCTCGCGCACGCGCTGCTCCAGATCGCGGATGGCCGTCGCCAATTGCGTGTTAAGGTCCACGGTTTCTTCTTGTCTGTCGCTCTCAGGGAATTGGGCACCCACGAAGAAAACGCTTTCCTCGCCTCTCGCCAGAGATTCAGCGAGGCTCCTTAGCTCCTCCTTGAGCGCGTGCTCGCGCCTCTCCAACGTCGCCGCCAGGGCGTCCAGATCGCCGACCATGGTCTCGGCGGTCACGGTCAAGGGCGCATTTTGGATCTGCAGCGTCGGCGGGGTAATCTGAACTGGCAGTAGCCCAAGGCTGATAGTAGGGGTCACCCAGCGTGACGGTTGAAGGGCTTGCTCCCATAGGGGCAGCTCACCTTCGGTATTGGCAAATGCCCGAGCCTTCAGAAGGACGAGGGCTGGTGCATTGCTTTCCGCCGCGGCTTGCCCCCCTGCTTGTACCTGGGCACGCATGGCCAGGGCATCCTCGCGCAGGCTTTGCAAGCGGCTTATCTCGCTGAGGAGCCTCGCCATCAAGGCTCCACGAGCGCCACGTAACCCATCAAGCACAGCCTGATATTCGGCGATGCGACCATTCAGTTCCTCAAAGCGGCTCTGAGCAAGGGCTTCCTCTAGCGCAGCTTGGGCTTGCTCGTAG
>DAOTVR010000325.1:0-3319 GCA_034436315.1 Anaerolineae bacterium
CCGGCCAAGCCGTTCATGCGGTACATCTGCGGGTTCTCCCCGAACTCCTGGCTCACGTAGCCCACACCGATCTGAATCGGACGCACAAGGCTCAACTCCATCACCGACCTCCTGCCGCGATCCCGGACATCTGCCGCACAATCTCCCCTACGTCGGCGCGGATACCTCGCTCGGCCTCCTCCACCTGGCGGCGCCCCTGCTCCTGCGCCTGGGCGATCCGCCAGTAGGTGACGTATTCAAACAAATGTTCTATCATCCGCTTGCGCGCATACTCCAGCACGTCGGGGCCCTCGTACCCCTCCCCGAACGCGGCCACGAGCTGCTCCGCCGCGCGATCCTCAAACGCCAAGACCAACTTCATCTTCACCTCCTATGGCCTGATCCTCAGGACAACCAGTGACTCATACTGCGAGTAAGCCGTTCGGCCAGATTCCTGTGCCTTAAACTGCGGCCTCACCGTCCAGGTCGTGCTGGACGACGCCGTGGCCGCAAACGTTAGCGCGACGGGCATCGGGTAGGCGTTGCCGGGCTCGGTGATGATCTGCGGCTGCGAGTAGCTTGAGCCGATGGCTAGCCTGTACGATGCTGCCTGCGCCCGTGCCAGGTCCAGCCAGCCCGTCAGGTGGCAGATGGCCACGACGATGTCCCCGCTCTGCACAGACACGCTGCAAGATACGTCGGGGATGTCGGTGAACGTTGTGCTCGTCGTGCTGTGCTGCGTGGAGCTGGAGGCGGTGAAGAGCGTCACCGTGGCCCCACCGAAATCGGCGGCATGCTTCCCGTCCACCATGTCGGCGTTTAGATTGGTGTTCACCGTGCCGTTATTCACCGCCACCTGGCCGCTGGAATTGCCCGCGTGGTAGCCGTCCACCTGGTCGGCGCTCTTGCCCGTGAGCGTGGACGGTATCTGGGCCAGTGGCAAAAGCGCGCTCGCATCCAGCACGGGGACGTTGTTCGCCGTGTTGGACGCATGTTTCCCATCTACCGTGTCTGCATCCCCCGTGATGCTCGCTGGGAGCTTGGCATTAGCGTCTAGCGCTAGGAGCTTATTCGCCGTCGCCGTCGCTGCAGCGTGGAAACCGTCCACGGTGTCCGCGTCCCCAGTGATGCTCGCTGGGAGCTTGGCATTAGCGTTCAGCGCTAGGAGCTTGTTCGCCGTGGCCGTCGCCGAGGCGTGGAAACCGTCCACGGTGTCCGCGTCGCCCCCGCTACCGCCCAACTCCTCGGCATGGTAGCCGTCTACCGTGTCGGCGTCACCCGCCTTGCCCACGTACTCGCAGCGCTCCAGGTGGTTCACCCGCAGCTTCAGGGCTTTGATCTCCTCAATGAGCAGGGCCAAGAGCTCGTCAGACATCGCTCATCTCCACCGAGATCGTCTCCGCCCGCTCCACCTGGAAGGTGACGGCGGTGATCTTGCGCGCCACGCTGACCCCCATGAACTGCGCCGTGACCAGGTCGCCGAGGAAGTAGTGCGCCCCATAGCGATACCCCAGCGTCTGCTGGACATCGAACCGCAGGCTCCTCACTCCCCTGTTTTGGGCCAGCAGCTCCTGCCCCCTGAGCGTAAGGGCCTCCGTGTCGCCAGAGGGCACGTCCCGCGCATCGCGGAAAACCTCTATGCGGTTCCAGGGGGAAAGCCCCTGCGCATCCTCGTCCTCCACCCAGAGGCGCTCCCGCTCCGCCCCTTCCCCCTGCCCGGCCACCAGGACCGCGTTGGCCTGTCCCCCGGCAGCCTCCCAGACCGGGTTGGCCATGTTGCCCAGCTCCAGCGAGAAGATCACGCTATCCCGCCGATCCGTCCCCCGCTGCCCCGTGTACCAGCGAAACTCGTAACCGGGATGCCCCGTGCCCACAACGTCAAAGTCCCCGCCCCCTACGGCGGCGATCTCCTGCAAGAGGTTGAGGAGGTTCTTGCCCATCCCGGTCCCACTCCAGTAGTTGCCTCGCCCCCCGTTGGCCTCCACACTGAAGTACGGTGCGCTGCGCTCCCCGGCATCGGGGCCGATCTGCTCGCGCACGTAGGCCTTCATCACCGTCTCGGCGGGACCCGCTTTGTCCGAGCCGCTCGTCTCCGCGTAGGCGGCCACGATCCGCCGCGCTAAAAGGTGCATGTAGCTGTAGCCCGACGAGCAGAAGTGCCAGCCCTTGTCATCCTTCCAGATGCGCTGGCGGCGATGCAACCCCTCGTACTCCACATACCAGTCCACGCCTACGTCGGGGTCGCAGCGCAGCACCTCCACCTGCCCGTCCAGCTCAAACCACCCGGCCATCTCGGCGATCTCCCGCTGCGAGCCGCACCACTCTATGGCGTGCTCCGAGACGTCGTTCACCTTGCGGGTGAAGGCCATGCGCTCCCACCCGACGAACGTGGCCAGATGTTCCCCGGCGGCGCTATATACCTTGACCTGGTACTTGGCCATCACCCCTCCCCATCGGCCACGGGCGCCGCTTGCGGGCCCAGCTCGGCAACCCCTTCCCCAGGCGCAGGCTGTCCACGAACTCCCAGGCCGCGCGCTCCAAGTCCCTGGGCAAACGCCACGCTGGGACCCGCGCCGCCTCATGGACGTACCATACGGCCTGGCTCATCCCGTCTTGGCGATGAAGGTCACATACCAGCCCAGCCGTCTGCACGAGGTGCACGAAAAGGTCTTTGCGCTTCATTAGGCCACCTTCATGATGAAATAGACCGCCCGGTACGGCGGCAGGATGCTCTGCGTGCTGGAGAGCGCGCTCCCGCTCGTTAAAGAGATGGGGTGATAGTGCGTCGGGGAGCTTTTGGGGTTATCGGTGTCCATGGATATAGCGTGCGAGTGGTCTATCACCAACGGGATGTTAATTTGCCTATCTCCGCTCGTGTATGAGATAGTTACAGACCCCCGATCATACGGACCGGTATACCCTATCACCGCATGCTGGTGCGTAGACAACGCCACCGCTACCGAGTTCCCCGACACCGTGTGTGTGTGGGAGAGGTCGATCGTTGCCGAGCCGCCCGTGCTCCCCAGGCTGTAGGAGCCGCCAGCGCCGATCACGAAGCGGTCGCGTAGGTCCGGCGTGGCGATGCCGTTGACCGTCTCCCCGTTGCACAGGTGCCAGTCGTTGTTCGGGGACCCGCCCACGACGGGCCTGTGGCCATCAGCGCCCCCCAGCGAGCCGTACCAGAGCAAGATCGCCCCAGTCGGCACGCCGCCCGCCAAAAGATCGCTCGCGTGATACCCGTCCACCTTGTCCGCGTTGAAGCCCTTCCCAGAGGCGTCCAGGTTGCTGGCTAACTTGGCCGCCGTGACGCACCCGTCGGGATGGGCCAACGTCGCCGCCG
>DAOTVR010000326.1:0-6507 GCA_034436315.1 Anaerolineae bacterium
AAGCCGAAGCGACCAAGGCGCCACAAGCTACGGCGACTAAGGCCGAAGCGACCAAGGCACCACAAGCTACGGCAACCAAAGCCGAAGCGACCAAGGCGCCGGAGGCCACGGCGACCAAGGCGGCAGCTCCAGTAGGAGAACTCAAGGAGGTCCCACGCGAGCGAACCTTTATCGTTACCGGTTGGTCTGACACGGGTGGCGTGATGCCGGGCTTTGACAACTGGAACCCTCTCACCAACGCCGGCGGTGCTTTGCGGACCAATGGTGGGAACTATATGTTTGAACACCTTGTGTACCGCAACATGAACAACGGCACGGAGATCCCCTGGCTGGCGGAAAGCTACAGCCACAATGAGGACTTTACCCAGTGGACGTTCAAGATCCGCAAGGGCGTGGAGTGGTCTGACGGGGTGCCCTTCACCAGCAAGGATGTCAAGTTCACCATTGAGACGTGCATCAAGAATGCCCCGGACTTGCAGCAGTCGTCCTATCTTAAGGAATGGACGAAGGAGGTCACCTGCCCCGATGACTTTACCGTGGTGATCACCCTGAACAAGCCCAACGCGCGCTATGTTTACCCGTTGGTGGTCGGCTGGGAGTACCATTTCGCCATCGTCCCCGAGCATATCTTCAAGGATCAAGACCCCAAGAAGTTCACCAACTATGATCCCGCCAAAGGGTGGCCAGTTGTTACGGGTCCTTACAAATTGGTCAGCGCCAAGGGCAACCAGCTTATCCTGGATCGCCGCGACGATTGGTGGGCACTCAAGATCGGCTTCGTGAAGGAGCCGCCGGCCCCCGAGCGCATCATCGTGCTCCCCGGCACGGGCGTAGACGAGGTCATGGCGCAGCGGTACATCACCAATGAGATCGACTACGGTGCGCCTATACTGGCCGGCACCTATAGAGACGCTGTGAAGAAGAACCCCAACCTGCGGCCCTGGTTCAAGCCGGATAGCAAGATACTGGGCGCGCCGGATGGCTGCCTCTACCAGCTTCTGCTCAACGATATGAAGCCGCCTTTCAATGACAAGAACGTTCGCTTGGCTGTGAACTATGCCATCGATCGCCAGAAGCTGGTGGATCTGGCCTACCTGGGCTCCACCTACCCGGTCGTGGTTCCGTACTCGGCGTACATCGCGAACTGGGTAACCGGCGACCTGAAGAAGCTCATTGATAGCTACGACCGAGCCACACCCAGCCAGATCAAGGTGGAAGAGTACATGAAGGCCGCCGGTTACAAGAAGAACGCCAGCGGCATGTGGGAGAAGGATGGCCAGACGTGCAAGTTCACCATCCGCACCCCCGACTGGCTATCGCCGATCGGGCCGGTGGTCACCGAGCAGCTCACGGCGGCCGGCTTTGACGTGACCGAGAACCCCGACCGTACCGGTGCCTGGTCAAACGACGTATCGGTGGGGAACACCGAGGCCTGCGTCATGGTCTACTGCGGCAGCAACTTTGATCCTTACGACACGCTGCAGTACCTGCATAGCAAGAACTCTGCGCCGATCGGCACGGCGCTGCCGACGATTTTCAACCCCCGTTACGCGAACCCCGAGCTGGACAAGCTGATCGAGCAGATGGAGGCTATGATCCCCAACAGGGAGGACCCGGTCTACATGGACCTGGTCATGAAGGCTACCAAGATCTTCCTGGAGGATATGCCGACCATCGTCTTGGCCGAAGAGCTGCACGTCATCCCGGCCAACTACACTTACTGGACCGGCTATCCCAACGCGGATGATCCTTATGTGGCGCCCTATCCCTGCTGGCGCGACATCTTCCTGATGCTCCTGCACCTGAAACCCGCCAAGTGATTGGGCGGCACACCGAGAGGGCAGCACACATGCTGCCCTCTCACACCTTAGGGAACTCATCGTTGGATATGATTGGCACAGCTTGTAGAGCTCTCGAAGGAATCATGAGACACTAGATCCCAGAAACGGGCTACCCGCGCGAAAGAAGTGCCTTGAGGCTGGGTAGCCCACATTTAGGAGGAGTCGTTTAATGCTCAGGTATATCGGCAGGCGATTTCTTCAGTTCCTTCTCATCGTTTTCATCGCCAATTCCATCACCTTTCTCCTTCCTCGGATAATCCCCGGCGATCCTATCCTAGAGCAACTGAGAATGAAAGTGGCTGCCACCGGGGCACAGAACGTAGATGTCCTCGCCTGGGCGGAGACGTACAACAAGAAGTTCGGCTTGGACCAGCCCCTCTGGAAACAATACCTCAACTTCTGGCGCGATATGATCCGCCTGGATTTCGGGTACTCGCTCTTCAGCTATCCCGAGACGGTGATGTCCAAGGTCAAAGCAGCCCTCCCTTGGACGCTTGGCTTTATGTCGGTGACGATCTTGCTGTCGTTTTTGCTGGGCAACGCCTTGGGGGCATTACTGGCCTGGCCGAACTCTCCCCGGTTTCTACAAGGATTGGTACCCCTCTTGATGGTCATCTCGGCCATCCCATTCTACCTGGTGGGGATGGCGCTGATCTGGATCTTTGCCGTCGAGCTGCGCATCTTGCCCGTCGGTGGAGGCATGTCCCCCACGCTCATCATGGGCTGGAATTGGAAGACCGTGGTGGACCTCCTTAAACACGCCATCCTCCCGGCGCTGGCGCTGATGATGTATGGGGTCGGGTCGTGGTCGCTGGGCATGCGCGCCGTGCTGGTATCCACTCTGGGTGAGGATTACATCACCTTTGCCCAGGCCAAGGGATTGCCCGACCGACAGGTCTTTTTGCGCTATGGCGTGCGCAATGCGCTCCTTCCCCAGGTGACCGGGTTGGCCATATCGTTCGGCCTGATCCTGAGCAGCGGCGTGCTCATTGAGTCCATCTTCAAGTACCCCGGCATCGGCAGCTTGATTTACGCTGCGATCAACCAGAAGGATTATTTCGTGATCAACGGCACTGTGGCTATGATGGTATTGTGCGCCTCCACAGCGCTCTTCATCGTGGACATCATCTATCCTATCGTAGATCCACGTATTCGCTACACGAGATAAAACGAAGCGGAAACTACTCAATACGTTCGGGCTAGGAAGACAGATGACAATGGCGAAACAAAAGCGAGTGAGAAGCTCAAGGGTTACCCCTAGTCTAATCATCGGCATCATCATTATCGCGTTGATCCTCCTGGTCGCGATCTTAGGGCCATTGCTCGTCGACCCCAAGAAGGCGCGAGTGGGCGCGGTCGAGCCGAATTTGCCGCCCTCGGCGAGTGCCTGGCTCGGCACAGATTCGCAGGGGCGAGATGTGTTCACGGCGGTGATCCTGGCCGTCCCGCCCACACTGAGAGTCGGAGCAATCGCCGGCCTGATCAGTGTGACGATCGGCTTGATCCTGGGCTTAATAGCTGGCTTCTTCCCCGGCTGGCCTGACGCGGTGATCCGCACTTTCTCGGACGTCCTCATGGCGGTGCCGGCGCTCGCGTTCATGATCCTCGTCGTCGCGCGCATGGCCCGCCCGAACATCATCGTGGCCGCCATCATCGTCGGATTCTTAACCTGGCCGGGCACGGCTCGCGGCATCCGTGCTCAGGTGCTGTCCATGCGTGAACGCGCATTCGTCTTCATCGCGCGCGCTAACGGCGAGACGGAGCTGGGCGTCCTCTTCCGCGAGGTCATGCCCAACCTGTTGCCCTTGATGCTGGCCAGCTTTATCGGCGCCGTCACGATGGGCATTTACACTGTAATGGCTCTGGAGGTGCTCGGCCTCGGCTCGTTGGTGATCCCCACCCTGGGGATGATGATCTTCTGGACCCAACGTTTTAGCGCGGTATTGCGCGGCATGTGGTGGTGGTGGAGCCCGCCCATTGTGGTCATCGCCTTGATCTTTATCGGCCTGTTCTTGATAGCGCGAGGGCTGGATCATTACGTCAATCCCACCATCTCCGCCGCCTGGCCCCGTCGTCGTCCGCGCGTGGCGCCCCCAAAGTGCGAGCCGGCGACCTTGGCCGAAAAGGCCCTGCCAGATACGGGTAACGGCGCGGCCATCTTGCAGGTGAAAAACCTTCAAGTCGTCTACGAGACGCCGGCGGGCAACCTCAAGGCTGTGAGCGATGTCTCCTTTGCTATTCGCGCGGGAGAACGCATGGGGCTGATCGGCGAATCGGGGTGCGGGAAGACGACCCTGGCGACCGCCTTGCTGAGGTTGTCTCGCCCGCCGGCTTACATTGCGGGCGGCCAAGTACTATTTGACGGGCGCGATCTGCTCTCGGTCAGCGAGGAGGAGATCCGCAGCTTGCGCCTGAAGGAGATCGCCCTTATACCTCAGGCTTCTATGAACTCGCTCAACCCGGTTGTGCGCATCGGCCCTCAGATTAAGGACGCTATCATAGCCCACATGGGGCGTTTACCAGAGAAGCAGCTAGACGAGATGGTCGCAGACGTGCTGACTAGGGTGGGCCTTCGCCCTGAGGTGGCTGAGCGCTTTCCGCATCAGCTTAGCGGCGGCATGAAGCAACGCGTGGTGATGGCCATCGCTATCGCCTTACGCCCCAAGGTAATCATCGCCGATGAGCCCACCAGCGCCCTGGATGTGGTTGTACAAAAGCAGGTCATGCTCACCCTCGGACACCTGCAAAAAGAGCTGGGGGCGGCTGTCTTGTTGATCGGCCATGACATGGGCTTGATCAGCCAATTTGTGGACACGATCGGCGTATTGTATGCCGGCAAGCTGGTCGAGTACGGCGGCATCCAAGAGGTCTTGGATAATCCCTATCACCCTTATACGCGCTTACTGATCGACAGCTTGCCCACCCTGGATGGGAAGAAAGAATTCGTGGGGATCCCGGGGTTGCCTCCCGCTTTGCTTAACCTGCCACCTGGCTGTGCGTTTGCCCCTCGCTGTCCCTTGGCCTTTGAACGATGCCATTCCGAGATCCCTGCGCTTCAGTCTCCTGCAGCGGGACGTCAAGTGGCGTGTCACCTTTATCCCTCCCACAGTGCCCTGCCGCCGATCTCAATCAGTGCCATCAGTGCCGAGGTAAAACTATAAGGAATATAGCTAGGAGCTTCCATCATGGCCCATTTGCTCGAGATTCAGAACGTGACCAAAGTTTTCGGCGGGGGCTTGTTCTCAAAGGGCGATGTTACGGTAGCCGTGGATAACGTTACGTTTTCCATTGAGGATGACAAGCCCACTATAACCGCCATCGCCGGCGAGAGCGGCAGCGGCAAGACCACGTTGGCCCTGCTCATGATGGGTCAAATCCCGCCAACTACCGGCAAGGTCCTTTACCGCGGCCGGGATCTCACGCGTATCTCAAAAGAGGAACGGTTCCAGCTTCGCCGCGAGGTGCAACCCATCTTTCAGGATCCCTTTGCCGCCTACAACCCATTCTATCGCGTAGATCACGTCCTGGAGGTCCCGATTCAGCGCTTCCGCCTCGCCCCCACGAAAGCAGAGGCTCAGAAGCTCATTGAGGAAGTGCTGGAGATGGTGGGCTTGCGCCCCGCCGAGACGTTGGGGCGCTTCCCTCATCAATTGAGTGGCGGCCAGCGGCAGCGGCTGATGGTTGCCCGCGCCCTGCTTTGTCACCCCAAGATCATCATGGCCGATGAACCGGTCTCAATGGTTGATGCCTCTCTGCGAGCCACCATTCTTGCCAGCTTGCGCAAGCTGAATCAGAAGCTTGGCATCTCGGTCATGTACATCACCCACGATCTCACCACTGCCTATCAGATCTGCGAGAACATCCTCATCATGTATTCAGGATCCGTAGTTGAGGCAGGGTCGGTCGAGCAAGTCATCCGTGATCCCAAGCATCCTTATACGCAACTGTTGATCTCATCTATCCCTGTGCCCGGCAAGGGGAAACGTTGGATCGGCGAGGCCACAGAAGAAGCAGCCCTTGCTACGATCCGGAAGAGCACGGGTTGTAAGTTTGCTGCGCGTTGTCCGGCTGCTATGGAGATGTGCTGGAGTCAAAGGCCGGCATTCTACCTTCCTGATGGGAAAAGGGCCGTGGCCTGCTTCTTATACCGTGATAGCAGCGTGCTAGAAACCTCCGATCTGTCGCAGCTCTTTTACTAGAGTTGTCTAACGGGCCACCAGCTACGTCATTTCGGGAGCCGATCATGCGACTCGGATACCTTGCTCCTCTGACTCAAGAGACCATCCTCAACGCCCATAAGCTCGGCTACGACTCCCTAGAGGTCGGTGCCGGCTGGCTGGATAGCCCTAACCTGGCCCAGATTGAGGCAAACCTACCTGCCTTGCGCGAGGCGCTCGTGGAACATGGGATCACCGTCAACGCCGTGGCCATTTATGGCAACGCCATTCAGACGCCGGCAGACGATGTCGTGGCCTATTACAAGCGAGCCATGAAGGTAGCGCAGGCCCTGAATTGTTCGGTCATTGCAGGAATGACCGAGCGCGACAATCGCCTAACGGTTGAGGAGAACCTGCCTCTCTTTAAGGAGCGTTTCGCGCCCATCGCCAAGCTGGCTGAAGAACAGGGCCTGCGCGTCACCTTTGAGCCTTGGCCGGGGAATGTCCAA
>DAOTVR010000327.1:0-3848 GCA_034436315.1 Anaerolineae bacterium
AGGCCACAAAGAGCACGTCACAAGGCTGAAGAGTAGAGAGGGCGCTGAACTTGAGTGTCGTGCGTTTGCGCAGGTTAGGATGTAGGGCGTGGACGAACTCCCCGGTGTGGCTTTCCGAGGTCACCTGGGCGACCTCTACCTGGGGATGATCCAGGAGCAGGCGCAGCAGCTCTCCCCCGGCGTAGCCGGAGCCGCCGACGATGGAGACCTTCAAACTCATACCTCGCCCCTCCCCACTTTGAGGACGTAATCCACCACCCGACCGGGAATATCCACGCCGGTGGTATCAATGGAGTTGCGGAACTCCATGGTATAGTTCACCTCGTTCACCAGCAGCCGCCCGTCGGGGTGTTCCAGGATGTCAATGGCCACAACCCCTCCACCCACGGCCTTGGCCGCGGCCAGAGAGAGGGCGTTGATCTCCGGCGTGATAGGACAATTGCTCGCCCGCCCGCCGCGCGCGGTATTGGTGATCCAATGCTCCGAGGAACGGTATATGCCGCAGATGGTCTCGTCGCCTACGACGAAGGTGCGGATGTCGCGTTTGGGCTTGGCTACATATTCCTGGATGTAGAAGATAGAGTGATGATAAGAGCCAAGGATCGTCTTGTGTTCCAAGATGGCTTCGGCGGCGTCGCGGTCGTTGACTTTGGAGATGAGCCGCCCCCAAGAGCCCACGGCGGGCTTGAGCACCACGGGATAGCCCAGTCGTTCAATAGCCTCCAAGGCCGATTCGGGCGTGTAGGCCAGAAAGGTACGTGGGCTGGGGACGTTATGGGTCATCAGAGCCAACGTCGTGGAGAACTTGTTGCCGCAGACGGCAGCCACATGGGCGCTGTTCACCGTGCGAATGCCCCAGGCGTTCAGCAGTTCCAGGGTGTAAAGCGCCCGCGAGTGATTGATGCAGCGCTCCAAGATGACGTCGTAAGCGCGCATGGGGGATACATCTCCCACGTCAAAGATCAGCTCACGATCGTCCAACAAATCCACAGGGATATGGCGTTTCTCAAAGGCCTCCAAAAGGAGCTTTTCCTCCACGCGCACGCGAGAAAGCAACATGCCGATTTTCATGGTTTCAACTCCTGCAAAGATAGCTATTGGTTGTCAGCGATCAGCTTTCAGCCGTGCTACGAGCGGGGATTCTCCCAATGCGTCTCGCAGTTTATCGACGGACTCTGGCCGTCGTTCGATATCTTTCCAGTTCTGCCGATGATCCCACCGACCTCTCGCCCAATCGCAAACAACCATACGAAGAGGATGCACAATCCATCAGCCTCTACAGTATATCCCAAACGCCGAAGCAACATAATCACCTCAGGGCAGCGATGACCGCCTCGGTCACCTCGTCCGTCCGCGCGTCACCGCCCAAATCCGGCGTGCGTGGCCCCTCGCGCAGCACATGATCCACTGCTTCCCGCACGCGGGCGGCCATGCACCCCTCCCCTAAATGATCCAGCAACATGGCCACGGCCAGAAAGGTGGCCATGGGGTTGGCGATCCCCTTGCCGGCAATGTCGGGCGCGGAGCCGTGCACCGGCTCGAAAAGACCTTGCCGCTCCCCAACGTTGGCCGAAGGGGCCAGCCCCAAGCCCCCCACCAGGGCGGCGGCCTCGTCGGAAAGGATATCCCCGAAGAGATTGGTGGTGACGATGACATCAAAGTGCTCCGGCTCGGTGATCAGGCGCATGGCGCAAGTATCCACGAGCATCTCCTCGACGCGCACCTCGGGGAACTCCTGAGCTACCTGAAAGGCCACCTCACGAAACAACCCACAGGTGGCACGGAGCACGTTGGCCTTGTGCACGATGGTCACCAAAGGCCGGTGAGCTAGCCCCTCGTGGGCGTCCGGACGGGCACAAAGCCCTAGGCTACGCTCTTGGGCCAGGCGAAAGGCCAGGCGAGCGATGCGCTCCGAGCCACGGCGGGTAATGACCCGCTCGGTCACAGCTTCGCTTCCGTCGGAGCGTTCGCGACCCGCATAGAGTCCCTCGGTGTTCTCGCGCACGATAAGTAGGTCGATCCCCGGCCGCGAGCCGGGCACGGGCTGTGAGCGTACCGGGCGCAAGTTGGCGTAGAGATCCAATTGCCGCCGCAGAGCTACGATGGGGCTTTTATACCCCGCCACGGGCTGCAAGGGCGAAGAAACCGCGCCGAAGAGGGTGGCATCGGCCTCGGAGACTGCGGCCAGCGTCTCCTCGGGCAGGGCCGTGCCGTATCGCTGAAAGGTTTCCCAGCCTGCCTCTGCGGGGATGAACTCCAAGGGTAGCCCCGTAGCCTCCAGCAGCCGCCGCCCGGCGGGGATCACCTCATGCCCGATGCCATCTCCCTCAATGAGACAAATGCGGTAGGGGCGCGCCCGGACGTCATGGATAGGGGCGTTTGAGGCGGCAGGGACGTTCAATCGAACGCCCCTACGCGGAGCCATCATCATTTTCCCTCCACCGGCAGGCAACCGTAGCGCCGATAATAGGCCACGATCCCGCCCTCTTCCCACACCCTGCGCACCCATGCCGGCGGCGCGGGGAGGACGATCCGGCCCGTCCCGCTGAGCAGGGCCGGCCCGTCCAAGTCTAGCGTGGCCTCTTGGCCATCTTCCACCAGGCCAGTCAGGTCAGCGGTAAAGAGGGGCAGCCCCAGGTTGAGGGCGTTGCGGTAAAAGATGCGCGCAAAGCTGGCAGCGATGATCCCCGCGATCCCCACCACCTGAAGCGCCCTCGGCGCATACTCGCGCGAGGAGCCGCAGCCGAAATTGCGCCCGGCCACGAGCACATCTCCTGGCTTGACCTCTCTGGCGAACTCTGGGCGGGCCTCTATAAAGGGATACTTGCCCAGCTCGGCCTCCGAGGTCATGTAGGGCGCGTACCGCCCGGGGACGATCTGATCGGTATCCACGTTATCGCCGAAAAGCCAAATTCGCGGCATAGTCGTTTCCTTTTTAGCCATCAGCAGTCAGTTTTCAGCGATCAGCTCCAATAATCAGCGATTAGCTATCGGCTGAAAGCTGATCGCTGACAGCTAATAGCTAGGTTTCCGCTGGATCCGTGATCCTTCCGCGCAGCGCCGTGGCCGCCGCCGTCTCGGGGGAGCCGAGGTAGATCAGCCCCTCCGGCGAGCCCATGCGCCCGCGAAAGTTGCGGTTAGCGGTGGAGAAACAGATCTCACCTGCGCCGATGACTCCCAAATGCCGGCCGATGCATGGCCCGCAGCCGGGAGTACCCACCGTGGCTCCGGCCGCAAGCAAGGTCGCTAAGGTGCCATCGGCTACAGCCCCTTGGAGGACGCGGTGCGAGGCGGGGATGACCAACAGACGCACGCCCTTGGCGATGCGTTTGCCCTTGAGGATCGCCGCCGCTGCGCGCAAATCCTCTAGGCGGCCGTTGGTACAGGTGCCGATGAACACCTGATCCACCTTGACCTCGCCCAATTCTCGCGCCGGGCGCACGTGATCCACCTCCGGGGGAACGGCCACAAGCGAGGGCAGCATGCTCAAGTCCACCTCAAGGGTACGCGCGTAACTGGCTCCTTGTTGAATGCCCAGCCACTCCGGCACCTGAAAACGCTCCAGAACCTCTCCGGAGGGGGGAACTAGCCCCGCCTTGGCCCCCACCTCGGTGGTCATCCCGGCCAGGGTGATGCGGCTATCCAAGGAGAACCACTCGCCACCGTGGAACTCCACCGCCTGATAGGTGGCCCCCTCCAGCCCTAGGAGGCCGCAGAGGTACAGGCTCAGGTCCTTGGCGCTGACGAAAGGGGCAAAGCGGCCATGGAGGATGACGCGCACCGTCTCCGGCACGCGCAACCAGGTGCGCCCGCTGGCCAGGGCCAACGCTAGGTCGCGCGTGCCCATC
>DAOTVR010000328.1:0-2649 GCA_034436315.1 Anaerolineae bacterium
AACTTTCCTGCGCGCGACCCCCTCACCGGCCAGGATAGCTTCAACGGCGCCCTCTATGACTGGCAGCACCCCGATAGGCTCACCATCTTGGGTGAGCGCTACCGGGATTTCATCCGCCAAGAAAGCCTGCCCCACAAGCAGTTTTTCGTCGAAGTATACAATGCACACCGTAGGAAATAACCGGGCAAAGGGCCAGGCGAATTTTAGCCTCACTTATCCCAACGCCGATCCGGCTGCCAGAAGCCGAGTTTGGGGGTATTCCACTCGTCGGTTGGCTCAAACAGTCCCGAAGGCGGGCGCAGGTTCTCCTTGATGCCTTCCAGGTTCAGGTCCACGCCGAGGCCGGGCTTCTCTGGCACCTTAATATAACCCTGGTCAATGAAAGGCTCCTCCAGCCCGGTGACCAGATTCTTCCAGAAGGGCAGATCCAGGGCGTGGTTCTCCAGGGCCACGAAGCTGGGAAGCGCCGCCGCGCAGTGCACGTTAGCCATGCAAGCGATGGGCGAGCCGGCAAAGTGTAAGGCTGTAGGAATGCCGTATCGCTCGGCATAGTCGGCGATCTTTTTCGTCTCCAGCATGCCGCCCGAGGTCAATAGATCGGGATGGATGATATCCACGGCCCGCTTCTCAATGAGATCGCGAAAGCCGTCCCAAAGGTAGATCTCCTCGCCTGCAGCCGTAGGCACGCCGATGGCTCGGGTTACCTGGAGATGACCTTCAACATCCCACCAAGGCATGGGGTCCTCCATCCAAGCCAGGCCATAAGGCTCCAGGGCCTTGCCCAGACGAATAACCTCCTTAGCCGTCATGTAGCCATGACCAAAGTGGTCAATACATAAAGAGATCTCCCACCCTACTGCCTCACGCACGGCCTTGACCACCTCGGCCATCAGAGCGATGCCCTTATCGGTCACCTTGCTTCCAAGCCCAGAGCCGGGAGCCTGTCCATAGCGAGCATAAGGATACTCATAACGGGTGGGCTGGCCGATCAACGTATCTGCCCCCGCATTCAGGATCGCAGGGCCGATGTCAAATTTGATAAAGGTCAGCCCCATCGCCTTGCGCTCCAGGACGCGCCGGGCATAAGCTTCGGGTGTTTGCTCCTCGGGCGTCGGCGTATCCGCATAAACGCGCACCCGATCACGGTATTTGCCCCCCAAGAATTGGTAACAAGGCACGCCATAGACCTTGCCCACCAGATCCCACAGGGCGATCTCAATTCCCGAGACGCCTCCACCCTCGCGCCCGGGGCCGCCGAAACGCTTGATGACGCGGAAGATCATGTCCACGTTGCAGGGATTCTGGCCTAGAAGAAAGCTCTTGTACTGCAAAGCGTTCTCCCGATGCCCCGCGTCGCGCACCTCGCCGATACCATAGATGCCCTGGTTGGTATCAATGCGAATGATGGGATAATCGTAATTGGAACAGACCACCGCCGTGCGCATATCGGTGATCTTGAGCTCCGTGGGCCGCGAGTAGGTCTTGATGACATCCTCTACCCGGCCAATTTGTTCCTGTTCTTCTTTTCTAGAGACCATCATCACTCCTTTCTCATGAATTGGATTATCGGAAATCAAGATCGCGCCATCCCCGGCGCATAGCGTATTTCGCTGGCTATACCATCTAGCTTTTATGCCAGATGAGGTAAGGCTCAATGCGTTTGTAAACCCGGTCGATCTCGCGCATGTCCTCCGCATCGAGCGGCCTAGAGTGCGAGCGCACCCGATTGTTTTTGAGCACCCCGCGTCGCACCATGATCTCCTTAGCGTATGCCATGCCCATCAGACCCTCCAGGTCCAGGGAGGGAAGCAAACGATCAAAAAGGTCTTCGGCCTCTTCCTGCTGACCGGCATCCAAGAGATCCCAGATATGCTGTACCACGTCGCAGAATTCGCAGGCATGGATGACCCCTTTCGAGCCCCGTGCCCGCTCGGTGATCAAGTGACGCCCGCCGGCTCCGCCCATCACACCGTGAATGGCCGGGCAGTTCTTGGCCATCAAGGCGCTGATAGAATGCGTGCTGGGCATGACTTCCTCTTTGACCCAACTCACATGTTCGATCTCAGAACACAGCTTGACGATCTCATCGGGCGAAAGAGCTGCGATGCCGGCATTTTGGATCCAGATAGGGATGTTCACAGCGTCGGAGATGGCCTTGTAGTAATTGTAAATGGTGGGAAAGTCGGGCTTTTGGATATAAGGGGGCATAGCGATCAATGCATCGGCGCCGACTTCCTCCATATAACGCGCATAACTGACCGCCAAAGGGGTGTTCACCGCCGCGCAATTGGCGATCACGGGGATCCCCGTGCCGCGTAGCTCCTCCACAGCGATGCGCACCATTAATCGGCGCTCCTCTTCCGAAAGGACGAAAAACTCGCTCACCATGAGCGGCACACACAGCCCTCCCACGTGCGACTCCACGCAGAACCTCAGCTCGGCGCGGTAAGCCTCCTCATCAATGCGATCGTGATCATCAAAGGGGGTCATAGGGATGGCAAAGCTTCCTCGCCAATCGCTCTCCGCCATATGCATTTCTCCTTCAGCCAGTTTAACCGTTAGGCATGGAACCATGAATGCCAAACTTTGTCAAGGCGACGCGGGATATTTTGGCCTGGAACGGACTTGAAGTCAACCCGTTTGCTACAT
>DAOTVR010000329.1:0-6754 GCA_034436315.1 Anaerolineae bacterium
CACCACGCAGTAAGGCCGGCGGCGTACCGCCTCGGTGAGCTGGCCGCCTTCCTCGTAGCCGACGTAGCCCGGGGGCGCGCCGATGAGCCGCGCCACGGTATGCTTCTCCTGGTACTCGGACATGTCGATGCGGATCATGGCCGCCTCGTCGTCGAAGAGGAACTGCGCCAGGGCCCTGGCCAGCTCGGTCTTGCCCACGCCCGTGGGGCCGAGGAAGATGAAGCTGCCGATGGGGCGATTCGGGTCTTGGAGGCCCGAACGCGCCCGCCTTACCGCGTTGGCCACCGCCTTGATGGCCTCATCCTGGCCCACCACACGCTCATGGAGCCGCTCTTCCATGTGTATCAACTTCTCCACCTCGCCCTCTAGCAGGCGAGAGACGGGAATCCCGGTCCACTTGGAGACGATCTCGGCCACATGTTCGGGGGTGACCTCCTGATGTAACATCCCCCCGTCGCGCTGGAGGTCGGCCAACTTGGCTTCCAGCTCCTTCAATTGCCGTTCGGCCGTCAGGATGTCTGAATAGCGCAGCCGAGCGGCCAATTCTAGATCGGCCTGGCGTTCGGCGCGTTCCGCTTGGGCTCTCAGGTCCTCCAGGCGAGCTTTGGTCTGCTGGATGGCCTGGATAACCTCTCGCTCCCGCTCATAGCGCGCCTTAAGGGCCAAAAGCTCCTCCTGACGATTGGCGAGCTCCTCAGCGATCTTGGCCAGACGCTCACGGGAAGCCTCATCGCGCTCTTTGCTCAGGGCTTGCTGCTCGATCTGCAGTTGCATGATTCGCCGCTCACACTCGTCGATCTCACGGGGCGAGCTGTCGATCTCCATGCGCAACCGCGCTGCGGCCTCGTCTATCAAGTCAATGGCTTTGTCGGGCAGGAAGCGATCGGCGATGTAGCGATCGGAGAGAGTGGCCGCAGCGATGAGCGCCGCATCTTGGATGCGCACGCCATGGTGCACCTCGTAGCGCTCCTTCAGGCCGCGCAAGATGCTGATGGTCTCCTCCACGGTGGGCGGTTCAACGAAAATGGGCTGGAAGCGGCGCTCCAACGCCGGATCCTTCTCAATGTATTTGCGATACTCGTTGATCGTCGTGGCCCCTATGCAGTGCAACTCGCCGCGAGCGAGCATGGGCTTGAGCATGTTGGAGGCGTCCATGGCGCCCTCCGCAGCCCCGGCACCGACGACGGTGTGCAGCTCGTCAATGAAGAGGATGATCTGCCCCTCCGAGTTCTGCACCTCCTTGAGCACCGCTTTCAGGCGTTCCTCAAACTCACCCCGATATTTGGCCCCGGCGATGAGCGCTCCTAGGTCCAAGGCGATGATGCGCTTATCGCGCAGGCCCTTGGGCACATCCCCTTGGACGATCCGTATGGCCAGCCCTTCCACGATGGCCGTCTTGCCCACGCCGGCCTCGCCGACCAGGACGGGGTTATTCTTGGTGCGGCGCGAAAGCACTTGAATCACGCGACGGATCTCCTCATCGCGCCCGATGACGGGATCCAGCTTGCCCCTACGGGCTGCCTCGGTCAGGTCGCGGGCGTATTTTTCCAGCGCCTGATAACGGCCCTCCGGGTTCTGATCCGTCACCCGCTGAGAGCCCCTAATGTTCGTGAGCGCCTGATAGACACGCTCCACACTCAGGTTATGTTGGCGCAAGATCTCCCCGGCACGCCCTTTGTCGGCAGCGATACAGCCAAGCAGAAGGTGCTCCGTAGAGACGTACTCATCGCGCATTCGCTCGGCCTCGGTTTGCGCGGCGCGCAGCACGGCGCTGAGGCGTTGCGATATATAGAGCTGCACAGGACCGTAAGCCTTGGGCAGACGCCTGAGCTCGTCCTCAACCTGCTGGGCGATCCTCTCCGGCACCAGACCCAGCTTGCTCAAGACCTGGGGCACAACCCCGTCTTGTTGCCGCAACAAAGCCAGAAGGAGATGCTCAACATCTATCTGGCTGTGGTTATACTCCTGGGCCAGCTCTTGAGCGTTATAGATAGCTTCCTGAGCCTTTTGAGTGTATTTATTCAGATCCATAGTTCTTTTACCTACCTTTCAATAAGTTCAACGATTTCAATCAATATGATGGACCATTGTCGCGGGCGACATCTCAGCCCGCAGATCATTTAAACAGGGCTAGTACCGCAACAGGGCAGCGATACCCCCTACTTTCGTCAGCGCCTCGTTCTGGCGCACGATGTTGACGTCCACGCCCGTCTGAATGGCCTTTTGGATAGCCCGGTTCACGGCATCGGGCACTTCGCTCATCTCCGTGTTTCCGCAGAACAAGCACTTGGCACTCCGATCTGCGGCAACATAGCCGCAACTGGTGCAAACATAGCCGGAGGCGTGACAGTTCTCTTCAACAAGGAGCAAGCGTACACGCCCCTCGTGAAGCGCATAGAGCGTATCGGCCAAGCCAACGACCCCTTGCCCGCCCTTAGCTGCAGCAGTAATCACCTCGGCAACGAGTTTTTTCTCCTCCTCCAGATCGTATTGGGCCGCCACGTCCAGGGAGCGGTTCAGGATCTCGCTGGGAGAAGCCTCTATATCGGCCACGAATTCGCCGATGACCTGGCTGCGCAGCGGCTTGGGCAATAGCTCTTTGAACTGGGAAACGAGCTCCGCATTGCCGGCCAACATGAGGCGCTGGCTACCCGTCTGCTGACAGAAGGCCTGCGTGATCTCCACAGCCTGCCGTAGGTTACGCTGCGCCAAGTTCTCCGTGCGTCGCTGATAGCGAGCCGAGGACCAGCCGCCTTGCTTGTGGCGCTTGAGCTCCTCACCGATAGCTTCCGTTCCGGATTGGATTCGCCCTTGCGCTATAGAGAAGAGGCGAATCCCTTCACCACCGATAAGGGCTACGGCATAATGGCCCAGCCGGTCCAGGACATCGGTGAGCACCCGAACATAGGGCTTATCGGCCAAGACGACCTGATTCCTGACGGGAATGGGCAAAGGGATGGCCTTCCATAACTCCTTGCCGGAGACAAAGAGGGCCAATCCTCGGGCTTGCCAATCGTACTCAAACTCCAAGAAATGCTCGACAGCTTGGACATCGCTTGCGGCGGGCTTTTCTTCCATGGCCTTAAAGAGCTGCTTAACGGTCAACTTCACAGCCTCTTTGGATTTGTGGGCCAAGTCCGTATCCAGGTAAACGCTGAGGACCGGGCCCTTGCCGTCATACTCCACCAACTCCTGGATCTCTTTATCCCCAATCATGATTCCCTCCTTTTGAATGAGGTGAGGCGAGATACGGCCCGCCTACTATGAATTCTCTTCCGGCTCCTTGGGTATGATGCTCATGATCCGATATTCGCCTTCTCGTTGGGCCTCCCGTGCCTCCAGCTCTTGGATGCGCCGCCGCAAAGCAGCCACCTCGGCCGCAGCCTTTTCCTGAAAGGCTGCGAATTCCCGCTGCAACTCTTCAATGTGCTTGGACATGTTGAGGATGACCTCAACGCCCGCCAAGTTGACTCCGAGTTGCTCGGTGAGCCGTGCTATCTTGCGCAGCGTCTCAATGTCGCGCTGCGAATAGAGACGCAGACGCCCCTGCGTGCGCGAAGGCTTGATCAAACCTATCCTGTCATAGTAGCGCAGGGTTTGAGGATGTAGGTTGACCAGCTTGGCAGCTACGCTAATCACGAAACACGGTTCTTCGTCTCGTTGCAAAGCGTCATCCACCATAGCAGCCTCCGTTGCCACGAACCAAGTGTCCTAACGGCCGACCAACGCACGTGTTCCTCTACTGTTGCCGCTCGGTCAAGGTGGCTCGCGAGGTCATCAACTTGTCTCCTCTATAGAACTTGATCTCCACCTGCTCTCCTACGCGGGTCCGCGTCTCCAGGAACTCGCGCAAAGCCTCGTTACTATCTATAGGGACGCCGTTGATCTCCACCAAGATATCCCCTCCAACGTAAAGGCGCGTGTTGCCCAACACGATCTCGCGGGTCGCTCCCTTTAGCCCGGCCTCAACAGCGGGGCTATCGGCATAGACACGGGCGATGAGTATCCCTTTCGTGACCGGCAAGCCCAAGCGCTGGGCAAGCTCTTCAGAGAGGGTATAGCCGGCGATACCCAACCATGGGTGGCGATAGCGCCCATTTTCAATCAACTCGGGTATAACGCGCCGCAACGTGGAAAGGGGGATGGCGAAGCCGATGTTCTCAGCCCCCGAGCGCACGGCGCTGGTCACTCCAATAAGCTGGCCACGCGAGTTGAGCAAAGGGCCGCCGGAGTTGCCCGGGTTGATCGCCGCATCAGTCTGAATCGTATCATAGATGATGCGATCCTGGGAGAATTGCAACGGCCGCCCCAGGGCGCTGATGACCCCCTCGGTCAGCGTCCAATCAAGGCCATAGGGATTGCCAATGGCGATAGCTCGCTGACCCACCTTCAACTGACCGTCAAAGCTCATATCCACAGGATGGAGCTTATCTGGGTCCACTTCAATGCGCAGGACGGCCAAGTCGTTGAATGGATCAAGGCCCACAACCGTGGCTTGGGCTACCGTGCCGTCATAAAGGGTCACCTCAATGTTTTCCGCCCCCTCAACCACGTGGTTGTTGGTGACGATGTGCCCCTCTTTGTCGATGATGAACCCTGACCCTGTACCTTCCGCAGGGTACAAGCCCCCCCAAAAGTCCATCGTGATCACTCGGCTGGTGATATGCACGACCGAGGGGCTCACCTTTTCATAGACCCTGATGGTCATGGCCTCAACAGCATCAACGATCTGCTCCTCCGTGAGCAGTTCGGGCGCGACAGTCGCAGCCGGCGGCTCAGGGGTTTGCTGGGCGGATTGCCTCGCAGCCTCTGTAGTCGGCGTAGGCTTGGGCGTGGCGGTCACCGCGCGCTCCGCAGCCTGTCGCTCAGGGGTTTGAACGGTAGACTCCATCGCCACCGCTGCGGTCGGCGTCGGCCCGGCTCGCCTTTGAAGGGCATTAGCCGGCAGGCAACATCCCAGTAGGGCCACTATACTCACCACCAGGACAAAAAGGGTCAACGATTTGCGCCATATAGCCATCATCTTTACCTCCAGCGGCATAGTTTGATTTTGACTCCTCTCACTATATCCTGCAGACCACCTTGCCTACCTGCGCAAGGCCGCCAACTGCCGGAAGAGATCCTTCTCGGCGGGGCTCAAGCCCTGCGGCAAGACAGCCTCAACCTCTACATAGAGATCACCATACTGCGAGTTGTCCCGCAGCAAGGGCATCCCCTGGCCTCGCAAACGGAATACCTGCCCGCTCTTCGTCTCAGGCGGGATCTTGAGAGACACCCGGCCCTTGAGCGTTTGCAGGGTCACTTCGCCTCCCAGGATAAGAGTATAGAGATCAACCGGCAAGCGCATGCGCAGATCGTTGCCCTCGCGCTTGAAAACGGGGTGATCCAGAACGGTGATCAACAGATAAAGATCACCCGGCCGGCCACCATTGTGGCCTGGCTCACCCTCGCCGGCGACGCGCACCCGGGAGCCGGTCTGCACGCCGGGCGGGATCCTGACCTCTATACGGCGCGGGCCCCTTTGGATGATGCGCGTCGTGCCATGATAAGCTTCCTCCAGGGTGATTTCCACCGGTTGCTCAATGTCACGACCATCAGCGGCAAAGCCCCTTCGTTGGCGAGTCCCCTGAGGGGCACCGCCCCCAAAGATATACCGGAAAAAGTCAGAGAACCCACTGTCGCCGAACAGGTCGCCCAAGTCAACGTACTCGGTGTACACGCGCCCTCCGCCCCCTGGCGTGGCCCCGGCGAACCATTGGCTCCAATCAAAGCTGCTTGGATCACCACCCATCTCTTGGAACTGCTGCCAATTGGCCCCCAGCTGGTCATATTTGCGCCGCTTCTCGGGATCCGCAAGCACTTCATATGCTTCGTTGATCTCCTTAAAGCGCTCCTCGGCCTCTTTATTGTTCGGATTCACGTCGGGATGGTATTTGCGAGCCAGCCGTCGGTAGGCCCTGCGGATCTCTTCTGGTGAAGCATCTTTATTGACGCCTAGAATACGATAGTAATCCTTGTACTCCATGAGCGACCTACTCCTTAACCGGACCAGGCGTTTGTCCTCGTTACGCCTCTCGCTTGTTTGTCCCCATTATATAATCTTGTTGCGAAATTGTCAAGAGGTATGATAAAGCTGGCTCAATATTTATATGAGAAATCGCTCAAAAGGTCTTGACAAATCGCATCAAATGTGCTATAATTTGGGCTGCAAAAACGGTGGCCTCAAGGGTTTACCCAAGGCCCAAAAACAGACCTGTCACAGGAGGTGTAAGATGACGGATCTGATGCTTTGGGAGCCGGTTACGGAAGGGATGATGTCGCTGCGCAAGGCCATGGATCGTCTGTTTGAAAGCTCTTTCGTGAGACCGATTTTCCCCGAGCTTTTCGGGACGAGCCCCGCACTGGACATGTATGAGACGGACAACGAGGTAGTGATCAAGGCCGCGGTGCCCGGCGTCAAGCCTGAGGACCTCCATGTGAGCGTCACGGGCAATACCCTGACGATCAAAGGGGAGGTCAAGGCTGAAGAGGATGTTGAGAAGCGGAACTATGTCTGTCGCGAGCGCCGCTATGGGCAATTCGTCCGTTCTGTGACCTTGCCGGGCGAGGTGGAAGTGGACAAGGCCAAGGCCGAGTTCGAACATGGCGTCTTGACCTTGACCATTCCCAAGACGGAGACGGCCAAACCCAAGACGATCCCAGTAAAGGCCAAGTGATTCGGGATATAGCTCGCCCCAACAGTTGTTGGGGCGAG
>DAOTVR010000330.1:0-2865 GCA_034436315.1 Anaerolineae bacterium
TTTCGGCCAGAAGCGCTTCGCGCCGCGCCCCGACTACGACGCGGGCTCCCTCCCGGCCTAACATCAGGGCGATCCCTCGCCCAATGCCCGTGCCACCGCCCGTGACTACTGCCACCTTGCCTTCTAACCGTTTGCCCATACAAGCCTCCAATGGTAGTTATCAGATAGGATCAACTGTGCTGGATGGATCCAACTCTATTCCCTCTGTCTGGGCCGATATTGGAGTGCCTCGGCCAGGTGTTGCACCTCAATACCCTCGCTTCCCGCCAAATCGGCGATCGTGCGGGCCAGCTTGAGCACGCGATGGTAGGCCCTCGCGCTCAGGCCTAACTGGCGCATGGCCGACTTGATCAGACTGCGTCCGGCTTGATCTAACTCACACCATTGGCGCACCTCGGCAGGGCCCATATCGGCGTTGCAGTGTAGCCGCGTGCCCTGAAAACGCCGCGTTTGCCTCTCTCGCGCTGCCTCTACCCGTGCGCGCACGCTGGCTGAGGTTTCGCCCAGAGTGCTGCCTGCGAGCTTCTCATAATCCACGCGGGGCACCTCAACGTGGATATCAATGCGATCCATCATGGGGCCGGAGATGCGCTTCTGGTAGCTATCTATCATGCCCCGCGAGCAGGTGCACTCGTGTGTAGGATCGCCGTAGTAGCCGCACGGACAGGGGTTCATCGCCGCGACGAGGGTGAAATTCGCCGGGAAACAGAGCGAGCCCGACGAGCGCGAGATGGTGACGATCTTGTCCTCCAGCGGCTGGCGCAACACTTCTAAGGTGCGCATGCCGAACTCGGGCAGCTCGTCCAAGAAAAGCACGCCACGATGAGCTAGCGAGATCTCTCCTGGGCGGGGCCAGTGTCCCCCGCCCACCAGGCCGGCCTGGGAGATCGTATGATGGGGTGCGCGGAAGGGGCGGTTGCGCATCAGGGGCTGCCCAGGAGGCAGCAGCCCGGCGACGGAATAGATCTTGGTCACCTCCAGCGCCTCGTCAATGCTCATGCGGGGTAAAATGGAAGGTAAGGAACGGGCCAAAAGCGTCTTGCCCGCCCCTGGAGGCCCTGACATGAGCACGCAATGTCCCCCGGCGGCGGCCACTTCCAAAGCCCTCTTGACATGTTCTTGGCCGCGGATTTCGGCAAAGTCGGTGGCGTACTCTGGCTCACTTTCCTCCAGGTCGCTTGCGCTGCGGGCGAAAGGCTCTATGGGCAAGAGGTTGTTCAGGTGCATCACCAATTGCCCCAGGCTCTCTACCGGGATCACCGTCAGGTCGGGGACTAGAGCTGCTTCGGGAGCGTCCTCGCGGGGCACGTAGATCGTCGCGATGCCCTGCTCGCGAGCCACGGAGGCCATGGAGATGATCCCGTTCACGTGACGTACACCACCATCCAGGGAGAGCTCGCCGACGAACATAGAGCCTGCATAATCGCCGGGGATTTGACCGGCCCCGGCAAGGATGCCCACGGCGATGGGCAGGTCGTAGGAGGGACCTTCCTTGTGCAGGTCCGCCGGCGCGAGGTTGATCGTCACCCGCTTCTGGGGGAAGGCAAGGTTGGAATTGTGAATCGCTGAGCGCACGCGCTGGCGCGACTCTTGGATGGCCGTATCCGGCAGGCCCACAATGTCGATCATGCCCACCTGGCCGGGATGTACATCCACCTCAACATCCACGAGCACCCCTTCCAGGCCCACCAGGGCACAACTCGTGATCCTAGCTAGCATGCGCCCCCCTTATGTGATGATACCTGCCCGGTTTTAGTTCAGACAGATTCTGCTGCCTGGAAGATGCGAACGGCTTCCTCCAAGCGCCCCTCTAAAATGGCCTTACAGCCGTTATTGAGGGCCTCCCACACGCGCCTAAGCGCTTCCCCCTCGGCTTTGGCTTCTATCAACTGATCCCACTTGGCCTTGCAACGCGCGCGAGCGGCGTCGGCGGCGAAGACGATCTCGGGCATACGCGGCAGGCGGGCCTTGACGTCAGGCAAAGGGGGAAAGGCACGGTGTGGCTCTAGCTGGTACCAGTAGACCACGCTCGTATAGTCGTTGCCCAAGTCGTTATCGTGCCCATGCTCAATGGTCCATACGAGGGAACGCTCAAATCGTATGGGATCGGCCAAATACCAGCGGTACATGGCATTCTTGCCGGCGTGATCGGGGTTCTCCACGAGGTGAAAGCCGGTATAGGGGCCGGAATAGGCATGGTTCGGGCAGGCCCCGCCCCCAAAGACCTCCTCTGTCCCCGTTCCGGGATAGGTGGGAGGCCAGAGTTCGCCCGGCCTGCCGTCCACGAAGACCATATCGTCGCCCTCGCCATACCAGCCACCGCGCAGGTTATCCACTTGAAGATGTAAGCCCACCATCTGGCCCGTGCCCTCGGCCTCCAGAGCCACATAGTTCTCTTGGCCGTCCAAGTTGGCTCCGCCCCAAAGGCTGCCACTTGCATCGGAGCTGGCCTTCGGCGTCGTGGGATTCTCGCGCCGCCACTGGGCGTGGAAGCGGCCCTGATCCGCCGGCAGGGGCTGATCGTACTGCTCTAGCTCGATGTGATACCAGAAGAGGATCGCGTCCGCCGGGGTATCGGGGATCGGCTCATAGGTGAGTTCCATGTGCGCGGAAGAGGCGAAAGGCATGGGCAGGTAGAGATTCAAGCCCCAGGTCAGGAGCTCGGAGGATCCCGGGTTCACGACCGCGCCGAGGGAGTGAACGGGGACGGGGGTACAGTGGGGCACCAGGAAAAGATCTCCTAAGGGCACTTCTACGCTTGGGTAAGGTTCCCCATCCCACCAGGCGCGCAGGACGAGCTGGCGAAAATGGAAACGGCTGGCGTTGATGGTCGTCCAATAGAAGTGCGTGATCTTGCCCGACCCC
>DAOTVR010000331.1:0-7073 GCA_034436315.1 Anaerolineae bacterium
GGCACCTGGAACGACTACGTCTGGCCGATGATCGTCTTGGCGCAGGAAAAGAAGCGTACGATCGCTGTGGGCCTCACCTTCCTCCGCGATACGCGGCACCCCGAGCCCGGCGTGGAGATGGCCGCCTACGTCATCGCCTCTGTCCCCATGTTCATCCTTTTCCTAGCCACCATGAGGACCTTTGTGCGTGGCATGCAGGCCGGGGCGATCAAGATGTGATGCGGTATAGAGCAGCGAGCTTTCTCGCCTTTCTCATATTATTTGCTCTCTTGACCCTCTCCCTGATACCGTTAGCCATCATGGTCGTACGCTCTTTTAAGGAGCTCTACCAAGTGATAGAGTCTCCCATCTTCCTGACCTTGCCCCTCCACTGGGAGAACTATGCTAAAGCTTGGGAGCTGGTCCGACAATTCATTCTGAACACCATTGGGCTGGCCATAGCTACTGTGATGGGTACCCTGTTCTTCTCCTCGCTGACGGCTTACGTCTTTGCCCGTTACGCGTTCCCGGGCAAAGACGCCCTCTTTTCCGTGCTCATCGCCCTGCTTATGATCCCCCAGGTCATCGGGTTCGTGCCCTCCATCGCTTTTGTGCTCAAGACGCTGCGCTTGAACAATAACTGGCTCGGCGTGCTTTTTCCCTATTGGGCCAGTGGACAGGCTCTTGCTATCTATCTGTTGCGCTCGTTCTTTGAGCGCCTGCCTGAGGAGATATACGAATCAGCTCGCCTTGACGGCGCCGGGCATCTTGCGCTCTACTGCTCGCTGACGCTGCCCCTATCCGGCTCCATCTTGAGCGTCATCGCCATCCTCAACGTCATTAACGCCTGGAACGATTATGTCTGGCCCTCTATCGTCCTGGCAGATCCGCGCAAAACCACCATCGCTGTGGGCCTTGTCTTCCTGAGAGATGCTGCCAACCCGCAGCCGGGTGTGGAGATGGCCGCCTATGTGATCGCTTCCATCCCTATGTTTATCCTTTTCCTGGCCACGATGAAGACCTTCGTGCGAGGCATCCAAAGCGGGGCGATCAAAGCCTAAGCGTAACGATAATAGCACCGGCAATAAAAACGCAGCGTTTGCCCCGATTCTCCCCATCAAATTTAGCCCGGCAAACGCTGCGCCCAAATAGACGACTTGATTTATGTCAACTTATATGGCGATCGGCTAGATCTCAACAGGTCCCGCCAACATCTTTCCCAACAGGTTAACTGCTCCCTGGACATCGCCATAGTCCACCATCTCTGACGGAGTATGAACATAACGGCAAGGAATGGAAAGACATCCTGCCGGAATACCTCCCCGAGTGCGCTGTATGGCCGCGGTATCGGTTCCCCCCGCCTCAAGCACTTCCAACTGATATTTGATACCCAGCTCTTGTGCCGTCCTGATCATCCAATTCTTGACGCCGGGATGAACCAATACAGCCGAGTCCATGACCTTGATAGCCGGCCCGCTGCCAAGCTCTACAGACATGGGATGCGCTTCCGGCGTATCCCCCGTTTTGGTCACATCAACGGCGATGCCCACCTCGGGCTCGACCCCAAAGGCCGAGACCCACGCCCCCCTAAGCCCTACTTCCTCTTGCACGGTGAAGACAAAATAAACATCGTTAGGTGTCGTTTTTAGGTCAAGCAAGGTTTGTACAACCACAGCACAACCGATGCGATCGTCCATCGCCTTGGCCACCAAGCGCTGTCCCATATCCACGAAAGGACGATCAAAGCTTGCCACGTCCCCCACGCCAACCGGTGGTTGACTCCCGGGAACAGCGCCAACATCTAGAAAGAGCTCCTCCAACGTGGGCCTCTCTGCGGAAGGTTGCAGCCATTTCTCCCAACCGATCACTCCGATGGCGCCATTCGCAAAGCGCACGCGGCCGCCTATTGTGGCTATCGGAAAGACGCCCCCCACAGTCCCAAAACGCAAAAAGCCTTTCTTATCCACGTACGTAACGATCAGGCCGATCTCATCCATATGAGCAGCGACCATAATGCGCTTGCCCCCGCCCTCGCCCTTTCTAAGAGCGATGAGATTGCCCAGGTTGTCGGTGCGCATCTCATCCACATGGCCACGGATCAAGTCCGCAATCAAATCGCGCACCTGTGTCTCATGGCCCGAAGGACCATAAGCCTCAACTAACTTCTTGATGAGCTCTTTCACGACTCCAGCCCCCTTTCCAAAGTATACAGCGCCTCGCACATGAGCCGCACGGTATAGTCCAAGTCCACCAGGCTTAACAAGCTCACCGGCGCATGGATATAGCGCACTGGGACCGATACCGCTGCCGAGGGAATACCCTCCCGCGTGAGATGGATGGCACCGGCATCGGTGCCCCCAACCGCTCCGCGTTTAAACTGATAGGGAATGCCCAGCTGCTGCGCAGTGTCAACCAACAGCTTAACCAAACGCCTATCGGCGATGAAACTGCGATCCATAAGGGTGATCACAGGCCCCTTGCCTACTTCTGTTACTGGGCTCAAATCCTTCTTCTTGGGCAAATCATCACAGACGGTACCCTCAAGGACAAAAGCAATCTCAGGGTTGACCGCATAAGCAGCGACTCTGGCTCCGCGCAGGCCAGCTTCCTCTTGAGCGGTAAAGGTCGCGTAGAGATCAAAGGCATACTCTTCCTTGAGCAACTCGATTAGCACTGCACAGCCCGCACGGTCGTCAAAAGCTTTGCCCTTCACCGTACGCAAGCCACCCTCGTCCAATATCTCAAAGGTGGTGCGAAAGGTGACATAGTCACCGGGTTTAACCAACTTCTCAGCCCCGCTTTTGCTCGTAGCTCCAATGTCAATGGCCAGTTTGCTGACATCTGCTACGCGCTCACGTTCCGCCTTCGGTATGAGATGGATGGGACGGTAGCCGATGACTCCAGGCACAGCTTCTTGCCCGACCAGCACTTGTTTGGAGAGCAGGATCCGATCATCAATGCCCCCCACCTTGCCAAAACGCAAGGTTCCATCGCTGTTTATCCCCGTGATCACGAAGCCAATTTCATCCATATGCGCCGCGACCATGACTTTACGCGGGCTCCCTGGTTGAGCTTGGCGGCGCGCCTTCCGCAAACAGATGAGATTCCCCAGGGCATCAACGCGGTGTTCATCTATGTAGCCTCTAACAGCACTAAGAATAGCGTCTCGTACGGCCGCTTCATTCCCTGAGACACCGCGAGCCTCAGATAGCTCTTTAAGCAACACGTCACGTTCTCCTTCTTCTAAAGCCCTAGCCTGATAGCGAAATCCTCACTCAACGTAGAGATAAACAACGTCATGAGCCGAGCTGTGCGTTGGATATCCCTTGTGCAAACGGTCTCTACCGATGTATGCATATAACGTAAAGGGATGCTGAGAAGCGCAGTAGGGATTCCCTCTCGCGCGACCTGAATGGCCCAGGCATCGGTACCCGAGGGTCCGGGAAGGATCTCTACCTGGTGCGGCAATTCGTTATCTTTGGCCAAAGCTACCAACCGCTCGTGCATCAAGGGGTGAACATTGGGGCCCTTGGCGATTGCTGGACCACCATCCATGGCGATCGCCTCAGTCTCACTAACCCCTTGTTGCATGCCAAAACCCACATCCACAGCGATAGCGATGTCGGGCGCGACCCCATAAGCGCTCGTGATCGCCCCGCGCAATCCCACTTCTTCTTGACTGGTGGCCACAACGAAAACATCCCATTCGTGGCGCACAGAACTCAGCGCCTCCATAGTAAGAGCCAACGAGGCCACGCCGACACGGTCATCAAACGCCTTGCCCGAAACATAACCCTCTGCCAACTCCAGGAAATCCCTTCGCAGGGTAATGAGATCACCCACCTGTACGAGAGTTTTAACTTGCTCAGCGGACAAGCCAACGTCAATGAAAAGATTCTCAAGAGGCACCGGCTTCTCATCCTCGCCAGGCCCCAGGACATGAGGCGGCCGGCTGCCGACAATGCCGAGCAGCGGTCGCTTTCCGTGGACGATGACCTCTTGCCCCAGAATCGTCCGTATATCCACGCCTCCGACACGGGTAAAGCGAATGAAACCTTCTTCAAGGCCGGTAACCATCAGGCCGATCTCATCCATGTGAGCAGCCAGCATAATAGATCGGCTTGGTGCTCCCCCAACCGGAGCACCCTTCTTGAAGGCTATCAGATTCCCCAGAGCATCGGTACGCAAGGAATCGCAGTAAGGCGCAAACGCCTTCCGCGCCACATCACGCACTTGATCCTCATAGCCCGAGACACCGCTCGCTTGGGATAACTCGCGCAAGAGCTGAATGATCTCCATCATTTTCCTCTCTTTAGAAGGATGATGTGGCCAACACCTCCTAACTGATACGACGAACAAGCTTGACATCGGCCCTATTCCTCACCGAGCTATGAGCCGTGTTCGTAGGAGACGCGGTGGGGGTACTGGCCTGTGTAAACACCACGTCGGGCGTCCCACTCACTCTGGTTTCGCCAATTGGACGCGGTGTTATCGTGGGATATAAGGTCGGCGACGGCCTGGCAGATGTCGGTTCGCCTGAGAAAACCGAAGGTGGCGGCGTCGTTGCGGGTTCCAAGTACCGAGCCCGTAAATAAAGACCTAGCCCTCCCAGGGCATAAAGCAAGGCAATGATCAAACCGAAAGCTATGCGAGCTAATAGCTTGGCCCGCTCTCGGTCAGGTAGCTCCCAAAACTGACGCCACCAATCAGCCATACTTTTTCGCCCACCCTTTGGTGACCACACAAAACCCGAGGGAATGCTCTTAGCATTTCCTCGGGTCATCTCCTTACAAGCTATTTCGGGCTACAACGCGTCTACTAGAGTGTATCAATTGTCGTCCTAAGGATCTCCCTTACCGCAAACAGGTAATTGAGGCTGGATAGAGAAGCCACCCTGTCAGCGTCGAGCGCATCTTGGTCCCAAGCATGAACTTGTCCCGGCCAGCCGGATCCTTTATCCAGGCGTTCCGAGAGAATGCGAATCTGCGTCTCGATAAGGTGAAGATACCGCTGCAAATAGATTCTCCTGGCACGCACAGACATGCGCTCTAAATCGCCCCCTTTTAACGAGGCGGCAACCAAATACGCCCCAAGGTTAAAGCCCTTAGCTGACTTTGCCATGCGTGTGCCCCACATTCCCGATTTTGAAACATACTAACACGCTCGTCAAGAACTGTCAACTCACCCGATTTATGAAGCCCCATGAAATCAAAGATCACGATGAACAAAAAAACTCCCAGATGCCTAAAAACATCCCAACTGGCAAGGCCTAACCCTCAGCCCCATCGCCTCAACGATGTTGGCCATGCCTAAGCGAGGATACTTGAATCTTTCCGCTATCGCCCAAACGTCCTGGCAGGCAATGCGTCCATCGACCACTTTGGCTTTGATGGCTCGCTCAATATCCTCTGGTATATGGACAGCCTTAAGCACAATCTTGCTTTTGCCCTCTGCCTTGGGGCCGTAACCGAAAAGCCCAAGCTGGCAACGATAGATGCGCACGTCGGTTTCCTCTGTCACCAGGCGACCAAGCTCCTGAGGAGAGATCCCCAGCCGAGCCGCAATAGCATGAGCGTCCGCACAAGCTAGCTCTCCAGCTACCGCTTCTCGCTGAATGGCCTCCAAGATTGCCTCGCGCATGTAACCTCCTGGATCTAGGAATAAGTGTATTCTATACTCGGTTTCCGAAGGAGGCAAACGGCTTGACACGTCTCACCCTCGTCACGTAAAATGTTCGTGATGTTCGGGCAGAGAGAAGAGCATGCGGCGAATTGCTGTGTTAACCAGCGGCGGTGATGCTCCTGGCATGAATGCGGCCATCAGGGCAGTAGTGCGGACGGGCCTAGATGCGGGCTTGGATGTATTGGGTGTGCGTAACGGCTACGCGGGGCTCATTCGGGGAGAGATCAATTACCTTTCCCGACGCGACGTGGGCGGCATCATGCAATTGGGAGGCACCTTCTTAGGTAGCGCACGTTGCGAAGAGTTCCTGACCCTTGAGGGGCGTCAGGCTGCTCTGAATGCCTTGACGAGCCGGGGCATTGAGGCGCTCATCGTCATCGGTGGAAACGGTTCCCAGGCCGGCTCTCATGCCTTGTGGAAGATGGGTTTCCCCGTAGTCGGGGTCGCCTCAACTATCGACAATGACCTGGTAGGCTCAGATGTAACCATCGGCGTGGATACGGCGATCAACGTCGCCTTGGAAGCTATTGACCGCTTGAAAGTCACCGCAGCTTCCCATCGGCGAGCCTTCTTAGTGGAAGTGATGGGGCGCAAGTGTGGCTATGTGGCTTTGATGGCCGCCATCGCTGGTGGCGCTGAAGTCGTCGTCATCCCTGAGCGCGAGATTCCTCCTGCCGAAGTGGCTCAGGAATTGCGTGCCGCCTACGAGCGGGGCAAAAACCACGCTCTTGTGGTGGTAGCTGAGGGGGCACAAAACAATGCCCAGCGGCTGATCAAGCATTTTGAAGAGAACCAAGAGGCTACCGGATTTACCTTGCGAGCCACAATCTTGGGCCATGTGCAACGAGGCGCTCATCCTACTGCCGCCGACCGCCTGCTGGCAACGCGGCTAGGGGAAGGCGCCGTGCGTGCCCTGCTCCGAGGTGAACGGGGCGTGCTTACCGGAATACGCGGGGACCACGTTGTGACGACCCCACTGGATGAGATCGTCGGCCGGCGGAAAGAGCTTGATCTAGGCCTCTTTGAATTAGCCCGCATCATGGCTCAGTAAAAAGTTTTAAGGAGCATCGTGAAGATCAAGCACGCTGTCATGATCGGCTTACTAGGTCGCCAAAGCGACCGTTTTCACACGTACACTGAGGCCAGGAGCTTGGCCGAACGCCTGGAGACGCTTCGGGAGATCCCCGGATGTCAGGGGATCGAAGTGGTCTATCCCGCTGAGTTTCGTGATGTAGAAGAGGGGCGGCGGCTTATTTTGGCCTCAGGGTGGCCGGTCTCGGCTGTGAACCTGAATGTCAAAGGAGATCCCAAATGGCGCAATGGCTCCTTCACCTCCTCGGATCCGGCTATCCGCGCCGATGCTGTGCGTGAGCTCAAGTTCTGCATGGACCTTGCCGCCGATCTAGGTACCG
>DAOTVR010000332.1:0-2220 GCA_034436315.1 Anaerolineae bacterium
CGCCAACGCCTACGCTTGGTTCAGGGAGCATGAGAGCCTCCTGCATAACCCCTCGTGGGAAGTCCAACGCCCCGGCAGGGAACGGGTCAAGCTAGAGGTGCCCCCGTTTGACTTGAGCTTTGTCGTAGACCGGGGCAACCAGGCGGGGGAGCAATTTGCCTCGGCTGACGAGGCTTATGCGATGGTCGCCCAAGCCCTTGCCCTTTTCGTTGGCGCTCCGTCCGCGGCCGTCATGCCTTTGGGGGATAAACCCGGCGTCCTGCGGACTCGCTTCAAGGATCGGGTGCGCGCCTATAGTTCGCTAGCCGCGTCCTCACTCGTGTACCCGCAAGAAAAGGTGCTGGGCTATTGCCGCGCGAGCCTGGCCGGTGCCATGCTCGGCGATGGCCTCTTGGCTGAGCCGAGCGCGGGGCAAGTGCGGGCCACAGCGCAAGAGCTCCTGATGCAGATAAGGCTGAATGAGGAAGAGATTCTGAAGGCATTGCGGGCAGGTTGCCAGGAGCCTTCGGACGAGCCGTTAGGGGTACCTGAGCCGGCCACGGTCCAAGCGATCCTGGGCTTGGCCCAAGCCCGGGAAGAGCGCAACGCTCTAAAGCTCCAGGAGCAGGAGCTCAAGATGGCCGAGGCCGCCGCTGAGCTACAAGGCCGTGTAATGGCAACCCTGGAGGCCAAGATGGCAGACTTGGTCATCAACCGGGGTGTGCCCTTTGCCCGCGCTGTGCTCGGCCTGCTTCGCGCCGAAGCAAGCCAGCCTGAATCTGACATGCCCCTCTCCTTTCCCGGCCTCAAGGCACGCCTATCCCAACAAAGGATGGAGGCTTTGGAAGAAGCTAGAGGCAGGCGTCAGGCGGCTCAGGAGCGCCTAAGCAGGTTGGATCGGGGGATCCGGCAGGCTCTTCGCAAGGCCCTGACCCCCAGGGCATGGAGGCGCGACCTGGACGCATCCCGCGACGAGCTCCTTCGTTGGGTGGGCGAGATCGGCCGGCTGACCTTCGCCCTGGCCATCCAGCGCCAAGCTTGTACTCTTTGCGATCAGCTTGGTGCCGAAGCCGAGAAGCTTGACGGCCGCCTGGCCGGCGTGCAGCGCACCCTAGAGCGCGCTCGGGAGAGCCTGGGGCGTCTTGCCGAAAGCAGCCTCCAGGAGCCGGTTGCCGCTCAGGGTATCTTTCAGCTCTCTGTGGAAGCGTTAGGCGCCGGGTATATCCGGCGCTATTACGGAGGGCGCGTGCAGGCCCTCAGCCCGCTCCTGGCTTATCGGGATTGGGCAGGAGAGCTTGCGGGCAAGACGCTCGCAGACCTGGAGGCATGGCAAGAGGCGGATATCGTGCAGCAGTTGCAGCAACGTGCGAACGTTTACTTCGTCCAGGACGTGCAGGGAGTTTCCTTGCTTGAGGCCATGGATTTCCACTATGGGATGCAATCCCCAGCGATGATGGAGATCCAATTCAGCGACCTGCTGAGGCGTTGCCAGCCTTTCTGGCGCTACGATCCGAATAGCGCGATCCGCCCCTACGAAGGGCAAGGCGTCTTCGGCGTGGAGGATGCGAGCAGCTCCCTCGTCCCCGGTAGGTACCGAGGGGGCCGGGAACACCATCTGGTATCTACCAAATCCAGGCAGCGCATTGAGGTGGTATACGCCCAGCACGGTTTGCCGGCCTTCTTGTTGCGAGATATGGCCGCGTACAAGGCTTGTTACGAGAAACGGCTCAGAGAGGGCGAAAAGACTCTGCACGTCCTCCCGCCGGAGCAGCTGACCGTTGACGTCTTCCCCGATAGACACTGGGAAGCCCGCGAGGCCTTCGCCCTGGCCGCAGCTTTAGACATGATCGTTCAGATAGGTGGCTGGCATTACTTTGATCTACAGCGCGAGTATGTCCGGGCGCACCTCCGCCCTGCCAGGGATTTCCTGATCGACCAGCGGCGCGATTGGGCCGAGGAGGCCTTTGTTCTGCGCGCGGATTGGGTGCAGCAAGCCAGAGAGCTCGTGGAGCAGGAGCTCGCGAGCTTGGGGCGAGAAGAGGCGATCAGACTGCTTGACGAGCACATCGCCCACCACAGAGCACTCCTTGCCGGCGAGATGCCCGATGAGCTTCGCCGCCAATACGAGCGAGAGATCCGCATCCTTGAGGAACGGCGCTCGCAGCTTCTCGGCGAGTGAGGTCTCGTTGTCTCCTTAGATGCCTGTGCCCTTTACAAGAAGGAGCGACGCAAGTGCTTGTA
>DAOTVR010000333.1:0-4808 GCA_034436315.1 Anaerolineae bacterium
CACTCCCTGAACCACATCAGCAGCCGGGCCCACGTCCGCCCAACCATCCGAAACGCCTCCGCAAGCAGCTCCTCATCCGATAGCGGCCTGGGGCCATACCCCAGGCCGGCCAGCTCTTCACCCAGCAAACGCACGTCTTCTAACAGCTCTGATGTATTCGTCATAGCTTTTCCTCACAGACTAGATCAGTTCTGGCACAGCCATGTCCTTGGCGCTCACCAGCCGCCCAATCAAACCGCCCTCACCGCAGTGGAAGCAGGAGGCAACCAGCGCCTCGCCGAGGTCTATCTCATCTCCATAGGCGGGCAGGGCGTATAGATGCTCGCCCTCGATCCGCAGCGGCTGGCCGCACACTGGGCAGAACTGCCACCAGCCCGTTTTAAGCGCTCGTACCACCGCCACACGCAACGCAGCACGCCCAGCGATATGGTCAAAAAGGCTTACCGCCTTGCGTATTGCCTCGGCCTTGTACATTACGTCGGGCAGCACTTCCAAGTGCTCCTCAAGTAAACGTGAGGAGGCATCATCATCGCTCTTCTGCCCGTAATACAGGATGTAGCCACCGTAGGTATGGCCGGGTAGATAGTTGTAGTACCACAACTCCACGAAGGCCCCATGCTTGCTGCTTTCCTCATACACGTTCTGGTAATAGCACTTCATTTTTTTCTCCTCTCCAATACTGAATAGCGTCATCTAGCATATCCAGCTTCAACACGTCATCTATCTCGTGCAGCCGCCTCTGGGCCACCTTTGCGGTGATCCTGCCTGCTCCACGGCAAATCTCACAGACATCCGTCAGATATCCCGCACCTGGCACAGTGTCATCAGGGCACCAACGCACGAGACCATGTCCGTCACACTCCGGGCAGGCCACCGTCTCGCCGTCATAGTCAGGATGCCACATCTTGCGCCTCCGCCCGAAAACTACAGCCTCATCTTTTCTCCGCTCGCTTTTCATCTAGACGCTCAAGGCCATATGCGACCAGAGCATCGTAGACCTCGCTGATGTTGGCATCCGTCACCTCGCAGAAGCCTAGCTTGGCCGCCGTCGCGGTGACATGGTAGGCATTGATTCGGCTGCCATCCTTGCTGAGATAATGCGCCCCGGCCTCGGACTGGCGCAGCGTCTCCAACATCTCGCGCCACTGGCTCGTCTTGATCGTGGCGAGTTGCACCCGCGTTGGCGCGGGTGCTGGTTGCGCCGCTGGCGCCATTGGCGTCGCTACGGGCGCTGGCGCGGGCTCTGGCGTGGTCGCTTGCTCGGGCACGTCCCTGGATAACGCCCAGTCTGGTAACTGTGGCGTCTCCGTCATCTGCTTCTTCTGAGCATCGTACCCAACCCACACGCGTGGCAGACGGTACAGGTAGCGGCCTACGCCGAACAGTACGGCGCAACGCTTCAAGGCGTCACTCACCGCTGCCTTCAGGCCGGCCTGGTCGCCCTCGCCGATCTCTCCGACATCCTCGCGGGTGATGCGCTGGTTGTCGATGATCAGCGTGAGCTTGCCGTGCACATGCACCTCGCCAACCGGCTCCCAACTGAACTCCCAGTTGAAACCCAGGACCTCATCAAGACGCTCGGCTACATCCCTCGCGTCCACGTAAGCCACAGCCAACGCTCGCGTAGGGTTCTCGCGCGGGTATAGGTTCTGGGGTTTCCAGCTGATCTGCTCGGCTCGGAATGGAGCGGCAAGTCGCCTCAAAATCTCACTCGCATGCAATTCCCTGTCCGTCATCTTGCCCTCCTCTCGCTAATGGCAACAATGAACCAGAACGCCAACCACAACACCAGGATCGTCTGCAGCCAGCTCATTGCGCCATCTCCATCTGCCGCGTGAGCTAGGCCACCTCCACCTCCAGCGCGTGCACCCTGTCCTCCAGATATGCGTTGCGCTTCTGGACGTGGGCCAGCTCGCGCTCCAGTTGCGCGATCCGCGCGCGCATAGCCGCACGACACCGCGCCTCCTCCTCAAACGCCTCCGCATCCTGAATGACAGGTTCCTTCGCGTCCCACACACCGTAACCAGACATCTCACACCTCCTCTCAGTGAATGAAAGCGGCCATGAGCACCAGGGCCGCGATAACCCACAGTAAGATGCACACGTTGGGGAACAACACCATCGCGATCAGCATCCCCACGAGCACGGCCAACGGCGCAATCCTCTCATCAGCCTCACCGCGCCACTTCACGGTTCCTCCTTTGATACGGATAGCGCGACCAGGCCATGGCCAGCCGCTGCCATTCGCGGATATGCTCCTTAGCCCGCGCGATCCAGTAGTGCATCTGCGCCGGATTCGCCAGGGCGTTGTCCAGGCAGGCCAGCGCGCTCGCCGCTGGCCCCAGGGCATCTTCTAACATCAGTTGCTGCTCCCGATCCTGCTTGGCGAAGACAACATCCCCTCCTGTGCGCCCCGAGCGCGATCCTCAGGGCGCGTACCTTGGCCTCAAAGGAAGGCTCGTTCATCTCATCCCCCTGCTACTTTTTGTTTCAAATCATGTGACTTTAGGTCACATTCGGGGCCAAAAAAATTTCTGAGACCGGAATGCCGAATATCATAGCAAATTGCTCTTGTAGCCGCTCTGTCCAATTTCGTTTACCCGAGAGCAACCGTGATAGATAACCATCGCTGATTCCGAGCCTTCTGGCAATATAATCCTGCCGAAAACCGAATTCCCGGATTAAATCCCTTGGCGTTTGCATATCTTTCTCTCCGTAACTTCAAGGCACATACATTATAACACAAAGTTTCAATCTTGTCAAGTACTTTTGCCAAAAATGTGATATAATGTTATCAGGATTGTGCCTTAAAGTGAGGTCTACCGATGTCTCAACGTTTTGCAAAGTGGTTGGCAGAGCAGATTCGCCGCGAAGGAACCAACATGACGAGCCTCGCTAGCGCTCTAGGCCTCAGTCATACAAGCGTCCGTAAATGGTTGGCGGGGGTGACAGAGCCAAAACGTAAAAACTGCCAGCGGCTAGCACAAGTATTGCACGTGGATATCACAGAAGTCTATGACGCTCTGGGCATACCTCTGAGGCAAGAATTACCGAGTGATGTTAGGAGGATTGTTCTGAAATATCTTGCTTTGGATAGGAATCGCCGCGCTCGCCTGGAGCGCTATATTGATTTTGAATTAGAAGACCAGCAAAAATATCAGCGCGCCGAAGAGCCTCAGGAGATAGCTTAAGAACTTTGCAGCAGAAGCGATCAAGCGATGCCGAGATTGGAACCGCATTACGTTTAGGAATAGTATCCATGCTTAGAACTTTCCTTTCCTTTGCTCCTACTTACAATTATATCGCTTACATTTCGTCCCGTCAATCGTTTCGTCCCGGTTTTTTACGCTAAATATATTTTCACACGAAAGGGGGTTAAGGATGGGTAAAACTCGTTTCTATCGCCGTTGCCTGGCCTCGCCCGACTATTGGCTTCTGGTTGTACCCCTCTTGGGGCTGGGTTTCCTCATCGTCTTCTTGCTCGACCTCACCGGGTGCAGCAATCCAGCACGCTCGCCCCAGGTGTCCGCCTTGCCCACCTATACGCCCTATCCCACGTATACTCAACCGGCCCCGTTGCCTACCTACACGCTTTTACCGACTTATACACCCTACCCCACACCGGAGCCACTACCGACTTATACGCCATTTCCGACGCCGACCGCGCTGCCAACCGCAACTATCCCCCCCACGCCGTCGGCCGGCACGCGTCAAAATCCAGCGAAAATCGGTGATTCCCTTCCCCTCGATTATGCTAACGCCCGCTATGTGATCACGGTCACTCAGGCTATATCAGGAGAAGAGGCCTGGAAACGCATCAAGGCTGCGAACATGTTCAACAATCCGCCAATAGATGGCTACGAATACGTCCTCTTCTACGTCGTGGCTAAGATCGTCGATGGTCCCCAAAACGAAGCTATTGGGGTCGGTGAACGCATGATCAACATGGTGGACGCGACGGGCCAAATATGGTCTCTGGGCGGTGTCGTCAACCCGCAACCCGAATTCGGCGGCAAGGGTTTCGTCGGCGCCGTGATCGAGGGTTGGAGCTGCACCATCCGCCCGATAGGGACAACGGTTTACCTGGTCTTCGGCATGGATGATAAGGGCAAGGGCGGTATCTGGTTTGAGGTTCCCGCGTAGCCCATGCGCGCCGTGATCGTCGCCGCCGTCTCTACGGCGGGCCAAGCCCAAGAGGATAAATATTCCATCCCCCAGCAGCTCGCCGCCTGCCGCGAGGTCTGCACCCTGCGCGGCTGGCAGGTCGTCTCCGAGATCGTCATCCCCGGCCATTCGCGCAACTATAACTGGCTGGATGAACTCTGCACCGATTGTCCGGAGTATGCCCAGCTCATGAAGACCATCCGCTCGGGGGCGATAGACCTGGTGATCGTGCGCGATTACGACCGCCTCTGGCGCACGGATGCCCTTCGCGCTCAGGTCATGGCCGTGTGCCGCGAGTACAAGGTCCAGGTCTTCTCCCTCAACCAGCCCGTGGAGCCCGTCTCCCCCGACCTCCTGGACGCCCACGACACAGCCAAGCTCTCAGAGGTATTGTTCGGCTTCATCTCCGAGCAGGAGAACCGCACCCGCGTACGCCGTTGGCGCGCCGGCATGGAGGGGCGTTGGCGGCGGGGATTGCATGGAGCGGTCCTCGTCATCCCCTACGGTTACAAACGCAACCCCGACAAAAACGGCCCCATGCTCGTAGATGAACCGCGCGCGCGTTGGGTGCGCCAGATATACGCCTGGCGACTGGCCGGTTATACCTATCGCCATATCGCCATACGACTCAACGAACTGGGGGT
>DAOTVR010000334.1:0-3934 GCA_034436315.1 Anaerolineae bacterium
TCCGTCTGCCCGATACCTATGGCCCCGCGGCCGCTGTAGTTATGGATCAGCTGCGACTCCTGCCCCGAGAGGCTCAGGCCGGGGGTGAGCTCAAAGCGCATCCCCTGGATATTGCGAAACATCACCGGCTGCCATCCGGGGGCGATGCCCGTCAAGGGATCGGCTGGGCCGCGGAATTTGGGGTTGGTGAGGCGTTCGGTAAGCAGCCCCGCCACCGTGTCCCCGGCGATCTCCAGGTTGTGCCCCAGCAGAGTGGCCGGGGCAGTGTAGGTGGGTTTCCCTGCGAAGCGAACGGTTGCTTGAATCATTTTTTTTCCTCCTTCGTCAGACGCCAACTCGGCAAGCAGCTCCATTCTACCTGTTCAATAGCCTAGATACGAATTCAGTGTGATGATATCTCCTGGCTCACAAGCGGTGTGGAGGAAGAAAATTGACGAGCGCGCGCCGGGTGACTAGAATGGATTTCAACGCCCTTGAAGGAGTGTCGTGGCGATGAGCGAGAGCCCTTACCCCATGATTAGCCCTGATGAAGCCTTCCGGTTGGTTACGACCAGCGTACAGACCCTTGCGCCAGTGCGTGTGCCCTTGGACGAGGCCTTAGGACACGTCCTGGCCACCGAGGTACGAGCTGGTGAGAACGTGCCGCCCTTCCGTTCCTCGGCAATGGATGGCTATGCGGTGATCGCTGCCGACACGACAGAAGAGCGCGAAGTGCTTGGCGAGCAGGATGCAGGACATGTGTCCGCCTTTCAGGTCAGGCCGGGGACGGCGGTGCGTATCATGACCGGCGCGGCTCTGCCTGAGGGAGCTGATGCGGTGATCCCCGTGGAATATGCCCGGGAGGCACATGGCCGGGTGCGCTTTATCAAGACGTTTCCTGCGGGGGCTAACGTTCGCCCGGTGGGGCAAGACTTGGCTTTAGGAGATCTGCTCCTTTCCCCTGGCCTCGTTTTAGGTGCGGCAGAGATCGGCTTACTGGCCACGGTGGGCCAAACTGAGGTCACCGTTTACCCCCGGCCTCGGGTGGCGATCATGGCCACGGGGGATGAGTTGGTGCCTGTGGAACAAACTCCCGGACCGGGACAGATCCGTGATAGCAATAGCCATGCTTTGGCGGCCTTTGTGCGCCAGGTGGGCGGGGTGCCGATTATGCTGGGGATCGTTCGCGACGATGAAGAGGCCTTGCGGCAGGCGATTTTAGAGGGTTTGGAGCGCGCCGATATGATTGTAAGTTCAGGTGGAGTTTCTATGGGGCGGCGCGACCTGATTAAACCCATCCTGGAGAGGATGGGCATAATCCATTTCGGGCGTCTGGCCCAGAAGCCGGGCAAGCCCACCACCTTCGCTACCCTCAGAGGCAAGCCGTTCTTTGGGTTGCCCGGATTCCCCGTATCCTCGCTTGTCTCGGCTGAGCTTTACGTGCGCCCGGCATTGCGGGTGATGGCCGGGTTCACTACTTTACGCCGTCCAGAGATCACCGTGCGCTTGTTGCACGACATTCGCCATGAGCCCGATCGGACGGAGTTTCAGCGCGCAGTGGTTACATGGAAAGACGGGCAGGCACTGGCTCGCAATACGGGCGATCAAGTCTCGGGGCGGTTGCTTTCCTTGGTGGGAGCGAATGCCCTTCTGCGCCTGCCACAGGGCATAGGCGACCTGCGCGCTGGGGACGAGGTGAGCGCGCTCTTGATCAACGCGCCGGAAGTATGAGCTGCGCAGGCGAGTTATCGGAGGTTTAGAAGTGCTTTGGTTACGTTCCCTGTTGGTTCTGGTCTTGGCCTATATCTTGGGATCCATACCGGTGGGCTATCTGGCCGCCAGGTTGCTCAAGGGCGTGGATGTGCGCCAAGTGGGCAGTGGGCGCACAGGAGGTACGAACGTGTTACGTGCTGCTGGTGCGGGGCCAGCGGCGCTTACCATCGTGGGGGATTTCCTTAAGGGTTATGCGGCCGTGGCTCTGGCCAAGGCCCTCGTACCCGGCCTCCCGCTTCTCGCCGCTCTAGGTGGGCTAGCTGCCGTGGCAGGGCATAATTGGTCCGTCTTCCTGAACTTTGAGGGGGGAGTGGGCACCATGACCACGGTGGGCGCGGCTATGATGTTGATGCCCATCCCGGCAGCTATTGCCGTATTAGCAGGCGTTGCGGTGATCCTTGCCTGGCGCTATGCTTCCCTGGGTTCGTTGACCTTTGCCGCTGTTTTGGCTATCGCCTGTCTTGTAGGAGTGATCCGAGGCAACTTGCCGGCAACACATCTGGCCTTTGCTTTGGGCACGGGTGCGATGTCAGTTTGGGAGCTGCGCCCCAATATTAGGCGCCTGTTACAGGGCACGGAGCGCAAAGTGGGCCAGAGAATCTCGCCCGGCAGCGACGACACGGCCAAACCTCGTTAAAGGCCTTATGTTGAGATGGACGCCATAAGACAGGCCCTATGGGGTTATTCCTGTCCGGCGTTATTCTCGCGCCAGGCCTTTAGATTAGCTAGGATGCGATCCCAGACCTCTTGGGGAGCGGTCTCGTTGGGCCATGGGCGGAAGCCCATGCGCATATAGGTCGCAATGGCCGGTAAGCGCCAATCCTGTGTGCCCAACATGGCGCGGTTGAAGCCACGTCCCTTCAAGCGGTGTAAAGTCGCTAGAACGATGGCCTTGCCCAGGCCCTTCCTGCGCTCGTCGTAGGAGACCCCGACCCAATGTACCAGCCCCCAACGCTCGCCCTCCACTTCCGCGTGCCAGGCCGCTGCTGCCGCTACCGGCCGCTCGCCTTTCCAGATGATTTGCAGATAGGAGGGATCATATTCTGGGTCCCGAGAGAAGGTCTGCTCAAACCAGGCTTGGCCACACTCGCCCGAGTAGTTGGATTTGTTCATAACCTCAATGTAGGCCCAAGCCTCATCGGCTTTCATGGGGCGCCAGCTATAGCCCTCGGGCAAGGAGACCGGCGCCAGATCTTGGAGGTCATCGCGGCGCATGCGCACGGGCGTCTCGTGATAGCGTTCGGTGGCGTAAATCTCGTAAGAGCAAGAGGGGCCAACGAAGTGGACCGGGACGCTTGGGAAGCGTTGACTCAAGTAGTTGACCAAGTTACGCAGGCCGGGGATTTCGGCGGTCATGTGGTTGACCCGGATCATGGGAAGGCCCAAGTCGGCGATCCAAGCCCCATCACGCCAGAGGGCCGTACCATCGTCGGTGGTGAGCACGACATCGGCCCCTAGGTTCACCATCTCGCGCACTTGAGTGATAGCCCCCGTACCCACGGCTAAACGATGGACCATTTGCCATTTCTTGCCCATGAGCTGCACCGCTTGCTCACCCAAAGGAGCAAGGCGAAAGGCGATACGTTGGGTCAGCTCCCACACAGTGGTGGGGGGCACGCGGTGTAGATTATAGTATTTGGACCGCGCGATGGGCTTGCCCAGGTCGAGGAAAGCGCTCCAAGAATCCACGATCCCTAGTTCGGGGAAGATATCCCACACATCGTGGCAACGGTAAACGACCATCCCCGTGCGCTCCAGGAAAGCCATCTTGCGCTGTGCGGGTTGAGAGGCTTTGAGGCCCTCATTGTCATCCATGTGGCTGTAAAAGGTTGGCTCATGAGTGATGAACAGATTGCAGCCCTTGGCGTGAGCCTCCTCCAAGGCTGATTGCAAGGATTGCCAACCTACGGCAATGCCCCTTACCTCGGTTTCGGGGTCGCCGTACTTGAAGCCATCACAGGTGCCCCCTTCCCAATCTACCCAGGTGCCCACCGAGCGCAGGTGTTCGTGGACCTCGCGTGCCTTGAGCGACATCATCCCTCCTTCACTTGAGAAAAGCCTTGCCAGTACGAGAAGAATATAATGACTTGAGGGGAGGCTGTCAATGTGCGGGCTCGCATGGTGATGCTTTCCAAAAGCGTAATGCCCATTGCGCCAAAAGGGCAAAGGGTAGTATAATGGC
>DAOTVR010000335.1:0-2999 GCA_034436315.1 Anaerolineae bacterium
ACTTCCCACGAGGGGTTATGCAGGAGGCTCTCATGCTCCCTGAACCAAGCGTAGGCGTTGGCGCGAAGCCTCTCTCGTTGGACCTCGTCCACGACATCCTCTTCCAGCGAGGGCAAGAAGGAAACACTGACGACCGCCTGTTTAGTCTCACCAAGGAGATATCGGCAGAGATAGGCCACCTCAAACGACGCGATGCTCGCCTCTCTATCGCCAAGGCCGAAGACGACGTAAACCCGCGCGCCTACCCGACCTTCAGCTCGCTCAACGACATAGCGCACGGATTCGTCGCTCAACGCTTCGGTGGCCTCTAGGGTTTCGCGACGCTGAAGGGCCTCCATGGTCGTCCCCAGTCTTTCGCCTAGGGCCGGCCCGGCCTCGCTTTGTTCCTCTTCGCCGATCCAGTGCTCTGCCTCGGTGCCCGCGATCGGCCCGGCATTTACCCAGAGAAAGCGCCAGATGGGCAGGGAGCCATAGGTCTGATGCAACCTTTGCTTAAGCCGCCAGCCCACCTGAGCTGCCCTAGGCCCCAGGAACACGAACAGCGCCGGCTCAACATGGATGTCTATCATTGTGTGGCCGTCACTCCGCCATCAACCAAAATGTTCTGACCGGTAATGAAAGAAGAGGCATCTGAAGCTAGGAACACTGCCAGCCCGGCCAAATCGGCTGTCTCGCAGACGCGCCCCAAGGGGATGCGGTTCACCAACGCGCCATAGAAATCGGGATCGTTGAGGTATTGTGCGACCAGGGGCGTGCGGGTGAAGGTAGGAGCGATGCCGTTGACCCGGATGCCGTATTTGGCCCATTCGGTGGCCAACTGCTTGATGAGGATGGCCAAGCCCCCCTTGCTCGCACAATAGGCCGCATAGCCCCGCCGAATGCCCAGCGTGCTGCGTACCGAGGTGATGTGGACAATGCTCCCCCCTTTCTTATGGGCGATCATAGAGCGCGCCGCAGCCTGAGAGAGGATAAAGGCCCCGCGCAGGTTGATATCCAAAACCGTATCCCAGGCCTCCATAGTGACCTCCTCGGCAGGCTGCTCAATATGCGTGCCCACGCAGTTCAACAGGGCATCAATCGGCCCCAAGCGCTCCTCAGCGGAGGCGATTCCCGCGGCGACCGAGGCAGGATCGCGCACGTCAATGGCCACCCCCACCGATTCGCAGCCCTCCTCGGCGACGAGGCGTCTGGCGGCCTCCTGGCAGGGCTCCAAGGCGCGATCGGCGATGGCCACTTTCGCTCCGTAGGCAGCGGCGGCTCGTGCCAGCTCCGAGCCAATGCCGCCCAAGCCCCCGGCCACAAAGACCATGCGCCCCGCCAGGCTGAAAAGGTTCGCGTACTTTTCTGAAGCCATCATCCCACCCCCTTCAACGAGCTGACCAGAAAACCCGCCAGCCCCGCTTGATCGTTAGGCCACTTGAAACGACTCCAACAGCGCCCAGCCCGCCTCAATGAACTGCGAGAGCGTGCGCTGCGTCACGCCATAGGTAATGAATTCCTCCTCTTTCATCCCGTCTGGCTCGTAGGCGCGCACGAAATCGGGGACCGTCTGCAAGCGGCGGATAACCTCCGGCGCGATAGGCAGATGAATGCGCTCCTCCCTGGGCACACCTGGAGCCAAGAGCTGCGCCTGCACGCTGGGGTGGATGGACATGGCCAACTCGGCGCCGGCCAACTCCGTCATGTGATAGGTCCCCCGCAGGGCGGCGATCAGCAACACGGCTTCGTAACCCCGCTCCTTATAGAGCGCGTAGGCGCGCTTGGTCACCGCCAAACCCGCCTGTCGTATATCCGACTCACTCACCGGAGCTTTACGATCCTGGGCCACCTCGCGCAAATAGTCGTCCAGTCGGCCGATCATGATCACCGCAAAGCAGCGCCCGGTCTTTTTCCCTGCCTTCCGCGCGCGGGCCAACCCCCTTTGGTAGCGCTCGGCCACGGCCAACACCTGGGGCACGGTGAAGCTCACCGTAGCCGTCACCGTGATTCCCTCGGCGGCGCAATCCTCCAGCACGTCCAGACCGGCAGCGGTCACCGGCAACTTGACGGCGATGTTCGGCGCCCAGTCATGGTAACGCCGGGCCATGGCAGCCATCGCCTCCCGATCTCCGGCCCGCGCGGGGTTGACCTGGCCACAGACATAACCCCACTTTCCCTCCGTGCGCTCATACTCAGGCTGAAGCATCTTGGCCGCATGGCGCACGACGTGGCTCATCAACTCCTCAGCCCGGCGCTCAGGGGGCAAGTCCTTGGACACCGAACGCACTGCCTCAGCCCAGAACTCCGGATGGGCGCGCAGGGCCCTGTTGGTCAACACGGGGTTCGTGGTGACCCCCGTCGCGCCGTGGGCCAGGCCGCGACGCAGTTCCTCAGGATCTGCGGAATCGTGCCACCAAGTGGTGGGCGTCTCGCGAACCAACCAACGCAGATAGCTTTCGTCTTCCATAGCCACCGTCTTCTCCCATCTAGCTGTGATGATCTAGGCCGGCGATCTCAAACGCCGTAACCAGGGTACGATAGGCCAGCGCAGCGTGGGCAAAGGGATCGTAGCCGACGCGCCGCTGCACCATCACGCTCACCTCGGCGACGATAAAGCCCTTGTATCCCGCAGCATCCATGGCCCGCAGATAGCGCACAAACGGAAACGGCCCCTCGCCAGGGGTGAGGAACTCGTGACGCGGGTAAAGCCCTCGCTGGTCTTTGACGTGCGTGTGCACGGAGAGAGGCGCCAAGACGGGCACACACTCCTCAATGGAGATCCCCATGACCTCCATATGGCTGATGTCAAAGTTCAGCCGTAGCGCGGGCGAACGCACCTGCTCAAAGAGCCAGGTGACCTTCTCGGGCAGATCCAACGCGGTGCCGGAGTGTGGCTCCATCGCGTAGATGACCCCTCGGCTGCGGGCGTATTCGGCCAGCTCGTTGACCCTCTCCGCCAGGATATAGCGATGCGTCTCCCAATCCTCCGGCCGGCCGCCGACCAAACTGACCATGATGGG
>DAOTVR010000336.1:0-2716 GCA_034436315.1 Anaerolineae bacterium
CAAGGCGAAGCAGCGCAACCAGGAGATCACCCGTGCCCTGGCCGACGCCCTGGACATGATGACCATCGCTGTGGAGGCCGGGCTGGCCTTTGAGTCTTCGCTGCTCAGGGTGGCAGATCGTTGGGATAACGCTCTAAGTCGCGAGTTTCGCCGCGTGGTGATGGAGATGCGTCTGGGCACGCCACGCGATCTGGCCTTGCAACATTTAGCCGAGCGGACGGATTCCGAGGATCTGCGCCTGTTCGTGGCCGTGTTGGTGCAGGCCAACCAATTGGGTTTGAGCATCGCCCAAGTGTTACATAGCCAGGCGGCACAGATGCGCATGCGCCGGCGGCAACGGGCGGAGGAAAAGGCCCGGCAAGCGGGGATCAAGATGCTCTTCCCGCTCGTCTTTTTGATCTTTCCGGCCCTGATGGTCGTCGTCCTGGGGCCGGCGGTGCCCACATTGCTCCAGGTGATGCGCCGCCTGACCGGTGGCGGCTAGATAGGTGCATCTTGTTGCGGAAAGGTGCCGCCGGCGCGGCCGAGCTGGTCAACCTTCGGAATGCGAGATGTCATATGGAAATCGCATTAGAGAACCAAGGGACACAACATCAAACTCTCGGGAGTCGTTTCTCAGCCAAGGAGGATCCGCGCTATCAGCGGGCGCTGGCCCACTTCCAAAATGGCGCCTGGCAGGAGGCCATTCGCTGCCTTGAGGAGCTGGCCCGCGATCATCCCGAGTGCCAGAGCGTGCAGGAGGCCCTTCAGGAGGCGCGTTTCAAGGCCAGCCTGAGCGCCAAAGTGCGCATCAGGGGCACCCGCCGGGTCCTCCCCGCGCGGACGGTCGTCTTTCGCTCCCTGCTCATCCTCATCCTGCTGGCCATCGTCGTTGAGGCGGGGCTTTTTGTCAATCGGCGCATCGCGCCCCTCATGAGCCAGGTGCAGGCGGAGCAACGTCATGCGCGATGGCTGGCCAACGGCCAGGCCCTGCTGGCCACGGGCAATCTGGACGCGGCCGAGGAAACCTTCAAAAAGCTTCTCGCCGAGGTGCCGGATCACCCGGAGGGCTTACAAGGGCTCGCCGAGGTTCAGGCGCAGCGCGAGCTCCTGGCATGGTATCAAGAGGCCGTGGCGCTGCAACGAGAGGGGAATTATGAACAGGCCCTGGCTCGTTTCAGCCAGATCTCCCTCAAGGCCCCGCGCTATCGCGATGTGAACTCGCGCATCACGCAGATAGAGCGGCAATTGGAGCTGGATCGGCGTTATGCCCTGGCACAAGAGGCGGAACAGGCCGGCCGCTTTGCGGAGGCCCTCCTACAGTATCAACAGCTCACCGAGATGGAGCCGACGTATCGTTCGGCAGACATCGCGGCGCGGCAGGTCGCGCTTTATCTCAAGATGGCCACAGAGATCATCGAACACCAGCCGCCGATGCCCGAGGAAGTGCCGCAGGCTCTGGAATACTATGAGCGGGCTTTGGCCTTACAGCCGCGCAATACGGAGGCCATGCTCGGGCAGCGGCTGGCCAGGACCTATCTGGAAGGCCTGGCGGCCTATAAGATGGGCAAATGGGAGGAGGCGGCCAGGAAGCTTCAGGCGGTTTACGAGCAGCGGCGCGACTACCTCGGCACAACGGTGGTGTTCATGTTGTTCAACACCTACATCTTCATCGGCGACCAGTATCGCGAGGCCAACGCCCGCCAGCTCGCTTACGAGTACTATACCAAGGCCCTCGCGCTGGACCTGCCGGGCCTGGATAAGGCCGTGGCCCGCGTGCGGGCGGAGAGCGTCGCCCCCAAGGGGGCGCTGGCCCTAACCCTCAGCCCGACGCTCACCGCGACGGTCCTTTCCGCGCCGCCGTTGCCCGTGACCGACTGGCTTGAGACAAGGCCCACCGAGGCCATCACGCCTACGCCGACGTCTAGCGCGACTTTAACGCCCACATCCGCTTCCACGGTTGCGAGCACAGCCACTCCTACGCTGACGCCCTCGCCCACAGCCGTGCCCACGCGGGCGCCTTCTACGGCCACGCCAACCCGTTCCTTATCTGTCGTGACGCCCCTGCCCGCCCAGCCGCTGGCGGCCTATCGCGGTTGGATCGTCTTCTTCTCGGCGCAGAAGGACGGGGAGGGCCTCTGGATCATGGACTCCCAGGGCCAAAATCGCCGTTATTTGGGCAACTCGGCGGATTTGCTCAAGGAGTACGAGGCCCTCGCGGAGCAGGCTCGGCGCTCGCCTGACGGGCACTTTGACCTCACGGTGCAGAAGGTGGGTTCTACGAGCCAGGTCTTTATCTCGCCGGTCAGACACGAGCGCTATGGCGAGCTCCCCTCAGTGCAGCTCACCCGCTTTGATGCCTCCAGTTACGATCCCGTCTGGTCGCCTGATGGTGGGCGGGTCGCCTTTGTCAGCCGTGAGGACGGCTCCGAGGATATCTGGGTGATCTCTGCCGATGGCTCCAAGGCGCTCAACCTCACCAAGAGCAAAGGGGCCGAGGGGCATCCTTCCTGGGGGCCCGATGGCTCGCGGATCGTCTTTTGGGCTAGCCGTTCGGGCCGTAAGCAGATCTATATCATGGACGCCGACGGGCGCAACGTGCGTAACCTCAGCAACAGCGATTGGGATGAATACGATCCCCTCTGGATCGGCTCGGGCGTAACGCCCACTGCATCGGCTGTGCCGACAGAGAACAGGCCTTCTGGTTCAGAGAATAGGAGGACTCCGACTCCCGATG
>DAOTVR010000337.1:0-12882 GCA_034436315.1 Anaerolineae bacterium
CGGATTTACGCGAATGTCTGCTTTTGGCCATGAATGACTCCTAACCTTTAATCACGCCCAGCGGCTTGGTGCGGGCCACCTTGCGGGACATGCCCGACTTGTGCACCACGTTGACTACACTATCCAAGTCCTTATAGGCGCTGGGGGCCTCCTCTGCTAGGCCGGACATACTCCCCGCGCGGACCACGATCCCCGCACGTTCTAGCTCGGCGCGCAGAGTCTCTCCGCGCACGCTCTGCTTGGCTCCTTTACGGCTCAACACGCGCCCAGCCCCGTGGCAAGTGCTGCCGAAGGTATCCTGCATGGCCTTATCCGTGCCCACCAACACGTAGGAGCCGGTACCCATGCTGCCGGGGATCAAAACGGGTTGCCCCAGGGCGCGATAATCCCTTGGCACCTCTGGGCGTCCAGGGCCAAAGGCCCGCGTAGCCCCCTTACGGTGCACACACAATTCCACGACCTTGCCATCTACTTCGTGACGCTCCACCTTGGCGATATTGTGGCAGACGTCGTAGAGCACCCGCAACTCCAAGTTTTTGATGTGGCCGGCCAGGGCCTGCTCCACGCTTTGGCGGACGAGATGAGTGATCATCTGGCGATTGGCCCAGGCATAGTTCGCCGCGCAGGCCATAGCCGCAAAGTACTGCCGTCCCTCCGGCGAGTCAAAGGGCACGCAGGCCAGCTCGCGATCGGGCACGCGGATGTTGTACTTGGACATGGCCGCCTGCATGGTGCGCACGGCATCGGTACACACCTGATGGCCCAGCCCCCGCGAGCCACAGTGAATCCAGATACACGCACAGCCGGGCACCAAGCCAAAGGCCTCGGCCACTTCCTGGTCATAAACCTCAACCACCTCATCCACCTCCAGGAAGTGGTTGCCAGAACCCAGCGTGCCCACCTGATCATGCCCACGCTGGAGAGCCTGGCGACTCACCGCGCTGGCATCGGCTGCTTCCATACAGCCACCGTCCTCGGTGTGCTCGCAATCCTCTTTGTCGCCATAGCCCCTGCTCACTGCCCAAGCGGAGCCCTTCTCTAAAAGCGCACGTAGCTCCCCTTCAGAGAGGCGCAGGGAACCAGAAGCCCCTACCCCAGAGGCCACATTGGTAAATAGGGTGTTCATAAGCTTTTCCATATGCGGGCGCAACGCCTCCACTTCGATGGTTGTGGTCAGCAGACGCACGCCGCAATTAATGTCGTAGCCCACGCCGCCCGGCGAGATGATCCCCTCCGGCAAGCGGGTAGCAGCCACCCCGCCGATAGGGAAACCGTAACCCTCGTGGACATCGGGCATGGCCAGGGCGTACTTAACCACGCCGGGCAGGGTGGCCGTGTTGGCCAGTTGCTCCACAGAACGATCGCCGAGAGCCATCTCCAGAAGGCGCTCATCAGCATAGATCCTGGCGGGCACACGCATCCCCTGACGCTTATCTGCGGGGAGCTCATAAAGGAAAGGTTCAAGCCGGTTCAAGTCCTGTTTGGTGATCATACATCCACCTCCTTAACCACATCGCTCGCGTTCACCGGGTGATCGTAAGGGCACCTTGAGTGCCTGGTAGCGCTCCTGCCGGCGACTCACACGTCAAAGGTGATCGTCGCATTATAACCCCTTGCATCGCGCGTTATCTCCAACCCGGAAAAGGTCGCCGCCTTGATGACCTTTTGCGGGAGATGGCGCGTCGTACCGCGCACGAGGGCCTCAAGGCGCGTCGGCTCCAGGCGAACGATCTCGTACGTATCATAGCATTCCTGATCAGCTTCGCGCAGGTAGATGAGCTCGTTGAGCCAATCCACCAATAGGGCTTCCAGGTCATAGGATTCCAGCGTCACTTGGTGGCTCACAGGCCGTCCCTCCCCCTGAGGCTGGCAACGCATCAAGTGAAACATACCCTGTGCGGCATGGATGAACAGTTCCTCTAGACTATTACCATGCACCCTCAGGCGAAGGTCGGCAGTGTGTTCTAGCTCTTCAAAAGGGGCATTATCTTGATCGGGCTTTATCTCCATGGGCTCACCCAGGGCCGCACGGGCGGCCACGATGTCTCGACGGATTTGCTCGACGAGGGCGCTCGTATCCTCAAAACGCATCTCCGGGCGAAGCCGACGAACGAACTCAATGATCGTCTTCTTCCCGTACAGGTCCTCATTATAGTCCAACAAATGCACTTCTAATAACCGCTCGCCGGGGCCGAAGCTGGGGCGCACCCCCAGATTAGCCACCCCCTTATGACGCTCGCCATCCACCACCGCCCAAACGGCATAAACCCCATCGGCCGGCGCGGCGCGTTCCGGATCAAGCTGCAAGTTGGCCGTGCGAAAGCCCAACGAGCGCCCGCGTTGCACGCCCTTGACCACGCTCCCCGAGATGGCATAGGGCCGGCCCAAAAGCCTAGCCACCTCTTCCACCTGGCCCTTGAGCAACAAGTTGCGGATGCGCGTGCTGGAAATCGGCTCGCCTCCATCATAAAGGGGGGTAACCACCCGCAATGTGTAGCCCAGTGTGGAGGCCAGAGCTTGAAGATGGGGAACGTCCCCCAGGCGCCCCCGCCCTAGGGCGAAATCGGCACCCACCCAAAGCTCGCGCAGGCGCAGCTTATCGCAAAGCCAGCCTATAAACGCCTCTGCAGAAGTATCGGCCATCTCGCGGGTGAAGGGCAAAATGATCAGAAGGTCAAGCCCAAGCTTCTCCAGGATGTTCGCCCTTTCCTCGGGGCTGCTCAGGTAGGCTGGCCGCGCAGTGGGATTAAGCACCATACGTGGGTGGGGATGAAAGGTCAGGGCGACGCTCAGCCGTTGGGTCTCCTTCGCCCGGCGAACGAGCTGTTCTATAAGGTACTGGTGCCCGCGATGAACCCCGTCAAAGGTGCCGATGGTCACGATAGTATCGGTATCGGGTTTAGCGTTGTCCAGGTTATCCAGAACCCTCATCCTACCAAGACCTTTTGTGGCTGCCACAAGCCGCTCTCGCGATCACGCCTCAAGATGGCCAGAAATTGCTCTGCCTCATCGTACGCGTAACAAAGTTCAGAGTCTATACCTTGATTAAGGGACACCGGCTGGCCAAAGCTGATACGCCGTGCTGTTTGGCTATCAACCCGCACGCCGGGCATGCGGCCCAATGCAGCGCGCATGGGCAACAGGTACTGTTTCCAGGAGCCATCCGCTCTCTTATTTAGCAAAGCCTCCAGAGAGACCGCCTGCTCCAGGCGAAAGTCGCCCACGGCCAACCGTGTAAGTTCGGCAAGGACCGCCCCGACACCGAGCGCCTCCCCCAAGTCGTGAGCCAGAGAACGAACATAAGTCCCCTTGGAACAGACGATCTGCACAACGAGATCGGGGGGAAACCACTCAAGGACCCGGATCTCTTGAACCTCAACGGTACGCGGGTTGCGCTCCACGACGATGCCCTGTCGCGCCAAACGATAGAGGGGCTGGCCACCGCGCTTGAGCGCCGAATACATGGGGGGCACTTGGGTAATGCGCCCGATAAAAGCCGGCAAGGCCTCGTGGATAGTCTCAAGAGATAACCCATCGCAAGGGCGAGTCCGGATCACCTGTCCTTCTAGATCCCAGGTGTCGGTCGTCAGGCCAAAACGGATCGTTGCCCGATAAGATTTGGGGGCATCGGCGATATATTCCGTAAGACGAACGGCCCGGCCCAAACAGACCACCAGAACCCCCGTGGCCAAGGGATCCAATGTGCCGGCATGGCCCACGTGCCGCTGTCCAAGCGCCCGGCGCACCTGGCTGACCACATCGTGGGAGGTCAGCCCTCGGGGTTTGTCGATGTTGAGAATGCCAGAAACATCATTGAGGACCGTCATGGCCATTATCATGTGATTACAAGATGAGAATGGCGCGCTCAAAGGCTGCCGGAAGGCCCCTTGGGCGTGGCCAACGGTTCTCCGGCCGGCTCTCTCGCGGAGAGTACCTGCCGGAGGGCAGCCAAGAGATGCTCACGCACCTCGGCAAGCGTGCCCTTTACCAGGCAACCCGCAGCCTGAGCATGGCCTCCACCCCCAAAGGCCAGGGCCACTTTGGAGACATCTACATCCGCCGAGGACCTCAAACTCACATCCACCAGGCCGCCTTTCAGCTCCCGAAGGACAACGGAAACCGGCGCATCGTCCAACGTGCCCAGAAAATTAGCTAAGCCCCTGGAGGCCTCCTCATCGGCCCCAACCCTATGTAACATGTCCTGAGAGATCTCCGTCCACAAGACACCCCCTGAGCATTGGATGTTGGAGAGGGCTTGCCCCCATAGGCGTAACATGGGCAGCGAGCGATGATTGAACACCGCCCTGACGATCGCCGCTAAAGAGGCCCCCGCGTCCATCAAGGTGCCAGCAGCACGCAGGGAATCGGCCGTCGTGCTATGCGTACGAAAACATTGGGTATCCGTCACCAATCCTGTCAGAAGGCAGGTGGCGATCCGCGCATCTAAAGGGATGCCGAGGTAACGCACCAACTCCAGGATCAGCTCGGCCGTTGCCGCCTTCGGCTCCACCCAGTTGATGTTGCCGAAGCACAAGTTGGTCACATGATGATCGATGTTCACCACCGGAACGGCAGCGAATGCAGCCGCATCATAAACATGGCCGATACGCTCCAGGTCGCTGGAATCAATAACAAAGATAACCTCTTCATCCGTCCTGGATCTGAGGGCATAATCCTGGCTACCCGGCATGAATCGCAACGGCTTTGGCACCGTATCGGCACACGATAGCCTGACCTCAAGCCCGCGTTGGCGCAATGCCCACGCCAGGCCGAGCGCCGAGCCTAAGGTGTCGCCATCAGGCATAACGTGTGAGACGAGCAGCACGCGATGGGCCTTCTCAAGAAGGTCCCTGATCTCACTCAGGCTATCGGTCATGATCGGCGTGTTCTGTGGGTTCTTTCTGGATCGAGTCCAAAAGTGTGTCTATCTTGTTACCCCGCTCCCAAGAACGATCCACACGAAACTCAAGCTCAGGGGTGAAGCGCCAATGCAAAAGCCGGCTGAGCTCGCGGCGCAGGTAGCCCTTGGCGCTTTCCAACCCTTTCAGCCCCTCCTGAAGGGCCTCCTCCCCCGAGTAACAGGCCACGTAAACGCGCGCAATGCGCCGGTCAGGAGTCAGGTCAACGCCCGTAATGGTAATCGCCTGCACACGGGGATCGCGCACAGCATTGTGCAACAGCAAGGTAAGTTCCTCAAAGATAAACTCGCCCGCCCTCTCGCGACGATATGGCAACATGAGAGATCCTCTATTTAACGAGCTCTTGGGTGTAGAACTCTAAGATATCGCCAACTTGAAAGGCACCAAATCCTTCCACCGTCACACCACACTCCATGCCCGCCCCTACCTCACGTACGTCCTCGGTAAAGCGCTTTAACGAACCTACCCGGCCCTCATGCAATACGGCCTCAGCACGCTTCACGCGAACCAAGGCATTGCGTAACGCTTTACCCTCCGTCACCTGCACGCCGGCCACCTTGCCCACGCGGGAGATATTGAACACCTCGCGCACAATGGCTTTCCCTTGGAGGACTTCTTTGTACTCCGGCTTCAACATCCCGCTTAACGCGCGTTGCACATCGTCAATGAGCTCATAGATGACGGCATAGGTGCGAATGCTGACCCCCTCGGCTTCGGCGAGGCGCTGGGCAGCGGGCTCTACGCCAACATTGAAGCCGACGATGATCGCTTGAGAAGCGGCCGCTAGCATGACATCTGACTCGCTGACGTTGCCTACGCCTTGATGGACGAACTTGACCTTCAGGTCGCCCACGTCGATCTTTTCTAGCGAGTTTCTAATCGGCTCGATACTACCTTGCACATCCGCTTTAAGGATCAAGTTCAGCGCCTGGACACTCCCCTCTTGGGCGCGCCGGTAGATCTCATCCAGGGTCAGTACCGGTCGGGCGGCCGCGGTCTGATACTCTAGCATGCGTTGCTCCGCCAACTCCCTGGCTTGGCGCTCGCTCTCTACCACCTCGAATTTGTCCCCTGCCTCGGGCACATCGTGAAGGCCGGTGATAACAACAGGAGTCGAGGGCAAAGCGTGCTTTAAGGGCTTGCCTTGATGATCGTACATGGCACGAATCTTGCCATATGTACGCCCCACTAACAAGACATCACCGACCCTGAGCGTACCTTCCTGGACAAGCAGAGTGGCCGAAGGGCCACGTGTACGATCTAGCTTCCCCTCAATCACTGTGCCTTGGGCCTTGGCGCGAGGGTTGGCCTTCAAATCGGCCATCTCGGCAACTAAAAGGATCATCTCCAGCAGCGTATCAATGCCGACCTTGGTCTTGGCCGATACGGGCACACAGATGGTATCGCCACCCCAATCCTCAACGACCAAGCCGTTCTCAGCAAGCTGTTGCTTGACGCGTTCAGGGTTCGCTGTGGGCAAATCGATCTTATTAAGGGCCACAATGATGGGCACTTGGGCCGCACGGGCATGGCTTATGGCCTCCAGCGTCTGGGGCTGTACGCCATCGTCGGCGGCCACAACCAGGATGGCGATATCCGTGACGCTGGCCCCGCGGGCGCGCATAGCGGTGAAGGCCTCATGACCAGGGGTGTCCAGGAAGGTGATCGGTTTGCCTTGAACTTGGATCTGATAAGCACCGATATGCTGGGTGATACCCCCCGCCTCGTGAGCTTGCACATTCGTGGCGCGAATGACATCCAAAAGCGAGGTTTTGCCATGGTCAACGTGACCCAGAATGGTCACCACCGGCGGGCGTTCACGAAGGTATTTCTGTTCCTCTTCGGTATAGAACCGACGTCTAACGGGCTGAGGTGCAGCCTGTTCCACGACTTCCGGTTCGGGTGGCTTTTGCTCCTTGACCCGGTAACCCATATCCTCGGCAACGATGGCCGCGGTATCATAATCGATCTGTTGGTTGATATTGGCCATAACCCCGGCGTTCATCAAGGCTTTGATGAGTTCAATGGGGCTGCAGCCCATGAGATTGGCCAACTCGCGCACAGTGATCGCCTCGGGCAACTCCAATTCCTTTTTGGCCTCGGGTGGCGGGGCAGGAGGAGCAGTTATTGCGGGCCCAACCGTACCAGTGCTCTTAGCAGCACCGGGGGTGCGCGCAGCGGTCCGTTGAGGCGCCTCCGGACGAGCGCTCAAAGCGCGCTGTTCAGGAGTCTTTTGCGACGGAACTGCAGGGCGAGAGTCATCCGATTTATCGCGTGGCTCCCCCTTTGCGGCAGAAACCGCCTTGGAGACGCCTTTTTTCACGACGCGAGATTTGTCCTGATCGGTTCGTGTAACCATATGATCCCCCTTTCACTGAATCCCAGACAAAGCCGCTGGAAGGGTTGCGAGCCAAGTTCTTTAATGAGGGCCAAAAACAGGCGTGGCTTCAGGAGATCCAGATCCGGAGCTGAGATAAGACCCATTTGAAGGACAGATGGCGGCCAAGAGCATGTGGGGGAGAAGGAGGATGGAGGACCAAAACCGACACTTTCAGTCAGCTACCATCATGATCTTCTCCCTCACAATACATATTGGCCAGCTACCCATGATGCCTTTCATCTCCGTTCCCACAGACCGGCTATCATTTGGCCCATCATATGTAATATGTTTCCTCACCTATAGGAGACGCTCTCACGACTTGTCCGTGTTCTCGTCTGTATCGGGCAATTGGGAGGCATAAGCCTCTATATAAGCATACTGCTCAGGCGTGAGAGCCAACTTTAATGCGCGATCAAAGCGTTTATGCTCCAAAGCGGCACGCCAACATCGTTTGTCCTTGCACAGGTAAGCGCCTCGCCCAGCGACCTTGCCCGTCGGATCCACAACGACTTCGCCATTCGGTTTGCGCACGATGCGCACGAGCTCGCGCTTGGTCGACACGCGCTGACAGCCAATGCACGTTCTCTGTGGCCTTCTCTTCAAAGTCTGGGGAGACATAAGCTCACCTTTCTAGCTATAATCTTCGTCTTCATCCCCCCAGCTAAGAATCCGTCGGTCGCGCCGATGTTTCTTGCGTGCCACGACGCGCCCCAATCGCTCATCAAATTCCAAAAGCCGGCGCTTTTTCTTATCACGAGCCTTTTTGCGCGCGGCCTCGGACAAGAGCTCGTCCTCTTCATCCCCTTCCTCGTACAGCTCTGCCTCAGCCCACTCCATGTCAGGCTCTTCCTCAAGCGCCACGGCCTCAACCTCGGGCTCAACACCCTTCGGTTCAACGGGAGCTTCCGGTTCAACGGCCTCCAAGGAGGGACCGACTTCGGGCTCAAGGTCCACGATGGGCGCAACAACAGCTTCCTCCATGGCGGGAGCTACCTCCGCTACAGAGCTCTCCTCGACCACGGCCTCCTCCGTAACCTCTTCTGAGGTCAAGGCGGGAGATACTGCCTCAACTTGTTCTAACCCGCCCTCGTCCGTTCCCGTGACGGATGGCTCTGTTGCAGCGATAGCTTGCTCCTCTTCTAAGGAGGCCTGCGCCTCAGCCAAAAGCTCGGCGGCGGCCCGGCGAGCCGCCTCCAGCTCCTGAGCACGTAAGGCGGCCTCTTCAGCCTCGGCTGCAAGCCGTTTCGCCTCCTCAGCGGCCTCGCTTTCGCTCTTGATGTCAATGCGCCAACCGGTCAACTTGGCCGCCAGGCGAGCGTTCTGACCTTCCTTGCCGATCGCTAAAGATAGCGACCGATCGGGCACCACAACCTTGGCCGTCTTCTCCTGTTCGTTCAACGTAACAGACGTCACCTTGGCCGGGCTCAGGGCATTGGCGATGAAAGTCTCAGGGACCGGAGACCAGGCAACGACATCTATCTTCTCGCCGTTGAGCTCGTTCACGATGTTTTGAATGCGCACACCGCGCATCCCCACGCACGAACCGACGGGGTCGATCCCCGGCTGCAAAGCCGCTACCGCGATCTTGGAGCGAGAGCCCGGCTCACGCGCAATAGCCTTGACCTCAACGGTGCCGTTAAAGATCTCGGGCACTTCCATCTCCAAGAGACGGCGCAGTAAGCCGCGATGAGTGCGCGAGACGGTTATCTGGGGGCCATGTCCTGTGCGCTCTACCTCCGCCAGATAAACCTTGAGACGTTGATTGAGGCGATAGTTTTCCCCAGGAATCTGCTCGCTTTTAGGCAGGGTGGCCTCCGCCTTGCCCAAGCTCAGGGTGACGTTTCCCGAACGCGCATCAATGTTGCGAACCACCCCGTTCAAGATCTCTCCGACCCGATCCGCATACTCAAGATAGACCGAGTCGCGCTCGGCCTCGCGGATACGCTGCATAATGACTTGCTTGGCCGTCTGCGCAGCGATGCGCCCGAAATTGCGCGGCTTGATCTCTATATCAAGGATATCTCCAAGCTGCGCATCGGGCTTGTATGTCTTGGCCTCGGCGAGGGAGATCTCCACGCGCTCATCCTGGACCGCTGCCACCACAGTTTTCTTCACGAATACGCGAGCCTGGCCTGTCCGAGGGTCAATCGTCACGCTGACGTTCTGATTCGACCCATAGTTGCGCTTATAGGCCGAGACCAAGGCGGCCTGAATGGCTTCCAAAATAACCTCTGGCGCCAGGTTACGGTCCGCACTAAGCTGGGTGATAGCGATCTCAAACTCGCTTTTCATCGACTCAAAAACCTCCTACCATAGCCAAGCCATACAATAAGAAAAGTGGGAGGAAAGCCCACTTTTTCTCGCGCGGAAGTTATAAATAGTATATCACGGCTTGGCGAAATGCGCAAATAGGACACTTAAGGGGCGTTTCGGTAATATCCGACATGGCCGCTTACTGTGAACACGGCCTTTATTTGACAGGCCAAAAAGCCATGTATATAATTGAAAACACAATGCGGGTGTAGCTCAGGTGGCAGAGCGTCTGCTTCCCAAGCAGAATGTCAAGGGTTCGAATCCCTCCACCCGCTTTATCGTAAGCCTCGGTGTTTGTCGCCTCTTGCGAAGCATAAGAGCCATCCGGCCGGCTAGGAGCGTTCTATGTTGTGCCCCTGCCGGCCGTTCGTCTCTTGGGAAACCCAAAACGCCGTGCGTCGCCGGTCTCGTTGGTACCGAGGTTACCAAGCACTTATTGTGATGGGCCAAAGCCCTAACTGCTGGCGGCCGGGCGGGTTTTCAGGCAGCATTCGCTAGGGATATCTGGCCCTGCGATATTCCTCGGCAAAGGCCCCGCCATCGTATCCCCCATCTGCTTCACACAGCTCAGCTAAAAGCACCTCGCGATCCCCTTCAAGCCAGGATTTGCGCGCAGCTAGGGCACACAGCTCCGGCTCTAGCAAGGCATCTATTGGCAGCGGAGGCTGATCTGTCTCTCCGGCCAGATAGGGCAAGACAGCCTCTAGGAGAGCGCGATAAAGCTTGCTCGGATCGGCCTGATATTGGATCACCGATTTCTCGGTGACGATCGTGGCATAAAAGGGCATCCAGGCCGCTGCAGCGCCCACGATGAGCAACCCCATACGTCCGTCAGGCCAGCTCAACCGAATGCGCCGTTGCACGCCCTGGCCCAGGTGTTGCACGCTTTCTACGCCAGACCCCATGATCCCCAATAACATGGCATAGGCATGAATGCCGTAATTGAACTCGTCCACGGCGCAGCCGCAAAGCGCAGTATGCGGCATGCCTCGCTCGCCTACCGGCCGAGCAAGCCAGTCGCGCGTCTCCGGGCAGAAGCGCAACGAAGAGCCGCCGGCAATGCGCGCCCCCGCCTGAGCCCAACAGCGCAACTGGTTCAGATCGCGCAGATTCCCCGCCAGGGGCTTATCAATAAGGACGGCCTTCCCGGCCTGGATAAAGGGCCGGGCCTTGGCGATGTGCGTATCCCAGTTGCAAGCATGCAGGATAGCGCAATCCACCTCGTCAACCATCTCCTCAAGCGTAGCGTAAACGCGGGGGACGTTGTGCTCACGGGCGAATCGCTCTGCATACCCCGGCGGATGCACCGCACCCCCATCCCAGACGCCTACCACCTCGTGGCCCAATTCGCGTTCTATGGGCACCCAATTTTGAGGGTGCGAGGTATCCAGATCCACGATGCCGATCCTCATAGCTCCTGCACCTCTCCTGTACGAATGGCCCGATCGGCGGCCAGTACGATGCGCGTGGCCTGCAAGCCGTCAGCGGCGGAAAGGAGCGGTTCTCGTCCCTCCAGGAGGGCGTTAACGAACTCGCGATCCTCCAATTGAAAGCCCTCCTCCTCGGGTCGCTCTTCCACCCAGGTCTTTTGCCCATCATAGAAAGTGGCTTTCTTCAGACGATCGTAAAGCTGTACACTGCGTCCCTCGCCGAAAAGCTCAAAGAAGAACTTGCTGGTAAATGGCCCTAGGGCAGCGTCGCCCTGGACCCAGGCGGCCACGGAGCCGTTCGCGAATTGGATGGAAGCCACGCACTGATCGATACAGGGGTGCCCAGGATGGGTCATCGTACCCCCGCTCGCCCAGATACGCTTCGGCTCGCTTCCCGCGAAATAGCGTAGCATATCGGTGGTGTGGCAGCCTTGGCTGTGAACATTGGCTCCGCCTTGGATGGGGTCCTGGGCCCAGGCGTCATCGGGCCAGCGGTTGTCCATCATTTGCCCCACAAGGACCTGTGGCCGGGGGATAAACGCATGCGCCTTCTGCACTAGAGGATAAAAGCGCATCTTGAAGGCGGGCATGAGGACCACCCCGTGAGCCTTGACCGCCTCGGCCACAGCCTCGCATTCGGCAAGGGTCAGAGCCAAGGGTTTCTCGATCAGGATGTGCTTGCCGGCGCGCGCGGCGGCGATGGCTAAGGGCGCGTGAGAATCGTGCCGTGTGCAGATAAAGACCGCGGTGATGCGCTCATCGTTGAGAAGCCTGTTTACATCGGTGGTCGCATAGTCGCCGCCGAAAGTGGCCAAAAAAGACTGTGCGGCGGCCTCCACCACGTCGACATAAGCGATGAAGCGCGCCTCCGGGATCCTGGCAATGCATTCGGCGTGGACTCTGCCGATTCCCCCACAGCCGATCAGGCCAAAGTTCAACATAACCAACCCTCCAACTCTAACCTAACGCAATAATATCCTCTGGCTGTACGATGATGGTTCTTCCGCCGAAGGCGACCGCCAAAGGAACATCGGCCAAGTTCATCGCCAGAAGCCCATCTTCAAACTGCGAGAGGCACAAGCCGTCCATCTCCGGGCGCAGCGTTGTCGGCGCTTCGGGCAGGCCAAGCTCCGGCGCGTGCTCCAAGACATCGGCCAGGAAAGCGAGCGCCGCCACATCGGAAGTGGCCCATCCACCGTGACCGGAACGAGGGTCAATCAGCCCGAAATAGCTGAGCACCGCCCCCTTGCCCACCTTGCGCTGCCAAGCTAACCGCGAGTATTCGGCCACAGGCTCATACCAGGAGCAGCGCATCCCCAACAAGGGCATACAGTCGGCGGCCAATGGCCCGTAGGAGGCAGTGGCCCACAGGGGCATAAGTTTCCCATAGCGCGGAAGGATTTCTGGCCGCAGGATCACCTGATCCATCACCCCATAATGCCTATCCGTCTCCGAGGTGAAGCCGATCAGCTCTTGCCACAGTGTCGCGTTCTCTTGAAGGTCGGCGATGAGGCAATTGATGTTCAACAATGCCCCACCGCCCTCAACCCAAGCAGAGATCTTGCCGATCGTCTCCCTGTTCATCCGCTCAGCTCCGGCCACCACCAGGTAACGGTAACGCGAGAGCAAGCCATCCCCGATCATGTTCTCATCAACGAGATCAAAATCAAGCAGCTTCCTCAGGGCGAGGTGAAGGCGGTCAAAGAACACCTCTGGATTATTTTCTTTGTGTCTTTGTGGTAAGGTTGCCCTAAGCTCCTTTTTTGCTGCAAGGTCATTGGAGATAGGAGCACAATTCCCTCCACCCATGGAGCTCGTCCATCTTGACGGTTCGCTGTTC
>DAOTVR010000338.1:0-2587 GCA_034436315.1 Anaerolineae bacterium
TGGGTATCGGTCAAGCCCCAACTGGCCACCAGAGCGTTCATCCAGCCCACAAAGGTGCGCACATCGCCGGCCAGCCCGCGGGCGATGGTCATCGCCGCGGCGTTATCGGAGGGGATGAGCAGGAAGAAGAGCAACTCGCGCAGGGTGTAAAAGTCGCCGGCGCGCATATCTGCTGCGCTGTACACGGCCAAATCCGTATCAGCGACACGGATCTCCCGGTCCAGCCGCCCACGTTGCAGGGCCACCAAGGCAGTGACCAGCTTGGTCAAGCTGGCGGGGGCGCGACGCTCGCGCTCATTGCGGGCATAGAGGATCTCACCGGTAGTGGTATTGATCAGCATGGCCGAGGCAGCGGTGATTTGGGGTAGAGGCACCTGGCGCATGGCCCGCAGCTGATCTGGGGTGAGGCTCTGCTTGGGCAGGTCTGAGTCGGTTAGGCGCGGCGGGCCAAAGGCCAGGCAAAGGCCACTCAGGATGCTGAGCAGTAACCAGGATAGACGTCTCAGGGCCATACAAGACCTCATTTTACAGGGCTTGATCCCTGACGCGCAGATAGACAAAGAGAATGCGTTGAATGGTGGTGAGCATGGTTCCGATGGCTAGGAGCCAGAGGGCCTGGGAGGTGACTCCTAGAATCAGGGCGGCGATGAGGATGAGGCAGCGCTCTACGCGGGTGAAGAGACCTACCTCGCAATCCACGCCGATCCCCTCGGCACGAGCACGGGTGTAGCTGACCATCGTGGAGCCGACGATGGTCACGTAAGCCAAGATCTCCTCAAGACGCCCGGGCTGGCTCATGTACCACCAGGCCAAGCCCAATAGCACCGCCGATTCTGAGAGGCGATCTAGTACCGAGTCCAAAAAGGCTCCGAACTTGGTTGGGCGACCGATTTGCCGGGCTAGGGCGCCATCCAAGCCATCTATACCCGCGGCGATGATCAGGCAAAACCCGGCCAGGCGTAAGCGCCCCGTGGCGATCACCACCCCTAGGGCGATGTTGAGTAGACACCCTGCGATGGTCAGAGCGTTGGCCGAGATACCGAAACGGGCCAGAAAGGCGGCGATGGAGGAGGTGAACCCTCTGGTAACTTTGCGGAGCCACTCTGTAAACATGGCTTGGAGGCACCTATCTGTAAAGGATAGCTGGATAACAAGTGCCGCTATCTTAACGCCTGTGGTAGAAGATGTCAAAAGAAAGATGGGAGCGGATTCTGTCTCCGATCGTTCAAAACGCAGGATGGACACAAGGTATAACGTTTCGTTGCCTCGTAAGAGTGCGGTGGGTATAATGTCGTTGGGGCGATAGATCTGGCGATGAGTACAGGCGCTCGCGTTTGTGCTTTCGCCGTGCCCGCGCCATCTGGAAGATGGACAAGTTGACGCACTGCACATAGGAGCAAGGATGAAATTGGGCGGCCACGTTGAGGGAATCACCCGGCGCGAGTTTCTAAAGTTGGCTAGAGGGGTCGTAAGCTTGGCTGTGTGGGCTTTGGCCGGTTGCAGAGCGGTCCTTGAGGGGGTGGTATCTACACCCTCAGCGACCTCGGCCGTGGCCTTGAGCACGCGAACGAGCACACCGTTGCCACGGCCAACTGTAACGCATACGGCTTCCCCCGCGCTGGCGCTGCCGACGGAGCAGCCGACTGCCACGAGCACGGCTTCGCCCACTTTTGCGCCGCCAACCCAACAGCCGACCTTAACGCATACGGCCTCGCCCACTCTCGTGCCGCCGACACAGCGGCCGACTGCCACGAGTACAGTTTCACCCAGCCCCGAGCCCCCGACGCCGCGTCCGACAGCAGTGGCCCGAGGCGATCCCGATGGCGCCGTACAGGTGATCCTTGACTACTGGGCGGCGATAGATGCCCGCGATTACCCTCGCGCCTATCGCTTTTGGGCCAACGACGGCGCTGCGAGCGGACGAAGCTTGGAGCAATTTGCCGACGGCTTTGCTGACACGGTGCATGTCTCGGTGCTGATGGGCGCATTCGGCGAACTGAGCAGCACAACGGGGCGGGTTACGCTCCCGGTTACGCTCCTGGCCGTGGCCAACGACCCCGAGACCTCGGAGCAATATCTTCAGCATTACCAGGGCACCTATACGTTACAATTCAGCGCCGGCGCCTGGCGTATTGCGAGCGCCAGCATTCGCGCACTGCCGGCGGGCACGCCCGCGCCGGCCTACGTTCAGGATCCCCTGGTGTTGCTGGGTACCTACTTTGAGTCCATTAACCGCCGAGAGTACGCGCGGGCCTATACTTGCTGGCGCGACCCAGGCCAAGCACTCCGGCAGAGTTATTCCCGGTTTCGCCGAGGCTTTGCCACAACCAAGCGCGTGGACATCCAGATGGGCGAGCCCCAATTAGAAGGCGCTGCCGGCTCCAGCTACGCTGAGGTGCCGGTCCTCGTCGTCGCTACCCAGACTAATGGCACGACCCGCGCTTACTGCGGCAGCTATGTCCTCCGCCGGGCGAACGTCACGCCGTTTGATCAATTCGGCTGGCGGATCGAGCGCGCCGATATCGCCTCCATCGCCTTGGTCAAGCTCAATAGCCCGGAGGCGGAGCGGTTGCTTAGACGGCGTTGT
>DAOTVR010000339.1:0-1765 GCA_034436315.1 Anaerolineae bacterium
AACGCTCCCAGCGATAGCTCCCCGGCTCCGGCTCTAGTTCCATCCAAGAAAAGCGTTGCCGAATGACTCCCAGACCGGCAGCACGTACCATCGCCAGCGCGCGACGAAGGGCGTCGTCACTCTGATAACCTTCAAGGGCAACGTTAACCCCCAGGCGAGAGCCGTCTAAACGCGCATGTGCCGCCGGTGTCCCCTCCTCAACGCCTCGCGTACGCCTCAAATACCGATAGAGATCATGCCCCATGAGCAAAGCCAGGCTTACAAGCAGAGCCAAGAGGGCCACCACTTGCAAGCTTGCCCCAAGCCATTTTAAGCTAGGCTTCTTCATGAAAACCAAGGCGCTATCTCTCCTAGAAAAACACACGGTCCCACTCAATGAGCGGGCGACACTATACCACAGCCCTCACCCGGGGAGCAAACAGGCTCCCACTAGAGAACCGCCCCCTTTTGCGTTCGCAGATTCCAAAGCATTGTGGTATAATAGCTATGATTAGGTATCAAGTGGGCGGAGAAAGGAAAAAGATCTGTGTTCAACCCGTTGAGCGCCCTATTAGGGGCATTCTCCCGCGATATAGGCGTCGACTTGGGCACAGCCACAACCCTCGTTGCCTTAGACGGCCAGGGTGTCATTATCAATGAACCCTCTGTAGTAGCAGTAGACAAGCGCACCAAGAAAGTGTTGGCCATTGGCGCAGAGGCCAAGGAAATGGTAGGCCGAACCCCCGCCAACATCGTGGCCATTCGCCCTCTACGCGATGGCGTGATCTCCGACTTTGACATCACAGAGAAGATGCTGCACTACTTTATCAATAAAGCTCACAGCCGCCGACGCCTCTTGGGTGCTAGCCCTCGCGTCGTTGTGGGCATTCCCAGTGGTGTCACCGAAGTAGAGAAACGCGCCGTTCACGATGCGACGTTAAGCGCCGGAGCGCGCGAGGCTTATCTCGTTGAAGAACCAATGGCCGCGGCTATCGGTGCGGGGCTTCCGGTGAGCGAGTCTGTAGGCAGCATGATCGTAGACATCGGCGGAGGCACAACCGAGGTGGCGGTGATCTCCCTAGGCGGGATCGTCGTCTCGCGCTCCATTCGGGTCGCCGGCGACGAGATGGATGAAGAGATCATCCAGTATGCCCGCCAAAAGTACAACTTGCTGATCGGCGAGCGCATGGCCGAGCGAAGCAAGATCGCCATCGGTTCAGCTTATCCCCTACCCGAAGAACAGACGATCACCCTGCGAGGGCGCAACCTCATCACGGGTCTACCCGATGCGGTTGAGGTCAGCAGCGTCGAGATCCGCGAAGCTCTCTCCGGCCCCGTAAGCCTCATTGTGGACGCCGTCAAAAGCACCCTGGATGAGACGCCTCCCGAGTTAGTGGCCGACCTCATGGAAAACGGGATCGTGCTTTGTGGTGGTGGCTCCCTGCTGCAAGGCTTGCCAGAGCGTCTTTCAGAAGAGACGCATATGCGCGTCTATCGTGCAGAGGATCCGATTACTTGTGTGGCTCGGGGAGCAGGGATTATTGTGAGCGACCTCGACCGCTATCATAAGGCACTATCCTCTACGCAGCGAGGCGCCCTGCCACATTCTCGCTAGCTATGAAGGACGAGGCTCGCCTTTTACGTCATAGAGCAAACGGGCGCCTCCGAGTCAGTTCTGAGGGCATAGGCGAGTGAATGCGCTACGCAGTCGGGCTGTGGCCGTTATTCTCATCCTCTGCATAGTTCTCCTCTGGCTCGTGCTGGACCAGACAAGTCATGCTAACCC
>DAOTVR010000340.1:0-2446 GCA_034436315.1 Anaerolineae bacterium
CGCGAGTATGTCCGGGCGCACCTCCGCCCTGCCAGGGATTTCCTGATCGACCAGCGGCGCGATTGGGCCGAGGAGGCCTTTGTTCTGCGCGCGGATTGGGTGCAGCAGGCCAGAGAGCTCGCGGAGCAGGAGCTCGCGAGCTTGGGGCGGGATGAGGCGGCCAAGCTGCTTGACGAGCACATCGCCCACCACAGAGCGCTCCTCGCCGGCGAGATGCCCGATGAGCTTCGCCGCCAATACGAGCGAGAGATCCGCATCCTTGAGGAACGGCGCTTGCAGCTTCTCGGCGAGTGAGGTCTCGTTGTCTCCTTAGATGCCTGTGCCCTTTACAAGAAGGAGCGACGCAAGTGCTTGTAGGGAAAACGCGATAGATTGGCGCTGCACAGGCCGGCCGTGTCCATCTCAATAACCCCGGCGGCGATGGGCATATAAGCTGAGCGATAGGCCACGGCCGATTTGACCACGATCATCTTTTGCTCCTCCGGGACGACTCCCAAGCCCCGCAACTGCACCAGGTCAAAGGGGGGCGTCTTGCGCTCATTGAGGATGATGTTCACCCCCTTGACGCGCAACCAGGCCGCCCGACCTACGTTGATCTTGGAAGCCCCAAAGTGGTTAGGTATGCGTTCGCATTGCAAATCGCCCTGATGTAGCCGCCGCACGACGCCACTCACGGGCACAGGGTCGCCATGCCAGCGATCCGTCTTGCCCCCTACGGAGAGGGTGATTTCCGCTCCTTCTCCGGCCGCCCAGCAAGCGGCCACGGCCTCGGGGTCGGCCAGGACGATGGTGCCCTCTTGGACGTCAAGGGCCAGCATGGCCTTGAGCGCGTCGGTGCCATCGCCCGGCGTTCCGCCGCCGATGTTATCGGCCGAGTCTACGAGGATGATCGGCCGGCCGGGCCGGCTCAAGGCCTCGCGCACGGCCGCCTCGGGCGAAAGGAACTGGGGCAACACCCCCTGGCTGTGGCGCTCTAAAATGCCGATCAGCTCCGAGGCGTAGGCTTGTGCCAGGTCAGGGTCGTTATCGGTGGTCACGACGACGCTGGGGCCGGTGAAAGGGGTATCGCCGTAGGCATAGCCGCCCAACACCGCGATACAGATCACCCCTTCCTCATCCTCCATCTCTTTGCGCCGTTCATGCACTAGGCGCAAGGGAGGATCGTCGGTGCCGGTGGCCTGCGGCGGCAACACCAAGGAAGCTTGGGCCAGACTGGCCGTCGGCCTGATTGCCCGGCGCATCAGGAGGTCCAAGATGTCCGCGGCCTCCTCGCCACGAGGATAGCTATCCAGGTGGGGATTGGTGTCGTAAGCCAGGAGCACGTCGGCCAGCTCCACCATCTGAGGGCTCACGTTGCCATGCATGTCCAACACGATGACGATAGGCACCTCCTCGCCCACTACGGCGCGCACCTTGGCCAGGATATCCCCCTCGGGATCCAATTGCTCCTCGGTGAACATCGCACCGTGCAGGCTGAGGAGGATGCCATCTAGGGGCAGCGCCTTGCGGATGCGCTCTACCAGCTCCCGTAGCATGGCTTGGTAGGCCTCCTCAACGACGGTGCCGCCGGGCATAGCCGAAGCATAGAGGGTGGGCAGCAGTTCCCAACGGTGTTCTTTGGCTCCTTGGATCATCCCCCCGACGGAGGAGGGGCTGCCCGTCAGGGAGGCGAGGATCTCCTCGCCTCGGTACAGGCGAAAGTTGGCCAGGGCGGTATGTGGCTCGGCGAAGCTATGCGTCTCGTGCGAGATGCCACCGATGGCCACGCGGCGTGTGGGTAATTGGGGAATAGATAGCATGTTTCTCCTGTTATGGTCTTTTAGATCTATCCATTATAGACTGGGATAATTTTATCTTCAAAAAGCCATTGACAAAAAAGAACATGTGCGCTATAATATAGCTAATCCGAGAGTTCGGAGGGAGGCGACCTTTTAGTAGGTGCCGCGCGGGGGGTATTCCCCCGCGTTTTATTTTGGAGCGATGAAAATCTTCCCGTATCCTCGCGTTATTCCCGACGTGTAATGCCTGTTATATTTCGGCTGGATGGCTCGACAGATTTTGTCTGAGAAGGGGCCTAACCGCGGTGCTGATAGTCCGTATTCACGCAATACATCTGCCTTGCAGCAGTAGGTTAGTAGATCTGCTAATTGTAACCCCGCAATATTTCGGTTTTTCTCCTTAAGCTTCAAGTTTTTCGTCGTTAGTGTCGCCTGGAATATTTGTTCGGGAACTGGGTTCGGTCCCGGGTAATGCCTTGTGCCGTATTGGTATATATGTTCGAAGACTTCCTGGAGGTTTCGATCCGCTTTCTTATATCTAGCCTCGGCCATTACGTCACCAACCCCATGAACTACACAGTTAAGCCAGCCGCAGTACCGTGCCAATAGCCCGGCCATGGCGTATCCATACTGCTCTGGGCATTGTTGACCGTACTTTTCAATAGATC
>DAOTVR010000341.1:0-4872 GCA_034436315.1 Anaerolineae bacterium
GCAACCGACCATCACGTTTTCCAACACGGTCATGGACTCAAAGATCAGCGCTTGCTGGAAAGTGCGAGCAATGCCCAATCGGACGCGCTCGTGTGCTGGCCGACCATTAAGCCGTTTGCCCCTGAAGCGCACTTGGCCTCTGGTGGCCTCCATTGTGCCGGCGATAATGTTTAAAAGCGTCGTCTTGCCGGCGCCGTTGGGGCCAATAAGGGCCAGAATCTCGCCCTCGGGGACGCGAAATGAAACCTCGTCTAAAGCGACCAACCCGCCGAACCTCTTGCATACGCGATCTATTTCCAGAATTATGGCCTTGTCAGTGCTCATTTCGTTCTCTTGGGTCGAGCGGCAACTCTAATGTGGTGATAGGTACGGCGTCGTCAACGAAGCGTTCACCAGTGGGGGAGAAGGCGCTAAGGCGTGGCCCCCCAGCTATAGGATAAAGGCCGATTTTGAGGATGTACCGGCCAGATGTCTCATCTTCAGGTAGTGCCAGAAAGCGAATATCGCGCCACATATCCCCGGGACGCCAAGAGACCATGCGCGCCATATTGAGTAGGGGATAGCCATCCGCCTGGGCCGCGAGTCTATTCTCACTATCATAAAGATGTACAAAGACGCTCGTCTCTTGGGTGACGGGGGCTGTGCAATACCAGCGTAGAGTTATGCGTAAGGAGTCTCCTTCGGGTTTTTGAGAAGCCGATATCAGTAGCAATTTGTCGGCATAATTCGCTATGTAATTCGTCGGGGGCATTTGCCCCTCGGCTTCCAGACCTCCTACATCACGGAGCACGACATCCGGCTGGGCATAGCTGGTCACAATGATGTGAGGAGCTTGTCGCAAAGCATCCTGGAGAGAGTCACTATCTACGACCTGACCCACTCCAGGGAAAATGAACCGCCACGGCGTCTTGTCCAGTGGCTCCATAAATACTATTCCTTTGATGGAACGCTCTTGAGCAGCGTTCGCCCAAAGAAGATCGCTAAGGCCTGTGGCGACGGGCGGGACTAGAACAACTCCCTCGCTCCCTAAAGGGAAAGTGTTATGCTGGGGGGCGAACCACTGAGGGTAATTTACAAGGAGGATCGGATCTGAGATTCCAGCGCAAGCCCCTGCCAGCTGGCTCACGGCAAGGCGCACCTGGTCATAAAGGGGGATGCGGGAACGGATGAAACGATACCCGCTGACCGCCGCCCATGACACACATAATGCCGCTAGACCCTGTGCAGCTATGGAGAACAGATGGCCCGAGGGGCGAAGGTTTGCAGGAATCGCCCAAAAAAGAGCAATACCCACAGAAGCTTGGTAGAGCAGATGAGGACTTGTGCGGACATAATCGGGCCTTAACAAAGCCCAAGCGGGCAACAAGGTTATGGTGAACCAACCGATGGCTAGACCAACAAGCTTGCCTTGCCCTACCCTGCTCATCAAAGCAGCCCAAGATGTCACGGTGATTCCGGCTATCAGGGCAATCGTAGATAGATTACCAAGGTTAAGGCTTAAGGCTCGCTGGACAAGGGGTGCCAAGGGAAAGATCAATCCCTGGGCCAGATAGACGGCGTTTTGCCAACGCGCGGACCAATCCAAGGGATTCACTTGTCCTAGCCCTTTGGGCACTGCTAGCCAAACAGCTACGCCAAGCACGGAGCACAGCCAGTGAGGCAGGGTATAGCGCAACGCTTGTCTGAAAGGGACCGGTGGATCATCCGTGATGAGCAACAAAAAAAGCAGAGCGGCCACCAGCACTCCCGTTTCGTGGGTGAAGGGGGCCAGCAATGCAAGGATAATTGAAAGGCCTCGATACCAAGGATTACCGGATGCCCAACGAGCGAGTAACAATGAGGACAGGATCAATGTCGTGACCAGGGGGTACATCAACGCCGATACCCAGGGCACTACCTGATAACTGAAGGGGAAGAGAAGGAAGAGCACTGCAGCAGAGAATCCGGGTGCCAGGTGAGGCCGTCTTGTGGGGTCGGGTCCGGCCAAAAGGGCGAAAACTAACACGGAGTTCAGCAGGTGTAGCGCGAAAACGGTGGCGTGTAAAGCAAACGCATCGTGACCGTGTTGTATTAGGGCAAGGACTTTCCATATGGTCAGGGCAAGAGGGCGATAGTAGCTATATCCTGGTGCTGAAGTCCAAATTTCACTCAATTTGTGCGCATCGATCCAGCGAACGAACAGGACGTCGTCAGAAAAGAGGGGTAAGCTTAATGAGAAGCCATAGGTATGCATGCCCAGCATGCACAGGAGTGCTGCGGCGGCAAGAGCCACAGCCCATTGGGTGCCCTGAATGGGGATAGCCATGTATCTCCTAGCACTCTGTCCTTGCATGTCTAGGCGCTCTTGACGTGGCCTGATGAGCCCGAACGGCCAGAAGAACTCATCTTGGCTACAACGGCCATTATCCAGCTTCTGAGTTTGTATCTCCACAACTTGACGCTCGCCGTGACCAATCCTTCGGGCATAAAGATCATGATGATCACGAGCAGGATGCCATACGCGATGATCTGGTACTCTCCCGTTCCGTATTGCGTTAGCAGGGGGATGAGTTCGCGTAGTCCTAGGGTCAGTAATGTCACGGCTGCCGTACCAAAGGGCGCCCCCCAGATTGAGGCCAGACCTCCCACGGCGGCCATGAGCACTAAACGCACCGACACCCCAAAGTCAAAAGCTGTAGGGCTGATAAAGATCATGTAATGGGCATACAGACTCCCCGCAACGCTGGCATAGAGGGCGCTTATGACCATCACTTGCAACTTGTAGCGACTGATCTCCACGCCAAGGCTCTCGGCAGCCTGCTCGCTATCGCGGATGGCGCGCAACGCGCGGCCGATCCGGGAATTGACGATGTTCAGGGCGATGATCAGAGCGAATAAGGCGAAAAGCCACACCAGGTAGTAGTAAGCCAGGTCGCTTTTGATGACCATGCCGGCAATGCTCAGACGCGGGATGCCCGGAAGCCCTGTTGCCCCACCGGTGAGTTGTTTCCATTCGTTCAATACGATGTACGTGACGACCCCGAACGCTAACGTCCCCATAGCCAAATAGTGCCCGCGTAAGCGAAATATGGGGATACCCACAAGATAAGCGATCAGCCCGGTACCCACGGCGGCCACGATCATGGCTGCCCAAGGTGACCAGCCGCCCTTAGCCGTCAGGATCGCCGAGCCATAAGCCCCCAGGCCAAAAAAGGCAGCCTGACCTAATGAGACCTGGCCGCCGTAACCCATCAGTAGACACAAGCCTATCGTCACGATGGTGTAGATGCCGATCAGCACCATCGTGCTCAAAGCATAAGGGGTGTTCAACCATAGGGGAAAGGTTCCCAAGAAAAGGGCTAAAAGAAGCACCCCTAACCAGTTAGCGCGTTGGCTGGCGAAACCGGGCTTCCAGAGCGCGCTCATACGCGCCTCCGAAAGAGCTCTGTGAGTTGCATGGTGCGCCCTAACAACACCACCAGAAGGACCAGGAAGGCCAGCGCATCCTTGAAGCCCGAGGACAGCGTGCCGGCGGCAAGCGACTCAAAAACGCCCAATAGCAAGCCACCAGCCACTGCGACCGGGGCGTTGACGAGGCCCCCCATGATAGCTACTACGAATCCTTTAAGCCCTAGGACTAGCCCCATATCGTAGCTTACTAGGGTAAGGGGCGCAATGACAATGCCTGCCACTGCGCCCATTCCTGCGCTGAGAGCGTAGGCTAGTAAGGCCATGAACTCGGTGTTGATCCCCACTAACTGCGATACCCGGCGGTTGATGGCACAAGCCCGCACCGCTTTGCCCAGCAGAGTGAACTCAAAGAAGAGGTAGAGCAGTAGCAGCACAAACGCCGCAGTGCCCATGATCCACAATCGCTGACGGCTGAGCACTGCTCCCCAAAGCACAAGTGGTGCTCCCGTAGAGAACTCGGGCAGAGAGCGGGGAGTTGTCCCCCATGCTAGGAGGCCTATTCCCCTGAGTGTGATCGCGGTGCCGATGGTGATGATGATCAGCGTGACCTCTGGCGCGTGGCGCGCTGGATGGATAGTCAGGCGCTGAACCAGTGCGCCGATGATCATCACAGAGAGCACGGCTAACAGGAAGGCTATGACCAGGGGGAGATGCAAACCCTGATAATAGGCAACTGCTAACATGGCCCCAAGCATGACGAATTCACCTTGGGCCAAATTGATCACGCCCGTAACATTATAAATGGTGATCAAGCCCAGGCCGATCAGCACATAAATGCACCCCGTGCTCACGCCGGAGACCAGGAATTGGAGATAGTCACGGAAAATGTACTGGGGCATGCTCCAAAATTACCATTTCTCGGGTGGAAGGTATTCCCAATCCCCCTTGGTGATCCTGGCCATAACGACATCGTTGGGGCTAAGTCCCACGTGATCCTCAGGCGATAGATTAAAGACACCGCCGGTACCGATGAAGCCTTTGGTGTTCTCGATCTCATCGCGCAGCCGGGAGCGCTGCTCCTCTAGAGAAAGGCCTTCGGGGAGTTTCTCTAAAGCCTTTAGGGTGATCTGAAGCGCGTCCCAGGCATGTCCGGCAAAGGTGCTAGGGGGCTTGCCCGAACTAGCTTGAAAGTCACGCACGAAATCCTCAAGCACCTTTTTCTGCGGGTCGCTATCGGGCAGGAAGGATACGGCGACCAGCTTTCCCATAGGGAATAAGACTCCCTCAGCCGCCTCTCCCGCAAGCGAGATAAACGACTTCATGCCGATGCCGTGATTGTGAATCAAGGGGATGGTCAAGCCCATCTCGCGGAACTGTTTGGTGAAGATGGCCGCTGCAGGGGGGATGGCCGTCACCAACACCGCCTGGGCCCCGCTGGCCTTGATCTTGGTGATCTGGGCGGTCATGTCCGTATCGCCGCTC
>DAOTVR010000342.1:0-12586 GCA_034436315.1 Anaerolineae bacterium
GCTCGTTTTTCTTTTTTACCCCTAACTCGCAACCCCCTGAACGCGGTAGTGTTGTATCAGCCGAGATACTTTGAAAGGAGGCCCCATGTCCTTTACCGCTTTAGTGACCGATAGCACGGCCGGCCTGCCCAAGGAGTTTATACAAGAATATGACGTTCGCGTTGTACCCCTATACGTCAAGATCGGCGAGGCGAGTTATCGCGATGGAGTGGATATCACCGCCGAGGAACTTTACGCGCGATTGCCCACCATGAGTCCTCTGCCGACAACTTCTCAGCCTTCTGTGGGCGACTTTGCCGCCGTGTATGGCGAGCTGATAAGACAGGGAGCTAGCAGTATCATCTCCGTGCATCTTTCTGCAGGGATCAGTGGCACTGTGCATTCAGCGCAACTCGCGGCCAAGCAATTCGGTGATACACCCATTGAGGTGGTGGATACGCGCTGTGCTGCAGCGGTGGCCGCGCTCGCTATAGAGGGAGCGGCTAAGGCCCTCAGGTCAGGGGCCAGCTTCACACAAGCCCTCGCCATCGCCCATAACGTGGTCGAGCGCCAGCGGACGCTCTTCACCGTAGATACGCTAGAGTACCTGTACAAGGGCGGACGCATTGGGGGAGCGGCGGCTCTTTTGGGATCCCTCCTGCAATTCAAGCCCTTGCTCTATTTTAAGGACGGCAAAATAGATGCCCTGGAGCGAGTACGCACGGCCAACCGCGCCTTGATGCGCATGGTAGAGATCATGAAGGAGTGGATGCCCCCAGAGGAACCGTTGCGCATCGTCATTATGCATGCCGCTTGCCAGGCTAGGGCAGAAGAGCTGGCCGACCTCGTGCGCCAACGGCTGAACGTGGCCGATCTCCAGATAGTCATCTTGACCCCTGTGTTAGGCGTACACTGCGGTAACGGCACGCTCGGGCTCTTTTGCTGCCCCATGTCCGCCCTTGAACCGGAGACCTAATCCTTACACACGCTTATATGCACATCGGCGGGCAAAGCCATGCCGGCGGACACTTCAATAGCTTTGAGGATCCCCGCGGGCACAGGACAAGCAACGTGGGTTTTGCAGCTCGCCGCTGCGCGGTAGACTTCGGTATCCGTGATCTTTCGCCCTAGCTCCTCTAGGGCCGAAACACGGGTCAGCCGCTCAGCAAGCTGGCGGATGTGCGCACAATCGCTGGTAATCTCCAGGGTGATATTGAGCAGCTCGTCAGCCCTGCCCACGATACGGGTTCTAAATTTGCATACACCCGGCATGACCTCCACAATGGCCATTATCTCCTCCCCTATGCCTTTAAGTAGCCTCAGATGCCCCTTTCAGAACTGCACCTCGGCGCTCATGCCCACACGCAGATCTGGAGGACACATATCCAGATCAACTGTTGTCTTATAAACAACGTCGCCGCCAAGAGTATTTGCAAGAGGCGAGATCGCGCTAACGTACCCTGTAATCTGCTGACCAAGCGCCTTGATAAAAACTTGAACGGGCTGGCCCACTTTGATTTGAGGAACATCGCGCTCGCTCAAGTCGGCGGTCTCCACGCGCAAGTGATCTAGGTCTCCTAGCACCAATAGGGGAGTGCCGGGTAACACGACCTCATTCGGCTCAATCATGCGCGCCAATACTATGCCATCCAACGGGGCAACAAGGACATACTTCTGCAATTGTGCTTCCAATACCGCTAATGCGGCTTGAGCAGATTCAACCTGCGCTCTGGCGGCTGCCAGTTGTTCTGGCCTTGCCCCGGCTTTCAGTTCTTCTAGCCGTGCTTGCGCGCTATAAACCTGTGCCCGAGCTTGTTCCACCTCATATTCCCGCACCGGATGCAACACGTGGTCAAGCTGAGCTTTGGCCAGGGCGACCTGCTGGTATGCGGCGCTCAATTGGGCCTCATCGGGCAGTCTGGATAAGGCTTCATAGACTGCTTTAGCAGCCTGGTAATCATTTGTCGCTTTTTCCAGGGCAAGCGCCGCAGGATCTCCACTGATGCCCGCCGGGTTGCGCGCCAGAGCACGGTCGTATGCGCTTTGCGCTTGCCGCAAGGCCATTTCGGCTGTTCGTAGATTTGCCTCGGCCGTCGCATAGTCTTCTTTCCTTGGCCCGGACTTGACCCTGTCGTAATTGGCCCTAGCTGCTTCCAGGGCCGCCTTGGCCGCCTCCACTTCCGCCTCGCGCGGAGCCTCAAGCGTGCGGCTATACGCTGCCCGCGCCGAGATCACTGCGGCCTCGGCTTGCCGCAATTGTTCGGGCGTCGGCCCGGCCGCTAATAGGTTGTAGTTAGCCTCCGCGACGGCCACAGCGGCCTTAGCCTGCCGAATCTGCGCCTGCAACACCGAATCATCTAACCTCGCCAACACCTGTCCCGCCCTCACTCGATCCCCAACAGAGACGTTGACCGCGCTTACCCTTTCCTGCAAAGTGAACGCCATGCGGATTTGCCAAGCGGGGACAACAACTCCTGAGGCGATGATCCCTTTGTCCGTTCTTTGGGCTAAGGTTGGTGACGCCACCCCCTGCCTATCTAAAAGAACGGTCGGCAACGGCACAGGAGCTTTTCGGGTCCACGTACCACATCCGGCCAACGTAAGGAAAACCCACAAAAGCAAGAGCATCCTTGATCTCATATCACGCTCCCGGAGCGCTTCCCAAAGTTTCGCTGTTTTCGGCAATGCGCCCATCCCTTAGGGTGATGACGCGCCGAGCGTAAGCTATCACGCGCGGATCATGGGTAGCGAACACAAAGGTAACGCCCGTCTCCTGATTGAGCCGCCTCATGATCTCCATCACCTGTTGCCCATTAGGTGTATCCAGATTAGCAGTCGGCTCGTCAGCTAAAACAAGCGCTGGCCTGGTTGCTAGCGCCCGTGCGATGGCTACCCGCTGTTGTTCTCCACCACTAAGCTGATCCGGACGATGATGAGCGCGATCGGCCACACCGACCGCCTCAAGCAATTCCATGACTCGAGCGCGGCGCTCGGAAGCCTTTTCTCCGATCAGCAGCAGTGGCATCTCAACGTTCTCATAAGCTGTCAAAGTCGGGATCAGGGCGAAGAATTGAAAGATAAAGCCAATGGTCCCCCGCCGCATATCGGCCCGTTGATCCCGCTTGAGCCGACTGATATCCTTGCCATTCACAAATACGTGTCCACTGGTGGGCTGATCAAGACAGCCAATCAAATGTAAAAGGGTGGTCTTACCTGAGCCAGAAGGCCCCACCAGGCCGGTAAACTCGCCTTTCTCAATGGAAAGGCTGACGCCACGCAGAGCCTGGGTCTCAACCTGGCCAACCCGATAAACACGAGTGACGTTTTCAACTTTTACGACTTCCATCTGTTCTCCTTACGTTCATGTCCCGCTACGTAGAGCTTCAACGGGTTCCATGCGCGCAGCGAGCATAGCGGGGTATAGGGCTGCCAGTAAAGCGACAAGGAAAGTGACGATCGTGAGCACAATGGCATCTTTAAGGGGCAGATAAGCATAGATCCTCTCGCCAATGAGGATGCCCGTCATGTTATAGCTGCCGATATAAAAGCCATATCGGGCCGCATAAGCAACCATAAGACCACCCAATAAAAGCCCTATGGCGATACCTCCGACAGCCAACAGGCTGGATTCAGCAAAGAACATCGCCATGATACGACTGCTTCGCATCCCCATGGCAGATAAGATGCCGATCTCGCGGGTGCGTTCAAAGACGGCCATAATCAGCGTGTTCACGATGACTGTGGCCGTGATAGCGAGGACGATCAGGTAAAGCACGGCCATGTAGGCATTGGACAGCTGCTCTGTTTGGACCAACAGCGCATTCATCTGGAGCCAAGTTTTAATCTGATACCGATTCGTGCGCAAAGCAGCGACAACGGCATCGGTCTGCTCGCGATCTCGGAGCAGTACAAAGATGATACTGGCGCGATTCTCGGCCCTGGCCATGGCTTGGGCTTTAGCCAGAGGCAACAGGAGAACGCTCTGATCGTAGCCCGGCGTATGAGTGGAGTAGATGCCGCGAATGATGAAAGGCTGCTCATCCACATCGCCATCGGAGGTGTTAACCACCAAAACGACCCGGTCTCCCACCTTTAGACCCAACTTCTCGGCCAGGGTCTGGCCTATGAGGATGCCCCCGCGATCATCGGCGGCTAAAAACTCCCCGCTAACAAGTCCATTACGATAAGGGGCATTGGCTTCTGAAGTAGGATCGATACCCATAATACGTATCCCTACCGACCTTTCGCCGGCCATCAAGATCCCGTTCATAAACAGGCGCGGCGTAGCCACTTTGACAACCGGAAGCGTTGCAATCTGTTCGGCGAGCGTGTTGGGGTCCGCAATCAGATACCTCCAATCCAAGCTGGCCTTATCCTCGTCATATGACGTTGCGCACACTTGTAGATGGCTACTCTGCAAACTAATATTTGATTCCATCGCGCCACGCATCTCGCCGGCGACAACAGAGGCCATTAATAACAAGAGAGCCAATCCAATCCCTAGGGCTAACGCAGAAAAGAAAGAGCGGCGGCGATTTCGTCCGAGGTTTCGCCAAGCCATTTTGTATAGTTGCACCATGTGAGCCTCACACGTAATGTAGGGCTTCTGCAGGTTCGCGCTGCGCCGCTTCACGCGCCGGGTAGAAAGAGGCCAGCGTGGCGATAACGAGCACCGTCAGCGTACGCTGGAGCAGCTTTTCCATTCCCAAAGTCGGGTAAACCCGCTCGCTGAGCAGGGCAGTATATTCGGTTAGGCTGGAGAATTGGCTGAAATCCAACCCTACCTGACCAAGGAAAGCATTCATGAGCACTCCCAGCCCCACGCCCGTGGCCACGCCGACGAGCCCCATGAGAGCGCCTTCCAGGATAAAGAGAAATGAGATCTGGCGCGGCTTTAGCCCCAACGCCCCTAAAATGCCGATCTCGCGCGTCCGTTCGTAGACGGCCATCAGCAGCAAGTTAAGGATGCCGATCCCAACGATGATCAAGATGATGACACTAAAGGCATTCATCACGCCGTTTTTAGTCTCCATGGCCCGGCGCAATTCCGGAAAATTGGTCTCCCAGGAATCTATCTCGTAGCCGGATAGAACGGCTTCAAGCGCTTTGATCACAGCAGATTCTTGTCCAATCCGCTGCAGCGAAACCATTACCTCCGTAGATCGTCCGCCCAGGCCGTACAAATCTTGGGCCTCGGCCAAAGATACGTAGAGGGTGCGCTTCTCAATGTCGGGCATGCCCACGTCATAAACGCCAATAATGGTCATCGTGCGGCGGCGCATCTGATTATGGGTGGCCCGTCCCACCAGCACGATGCGATCGCCCACCGCCACATCTAGTGCTTTAGCTAGGCCCTTCCCGATGAAAACCACATCCCGATCGTCCGAGGTCAGATAGCGCCCTTCAACCACACATTGCGCCACCAAGCTAACGGGCAGCTCCTTCTCCGGCTCAACACCGATGATGTTCACCGGGAAGGCACCCGCTCGACTCGTTGCCATCCCCTCCGTGCGAATGCGCCGCGATGCCGCCACAACCTGGGGCTGCGCCAAAGTGGCCTGTACAATCGCCCGGTCGCCGTCAAGTGGCAAAAGAGGGTTCTGATTTGCCTTTGCCCGATAGCCGCCGGCATGAATCTGGATGTTCCCCCCCAACACCTTGATGGCACTACCATAGATGGCCTGATCAAATCCGGCCACAAGACCATCATAGAACATCATCAGGGCCATCGTCAGAGCAATGGATGTAATTACGATAACCGTCCGCCGGCGATACCGCCAGACATCTCGCCAGGCCAGGCGCAGGAACAGCCTCACATTCGGCGTTCCTCTCCATAGGGTCTCATGCATTTTCTGCTTGCACGCCTTTCCCTAGATTACCGGCCAGCCAAGTATATCCAAACGGGATATGCAAACCAAAAACTAGTGGTTTTTTTGACAGCCGAAAGTGTTCCGATATAATTATATTTGAAAGGTTAGGACCCGGACTAGTAGCTTGTCAAGCGACGCACAGAGAACCTCCACCGGCTGAGAAGGAGGCGCGGGGCGCGGCAAGTGAATGGACCGGCGAGCTGCGCGGGCGAACCCCAAGGGCAAAGAGCAGTAGCCCGCGACGGAGACGCCACCGTTAGCTGGGCTGAGGGTATTGGTTGTTTCCCGTACCCGCAAAAAGTGAGGTTGCCTGTCCTTTTAGGTAGGGGCAAGCGACCTAATCAGGGTGGTACCACGGGATCTACCTCTCGCCCCTGTCGGCTTAAGGCCACAGACGAGAGGTTTTTTGTTGATAGCTGTCAATCTCGGAGGGAGGCACCAAAGATGAACAAGAAGCGCGTCCTAACCGGCGACAGGCCCACCGGCAAGCTCCATCTGGGCCACTATGTGGGCAGCCTAGCCAACCGTGTGCGCCTACAAGACGAGTACGAGTGTTTCTTTATCATCGCCGACTTGCACACCTTAACGACCAGGCCCGAAAAGGAACATATCCAAGAGTTACGTCAAAACGTGTATGACTGTGTGCTTGACTATCTGGCCGTGGGAATTGACCCGGCTAAGAGCGTCATTTACCTGCAATCGGGCTGCCATGCAGTGTACGAGATGAACTTGATCTTTGAGATGCTTGTCACCCTACCCCGGCTAGCACGCCTGCCTAGCATCAAAGACATGGCCAAGGCGGCCAATTTAAGCGATGAAACCTTGCCCTTCGGCCTGGTAGGCTATCCGGTGCTGCAGGCAGCCGATATCTTGATGCCACGGGCCCATCTGGTGCCTGTAGGCAAAGATAATGAGGCCCACGTAGAGATCACTCGCGAGATCGCTAGGCGTTTCAACTACCTCTACGGTGAAGTCTTCCCGATTCCCGAGGCGATGATCGGTGATGTGCCCACATTGGTGGGCACCGATGGTCAGGCCAAGATGTCCAAGAGCCTGGGTAACGCCATCTTTCTTTCCGATGACGCCAAAACGGTGCGCAAGAAAGTATTCAGTATGTACACCGACCCCAAGCGCATCAGCGCCGATATCCCGGGCACTGTAGAGGGAAATCCGGTATTCATCTATCACGACATCTTTAACCCCAACAAAGCCGAGGTAGAGGATCTCAAAGAGCGCTACCGCCGGGGCAAAGTGGGCGATGTGGAGGTCAAGGAAAAGCTAGCCGCAGCCCTGAACGCCTTCTTGGATCCAATTCGCGAGCGTCGGGCTAAATTTGAGGCGCAAAGTGGTCTGGTGGAAAGGGTCATCTACGAGGGCACTCTTCGGGCAAGCGCAGAGGGGGAAGCAACCGTCATGGCTATGAAGAAAGCTATGGGATTGGCTGGCCTCTGGAACCATATCTCACGCAAGGGTCGCGAGGCCATAGAACGGGCACAAGCAAAGGCTAGCGAGGAACAGTCAAAGGGATGATAAACTGAAATCGGGCACCTCCTGCCTCGGTTCCGGACTCAGCAAGCCATAGGTGCCCCCCGTAGGCCTCAATGATCTTGCGGCTGATATAGAGACTGAGGCCGGTATCGTCCGGATCCTCCGCCACAGTATCATCAAGGCGATAGAGCCCCCCAAAGATTCGCTCTCGGACATCAGCGGGGATAGCTTGACCATCGTCAATCAACGAAAAAGTGAGGTCCTCAAGGCTGGCTTCAACTTTCAGGGTTATACGGCCGCCCATCCTAGCCCGATGAATGGCATTTTCCAACAAATTGAGCAGCACATGGCTCAGACGCCCTTGATCCAAGGCCAGGCGGGGCAGGTTTGGAGGGCACAGTATCTCTGTGGACAACTGCTTGCGGTGTAGCTGCTGCTCGACCTCGGCGAAAACCTCTGCGATCATCGCGCCGAGATCGGTCAGCTCAGGCTCCCATTCCAGTTTGCCGGCTTCTAAGGCACATAAATCGGCCAAATCCTCCATGAGACGCAGCAGCCGAGCGCTCTCCGCACGGATTGGATTGGCCCATTGCGTGATATTTCCTTGCCTGGGAAGGTCTTGCGCCAGTAGCAAGGTGGCGTAACCGCGCATGGCCTCCAAAGATGGGCGCACCTCTCGCGCTACAGCCTGAATCAGATGAGCTCTCGTGCGGGCCAGGTCCAGTTCCTCTGTCTGGTCATGAAATAGGATAATGTGTTCCGGGTTCCCATGCTGATCTAGTACCGAAGAAGCCCGAATGCGCAGCGAGGCATGGACCGGCTCATCAACTTCTACCTGACGTTCAAAGCCCTGGTGCACATCAGAAGGCAGGTCCCCTATGAGAACGGCTAGCCGGCGCAAGCTCTCATTCTCACTATCCATGCCCACCTTCTGGCCAATGATGTTGGATACATCCGCCCCCAAAATATGGGCTAGAGAAGGGTTATACCGTAACACTCGCCTCTCAGCATCCAAGACAACAAGCCCGTCAGCCAAGTTATTGACGATGGCCTCAATATAATGGGTCTCGCTGAGAGCCTTGGCACAAAGCCGGTTTTGGTAGATGGCAGCAGAAGCCTGAGCAGCGAGGGCAGTCACCAAGACCTTATCGCGTTCGGTAAAAGCACCCGGGATCTTGCTATTGAGGCTGATCGTGCCCAACGGACTCCCCTGAGCCACGAGAGGAGCAACCATAAGTGCCCGGAGATCGGCAGGCGAATGAAGAGGCAGGAAGTCGGAATCGCCCCTTGTGTCCTGAACTACCTTGGTGCGCCTCTCGGTGAGCGCCAAGCCGGCAATGCCTTTGTTTGCAGGCATGCCCACAGAAAGCTCCCAAGCCGGATGAGAGGAATAGCGTGGATAAAGCCTTCGACCGGAATCGTCGAGCAGGTGAACAACACACTTGTCGGCAAGCGGCACCAATTTGAGGATCGCGTTGACGATATAACGGAGCAAACCGTCCAAGTCCGCTTTAGCAGCAAGCTCTTGGCCCACTTCAATGAGCACCCGACGCTGTTCCTCGCTACGACGTAGGTCAAAATATAGGATGACGCTGCCCACAACGAAGAGCGCCAAAGCCGCTGTCTGCCCCAATATCGCCCAATCGGCATCCATCATCAGGGCAAGCACCAGGTTGACCAGCAAGGCGAGGAACATGAGCCCAAACAAAACGTACCAGCGCAGCCGCCAGATTCTTAGCATGGACACATCTCTCGTTACCGACTACCCACACATGTCATGCTTCCATCGAGTCAAGAAGGGATCCCAACCTGGGCTAGGTAGTCTCCAAGGCACGGCGCAGCAAGGGTAAATGTTCTAGGCCCCGCCCAGCCCCCACTGCCGTGCAAGTCATGGGATTCTCGGCAACGTGACAGGGAACACCTGTCTCCTGGGTCAGGAAGCGATCGATATTCCGCAGCAAAGCTCCCCCGCCCGTCATGACCATGCCCCGATCAATGATATCCGAGACTAGTTCCGGCGGGGTCTTTTCCAACACGGACCTGACGGTTGCAGCGATGGCTGCCAACGGCTCAGCGATCGCGTCCGTCACTTCAGAACTGGTTAGGGTGATCACGCGCGGCAAACCCGTCACCTGATCGCGGCCGCGCACTTCCATACTCAACGGCTCCTCCAGTGGCAATGCACTGCCGATGGCGATCTTGATCTGCTCCGCCGTCTGCTCGCCGATCATGAGATTGTATTTGCGGCGAACATAAGAAGCGATGGACTCGTCAAGCTTGTTACCTGCTACCCGAATGGAGCTGGCCGTGACGATACCGTACATGGAAATGACCGCTGCTTCACTGGCGCCACCACCGATATCTACGATCATATTGCCGGTCGGGGTATCAATGGGCATCTCTGCCCCGAGAGCGGCAGCCAAAGCTTCGGGGATAAGATAAGCGACACGCGCGCCGGCTTGAATGGCCGCATCCCGAACGGCCCGGCTTTCCACACTCGTGACCCCAACCGGAACGCTCAACATGACCTCAGGACGGCGCTCAAAACGGCCACAAACCTTGGAGATGAAATAACGCAACATCGCTTCAGTGACCACATAATCGGCGATAACGCCGTCGCGCATAGGCCGGGAAACCTCAATGGTCTCTGGAGTACGGCCCAACATGGCGTGTGCCTCGTTGCCCACTGCAAGGATCCTGTTATCAAGACGTGAAATAGCCACAACGGAGGGCTCCTGTAAGACGATGCCCTTACCGCGTACATAGACGATAACGTTGACCGTACCCAGGTCAATGCCTATCTGCTTACCGAACATTGGCCCTCCAAGCGGAAATAAAGGATGGAGAACGATGCTAGCCCAAAAGGTATATAGCCACTATCGCCCGACCATAATGGGCACGCCCCATTCCACGGGTTCCTCGCAATCGGACACAGGACAGGGAGGCTCCTCTTCTTCCACACAAGAGATGACCGCCCCAAGCTCCCGCAGCTTGGCATCCAGGTCCTGATAGCCTCGGGCAATATAACTCACATTGCTTACTCGCGTTATGCCCTCCGCGGCTAAACCAGCCAATACCATGGCTGCCCCAGAACGAATATCCAGGGCACGAACGTCCGCGCCGTGAAGCGGGGTTGGCCCCCGAACCATGGCCATGCGTCCGGAACCCGAGACCTCAATCTGAGCTCCTAGCCGTCTTAGCTCCTCCACGTAGCCCAAGCGCCCATCGTACATCGTCTCGTAGATGGAGCTATTGCCGTGGGCCTGGGTCATGACGGCGGTGAAAAGAGCCTGCATGTCCGTGGGGAAACCGGGATAGGGATAGGTCTGAATATCGGTCGCCAGAAGCCTGTGCGTGGCCCGAACCTCATAAACGCTTCGGGTACTCGTCACCTCAGCACCTGCCTCGCGCATCTTGTTGGTGAGCGCACCAAGGTAAGGAGATACAGCCCCGTCCATGGTCACCTTACCCCCGGTAATTAAGGCCGCCAGGGCAAAAGTGCCGGCCTCCATACGATCGGGCATGATCCGATAGGCAGCTCCATGTAGCCGGCGCACTCCTTCCACTTGGATGATGCTGGTGCCAGCCCCCGATATACGCGCCCCCATAGCGCAGAGGAAACAAGCCAGGTCAACGACCTCCGGCTCGATAGAGGCGTTCTCGATATAGGTTACACCCTCCGCAAGACACGCGGCCATGAGCAGATTCTCTGTGCCGGTATGACTCGGATAATCCAAGATGATGCGCGTTCCCTTCAGACGAGGAGCAGTGATAACGTAATGAGCGCCCTCAAAATCGACCTGCCCTCCCATCGCCTGGAATCCCTTGAGATCCACGCTGACCGGCCGTGTGCCAATAGCACATCCACCGGGATGCGGAGCTTCGGCCTGGCCAAACCGGGTGAGCAAAGGCCCCACCGTCAAGAAACTCGCCCGCATCTTCTTGGCCAAATCGTCGGGCAAAGCGGCTCTGTTGATGCGCGTAGCTTTGATGCGCAAAAGGTTAGCGCCCTCAAAGCGTGCAGCTACACCGAGATGTTGCAACACCTTGACCATAGTGCGCGTATCTTCAATGTAGGGAACGTTCTCCAATAGGCACTCGTCATCTGTCAGCAAAGTTGCGGCGATTATCGGCAGAGCCGCGTTCTTAGCTCCACAGATCCTGACCTCGCCACCCAAACGGCGTTTGCCTTCAATGATCAGTGGCATGATCTCCCCTCTGTGCAACGACAAAATGCCTGCAGAAACCGCCTCAGTTCACAACGGCGAAGTTGAACGACTGCGCAGAGAGCGCGCGACTTTGAGCCGTGCACGCGAGCGACGTAAAGCCTGCAAAGCGGCGGCGTACTCAGGACGGCCACGGTATTGCTTCATCAGCGCGCTCGCCCGCAAACGCGCCGCCTCGGCACGAGCGACGTCGATCTCTTCAGCCCGTTCCGCGGTATCCGCCAGGATGATCACCTGATTATCCCGCACTTCAATAAAGCCCCCGCCGACGGCAAAGCTTTGGGCTTGATCAGCTAACCTCACAACCAACTCTCCCGGTTCCAATACGGCCAAAAGTGGGGCATGATGAACCAAGACGCTGATCTGACCATTGAAAGCCGGCGCGATGACACATTCCGCGTCACCATCATACACGAGACGGTCGCCAGTGGCAATGACAACGTGCAAGTACGGCTTACCGTTACAGGCCTTACCCTCACCTTCACTCATAAGTCACCCTTAGGCAGCTGACCCACCTCGCGCTGCCGCCACGACCTCATCAAATGTACCCCGCATATAAAAAGCTTGTTCTGGAAGAGAGTCCCCCTCGCCATCCAGAATGGCTCGAAACCCTCGTACGGTCTCGCTTATAGGCACATAACGCCCCGGACGGTTGGTGAACTGAGAGGCTACAAACATTGGCTGAGATAAAAAGCGCTGGATTTTGCGCGCTCGCGATACGAGCAAACGGTCTTCCTCACTCAACTCAGCTAAACCAAGGATAGCGATAATATCCTGAAGATCGCGATAGCGTTGAAGTACGGCCTGCACCTCGCGCGCAGTACGATAGTGCTCCTCGCCGACGATGGCTTTGTCCAAAATGTGCGAGGTTGAAGCCAAAGGATCAACTGCCGGGAAGATCCCTTGCTCGGCGATGGAGCGATCCAAGGCGATAGCAGCATCCAGATGAGCAAAAACGGTCGCCGGCGCCGGATCGGTATAGTCATCGGCCGGCACATAGACGGCCTGCACCGAGGTAATAGA
>DAOTVR010000343.1:0-3584 GCA_034436315.1 Anaerolineae bacterium
CGGCGAGCATAACCTCCAGCTCGCTGAGGATCATCGCCGTAGCTCCCCAGATGACGTGCTGCCGATAGCGATAAAAGGGGACGCGAACCTCTTTGCCTCCCCGCGACCACCTTTCCTCAGCCTTGGCACTCGGATCAAGGAGCACTTCCAAGGGCAATTCAATGAGCTCGGCGACCTCGCGCGCACCGGGGGTAAAGGCCGGGCGAGCCGGCACGTAGCCGACAAAGGGGCGAATATCAAAGTTGCTGGAAGGGATGTAAAGCGGGCTGAGGGCCGCAAGGCGCTCCACTTCCTGAGGGTTGATGCCCAGTTCCTCCGAGGCCTCGCGCAGCGCCGTCTCCCAAAAGGAAGAGTCGGTCGGCTCGCGCGCACCACCGACCAGCGAGATCTCCCCTTTATGATCCGCAACGTGGGTGGTTCGGCGCGTGAGGGGCAGGTAAAGCCGACCGCCCAAAGGATAGAGCAAGATGAGCACGGCCCCCTCGCGGGGTGATGCGCTGTGCTCCAATTCCTCCGGCGAGATGCGCGGTCTCGTGCTCATGCGCAGCTGCGCGCGAAACCCCGGCAAAGGCTCTTGCAGGGCCTTTCTGACTTCCTCAATGGTTATCCCCTCGCCCATGGTCCTCCTGCTTATCCTTGGCCTTTGGCGCTATTCTAGGCTATAAACCAAGGACGTCAAAGGGCGACGGAAGAAGGACATCGCACTTGCACATTCGCTTGCAATGCGTTAATCTTACTTGGCACGCGATAGATTCCGGACGTAGGGGGAGCTGAAATGAGCAAGCGAGCTATGGTTGCGCTGGTCTTGGTGCTCTCTGTGACGATCTGGGTGGGCTGTGCCCCATCCACCCCGCCTCCCGGTGCCCAGCTACGCGTCCGGCTGACGACCCCTTCTCAACGCCTCATGACCAAGGACGCGGACTTTCGCATCAACGTGGACCTCACCGACGCTGCAGGTAAACCCCTCGCCCTCAAAGGCCTCAAGGTCATAGCCGAGGTCCAGGATGCCAACAACGTATCCTTGGGCAAATTCACCTGTAAGCCGGTAGCGACCATCCCGGGCCGTTACCAAAGCGAGATCTTTAAGGCTCCCGAGAAGGCCGTAGAGGGCAAGTGGACGACGACGGCCACGGCCGGCCAGGGACCAAACGCCGTGATCGGCTCCCATACGGTGGTGGTGACCGTTCCCCTGAAGGTCCAGATCTCCGGCCTATACGATTACGAATTGCCCATCCCCTCCACTTGGGATATCTACGATCAACAGTCCTCTGCCGAGGCCGGGTCCTTGGTGTTGGATCCCATACCGGGCAACGAGCAAGAGAAGGCCTTGATGGAGGTTCGCTATGTGCATGGCGAGGTGGAGGTCAACGAGGAGGCCGTGCGGCAGTTCCTGCTGCACTATAACCCCACCCGCACCGAGAGGGGCAGCGCCAAGGTGACCAGCCTGGTTGAGACCCAAGTGCAAGGCCACAAGGCCTGGCTGGCGCGGGGCACCTTCGTGACCGACCGTGGACAAGATGAGCAGGGGAATCCCTTGACGGATTACAACTTTTCGGTGCACGTGTTGCGCTTCTATTGCGACGCCCCCAACGCGGAACGCACGTTCACGATCGTCGCCGCGTCCACCTCGGATACGGTGATGTCTCAGATGTTGGCCAAGCTGGACGAATTCAAGTGCCACGGATTCGGCAAGTGAAGCGTCCATCCCCTGACCAAGGCGACTCGTGTGGTATTTTCCGGGCGAAAATGACTTGCCATCCATCTACGAGTGATATAGACTGGCTACAGGCTAACTCCGATGGCTGGCATGTGTAAGACCCTGCGCGGTGATCAGGCATTAGCTTTGGGTGCTCTAGCCGCGGGCGTCCGCGTGGTGACGGGATACCCCGGCTCTCCCGCTACGGGTGTGTTGGATAGCTTTCTGGCTTTGGCCAAACCCGAAACAGCCTATGTGCAGTGGGCACCCAACGAGAAGGTGGCCCTGGAGATGGCCTTCGGGGCCTCTTTAGGCGGTTCGCGCGCCTTGGTGGTGCTCAAAAGCGTGGGCCTGAACATCGCCTTGGATCCCTTGGCCACCATGTCCCTGAGCGGCTGCCACGCCGGCCTGGTCATCCTCTTGGGAGATGATCCCGGTGGCTGGAGCTCGCAAAACGAGCAGGATACGCGCTGGTTGGCGCGGGTGGCCGAGGTGCCCCTCGTCGAGCCGATAAACATCGCCGAGGCGGCCTCGCTCATGGTCCAGGCGTACATCTGGTCAGAGACCCTGAATATCCCGGTGATCGTCCGGGTGATCGGCGCGCTCACCCTGGCCGAAGGGGCCGTGGAGGAGCCGTGGCAGCTTCCGCCCTTCACCCAGCGCTTCTGGCACAAGCGCAACCGTTGGGTCGTCCTCCCGGCGACGGTCGTCGGTTACCACCGCATGTTGCACCGCTGCTTGGCTCAGATCCAGGGCCTGTTCGAGGTCTCCCCCTTTGACCACCTCAGTGGACAGGGCTCCCTCGGCGTGGTGGCCGTCGGCTGCGCCCACGCCAAATTGTTGCGGGCCATGGAAGGAAGGACTTCCAACCTCCAGATCCTGGGATTGACCAGCGTCTGGCCCCTGCCCGAGCGCAAGCTAACCCGCTGGCTGCGCGGACTGGAGCGCATCCTCATCTTGGAAGAAGGCGGGCCTTTCGTGGAGGAGAGCCTAGCCGCTCTGGCCCAGCGCGCCGGCTTGGAAGTAAGCATCTCCGGCCGGCACGACCGTCTTATCCCTGAGGAAGGCGAGTTGGGCGAGGAAGACATCGCCACCGCACTGGCCAGGCTAGACCCGGCCTATCAGCCGCCCGAACGCGCCCCCGCGCCGCGAGCCATGCCCAGCAAGGTGCCCCTCTGCGAGGATTGCCCCTATCGCCCGACCTTTGAGGCTTTGCTGCGTGCCATCGGGCGTCATGGAGGCCGCGAACGACACATCGTCGTCGGCGAGACGGGTTGCATGGTGCGGGCCAACTTGCCCCCCTTTGAGCTTTTTGACGTCAAATATGGCCTGGGTTCTGGCCTGGGGTTGGCCTTGGGCTTGGCCCTCAGCGGCACACCGGAACACATCATCGCCCTTTTAGGCGATTCCTCTTTCTTTCATTCGGATATCAACGCCTTGCCTCAGGCTCAGCAGCTTGGGTTGCCCCTGGTGGTCGTGATCCTGGATAACGGCACGACGGCGCTCACCGGCGGCCAACCTCATCCCGGCAGTCCCGTAGACGAGCTCGGCCGACCTCGTGCGCGCACCGATCTCGCGGCGGTGATCCGAGGGTATGGCCTAGAGCCACGCCTTTGCTCGCCAGAGGACGTCCCCGCGATGGAGGCGGCCTTTGACGAGGCTTTAGAGGCGCAGGATTTGCGCCTGATCATCGTTCGGGGGCCCTGCCCCAAATATACCCGACAGAGGACGGCGTGACGATGCGTTTCCTACACGCAGCAGACATCCACCTCGGCTATGAGCAATACGGCTGCAACGAGCGTTATAACGATTTCGGGCGGGCATTTGAAGCCCTGGTTGATGACGCCCTAGCACGCCAAGTGGACCTTGTGCTCCTAGCAGGCGATCT
>DAOTVR010000344.1:0-2985 GCA_034436315.1 Anaerolineae bacterium
CCTCATCCACCTTGTTGACGTAGGGGGGCATGGCGATGACCGCGTCGGCCCCCAGCTCCTCGGCGTAGCGGCTGAACATCACGGCGTGCTCCGTGCATACGCCCGCCGTGCCGATGACGACGGGCACCCTCCCGGCGGTCTGTTCAATGACGATGCGCGTTACCCGCAAGCGTTCCTCGTCGGTCAACTTGCTGAGCTCGCTGGCATTGACCGGCGAGACGATGCCGTGGGCACCACAGCCGATGCAGAAATCTACGATCCGCCGCAATCCCTCCTCATCCAGTTGGCCCCGTTCATCAAAGGGGGTAGAGGGGATCGTATAAATGCCGCGCATGGGTTTAGTCATAAGCTCTGCCTCCTGATGATCGGTCATTACACCCCTGCGGAGCCTAGTCTACCACGGTCAGAAGCCGGCGTCTACTGACGTCTACCTCTGCGCTTGGACATGCGTTGAGCGTTGGCGCAAAGGGAGCTATACTAGAGCGGTCAGCATGCTGTCACCGATCTTCCTGAGACTGAAGGAGCTTTCATGAGCGAGCGCATTGAGTTGACGTTGAGATCCGATCTGCAGCATCCCTTCCTGGTCGCCTCGGCAAAGGAGTTGGCCGGCCTCGCCGAGCGTGTGCGGGCCGAGCCGTTGGCCGGTTATTACGCGCGGATGAAGGACTGGCTCGACGAGCACGCCCAAAGCCCGCTTCCGCATTGCCCGCCAGGGTGGCTGGGAAGCGATTTTGACCCCATGATCCGTGAGGTGGCCCAGATCGCCCTCCAAGCTGCCCTGGCCTGGTGGGTGGAGGGCGATGACCGGTGGCTCGCGCGGGCAAGCGAAGCCCTGGACAACTTGGCCGGCTGGGAGTATTGGCGTTCGCCCATCCACCTGCCCCTCCCGGCCGATCTCAACACGGCCATGATCGGCACCGATGTGGCCTTGAGTTACGACCTCCTTTACCCGCGCCTGGACGAGGCCTTACGTCAAAAAATCCAAGAGGCTATCCTCAAACACTGTGTGGCCTTTATCCTGCCCGAGACGGTCGACCGGCAATGGTGGTCTTTCGCCCATGACGGCAACTGGAGTTTCGTCACCTTAGGGGGGATGGGCTTGGCTGCCCTGGCCATTTGGCCGGAACGCCCTGAGGTGCGCCCGGCCATAGAGACTGCGGCCGGGCACATCCAGCGTAGCCTAGACCATATCCATCCTCTGGGCGGGTGGCGCGAGGGGCCAGGTTACGCGATGTATGCCATGACCCACGGGCAACTTTTCATAGACGCTCTGGCTGCGGCGGGAGATGCGCGCTTGGCAGAGCACCCTGGCCCGGCCCGGCTGGACGACTTTTTCCTCTTTGGGATGCTGGCCCCGGGGCGGCCGGTGTACTTCGGAGATTGCGGGGCCACCGGTGGCGGGGGCTCGCTCCTCTATCGCCGGGCGGCGTGTACGCGCCGAGGGGATTTGCAACAGTTCGCCGACGAGCACAATTCGGGCGGACCCCTCTCTATCCTCTGGCGCGATCCCACGATAGAGCCGCGCAAACCATACTTTGATCCACCCTCGCGCCACTTTCCGCAGATGGACTGGGTCATCCTGCGCTCCGACTGGGGCGATCCCGACGGGCTGGTGCTGGCTACAAAGGCGGGCACGACCGCCGGCGGACATCAGCACCCCGATTGCGGCACCTTCCTCTTAGCCGCCTATGGCCGGGAGCTGGTCGCAGAGCCGGGGATCGGCACGTATTCACGGGACTATCATCGCGGGCGTTCTCCCATCAAGCGCAGTGGCACGCACAACTGCCTGCTCTTCAACGGCGAGGAACAGGTGGCGCGCGAGTTCAAAGGGGGGATTGTCACGCAATTCGTGACTCAGCCCGGCTATGACGCCGTGCGCATGGAGCTTGCGGGGGCCTATGAGTGTCGCGACTTGGAACAGTGGAACCGCTTCTTCTTTCTCTTACGTCCCGATGTGGTCGTATTGGTGGATGAGGTGCGCACTCGGAATGTGGGGCACTATCAATACACGGGCATGACCATTGAAGCGCGTATACACACCTTCTGTGAGATCCTCATACGCCCGTTTGACGCGGTCTTCCAGCGCCCAGGGGCCACCCTCCTGGTCAACACCGTGCTCCCGCCATATTGCCCCGGCTTGGGTGATCACACCAGTCACTATAGCATCGGCGAGCATGAGGGCTTCCAGACCCGACACCCCGATCAGAAGGGGGCCGTACAGTACCTGCGCATCGCCACAGAATGCGAGAAGGACCCTACGGTGATGGTCACGCTCTTGGTACCCGGCAAGGACCTGGCCGATGCGGAGGCGCGCCGCGCCCGGGTAGAGCTGGAGATGCGCCGTCGGCGCCGGGTGGAGGTGTACTACGCCGGGCGGACGCTGGTGTTGGATTGGGGCAATCGCCGTTGGCAGGTGTACTGGAACGTGATAGAGGGGCGGCTCCCCAAGGTCTTGCAAGCGACGGTGGGCGGGCCTTCAACGTGATCGCCGCTTATGGATCGTAATAGAATCGCGATACGAGCGCCCGCCCGCTGGCCGAGAAGGGCACGCCCTCCATCTCCAGAAGCCAGCGCTTCATCGCCAGGCCCCCTTGATAGCCTCCTAAGGAACCGTCGGAGGCGATGACCCGATGGCAGGGGATCACGATGGGGAAGGGGTTGTGCGCCAGCGCCCCGCCCACGGCGCGCGCCCCTCCGGGCACCCCAAGGTAGCGGGCAAGCAGGCCGTATGTGGTCACCTGGCCGCGCGGAATCCGTTAGTCGGCCAGGAACACGCGGCGCTGGAAGGGTGAGCAATGCTCTAAGGCGAGCCACTCCGGCGAAAGGGCGACCGTTTCCCCTAGCAAAAAGCGCCGCATCTGCTCGACCAGCTCCGCTATGGCCGGATCGTCTCCGGGCCTGACATCGGGGAAAGCGGCGCGCACCAGGTCCTCCGTGGCCATGCCCGGGCGCGGAAGCAGGATGCGCTGCACCCGGGCCTTGCCG
>DAOTVR010000345.1:0-6140 GCA_034436315.1 Anaerolineae bacterium
TTGGGGATCGTATAGGGCCACATAAAAGTTCGCCGTATCCATGAGCGTGCCGAGCTCCTGGTGGACGACGCGCAGGAACTCTGCGAGCGTGCCGGGGGCGCTCACCGCCTGGGCGATGCGGTAGAGGGCGGATTGGATGGCTTGCTCGCGCCTGCGCTGCAAGGCCACCGAGACCTGGTTGGCAAAGAGCTCCAGCGGGGTCCAATCGCCGGGCTCAACCCCCGGCCCCAAGAAGAAGGTCGCGTTGCCGAGCAGCTCTCCCTTGTGCACGAAACCCAAGGTATAGAGACGTTCTACGCCCAGGAGCCGCTCGATGGCCTGGCACACTTTCCGGGGCACTTGTCCGAGGAAGAGCTCATATACGCCCTCCTCCAACGCCGCCACCTTGCCCGAAGAGAGCCTGGCCCGATCCTCTCCCGATATCCTGAAGGTCATGCCCAGCGGGTTCCGCCCGGCCATCTTCAGGGCGGCCTCAAAGGCCGGCTCGGCCCCGGCCAGGGCGCGAAGACGGAGGACATGCGCGTTAGGCTCATAGGAGTTCACGACCACGATGGCCCTTTCCCCGAGCATCTCGCACATTCGCTCGGCGATCAACTGGTAGATGTTATCCTCAACGGATAGCTCTACGAGCTCTTCGGCAGCCCTGGAGAGGGAGGCCATCTCGCGGGCGTGCTGCTCCTCGCGGCGCTCGGCCTGGAGGCGCTCGGTGATATCCGTGTAGATGACCACCGTTCCCAGCAGCTTATCCCCGCTCAAGACCGGCGCAGCGGAGATGATCACGTTCACCGGCGTGCCGTCCTTGCGGTAGCGCACCACGCTCCTCGGAGGTATCCTCTGCTTGCAGGCCACCAGACGGGTGAACTGGAGGGCCTGTTCGCGGGTCTCGGCGTTGGTGACCAGGTCGTCCAGCAGGCGGCCAAGGGCCTCTTCCCGCGAGTAGCCGAAGAGCCGCTCCGCTCCCGGGTTCCATTCGGTGATGCGGTAGTGCTCGTCGCAAGTGACGATGGCGTCCGGCGCGTTGGCTAGGATGAGGCTGGCCATCTCTGCAGAGGGGCCTTGGCCTTGCCGATGTGCCCTTTGGCCCTCCGCAAGAAGGTGTTCCAACTCGGCGACGCGCTTTCGCAAGGCTTGTACTTCATCCAGGTGATCTTGACGCATGTTGTTTCCCAACTATCCGACGATTCCAAAAATGGCCTCGCCCGCCCGGCCTTTTAGGAAAAGGGCATCTACCGTTTCAAACGCAACCGCGCCATCCTGTCGCGCAAGCGACTTTCGCAGCAGGATGCCTACAGGCTGGAGCCCTATGTAAGGCGCTGAAACGGCCGGTTCGGCTCTGGGCAGGGGTATTATACGATAAAGCAGGTGGCTTAGCCAACCGGCCACGGGGTTTGACAGCCTCCCCAGCCCATTTTATAATTCTCTGGCCTTTTGCGGATCAAACAATATCGGGGAGGTTGGTGATGGTCAAGGGTTACGCGGGCAAGATCCTCAGGGTGAACCTGACGACGGGCGAGATGTGGACGGAAGAGCCGCCGGATAGCTTCTATCGCCGCTATCTCGGCGGGCAGGGGTTCGTCGCTTACTATCTTCTGAAGGAGGTCCCTAAGGGGGCCGATCCACTGGGCCCGGAGAACGTGCTTATCTTCGCCACCGGCACGGTTACGGGCATTCCCGTGGCCGGCGCCGGGCGGAGCTGCGTGGGCGGGAAATCGCCCTTGACGGGGGGCTATGGGGAGACGGACGTGGGCGGATTCTTTGGCGCGGAGCTCAAGCGCGCCGGCTACGATGCCGTGGTCATTCAGGGCAAGGCCCCCAAGCCGGTGTACCTGTGGATTCACGACGGCCAGGCTGAGATACGCTCCGCCGAGCACCTCTGGGGCAAGACCACTCTGGAAACCCAGGAGGCCATCCAAAGCGAGCTTGGGGATACGCGGGTGCGCCTGGCGATGATCGGCCCCGGCGGGGAGAAGCTGGTGCGCATGGCCTGTGTCATCAACGACCTCCGGCACGCGGCGGGGCGCACGGGGATGGGCGCGGTGATGGGCTCCAAGAACCTCAAGGCCGTGGCCGCCCGCGCCAAGGGCAATGTGGAGGTCGCCGACCCCGAGGGACTGAAGGCGTTGGCTTCGTGGATGCGCGATAATTGGAAGAAGGATGCCTGGGGCCTCCACGATACCGGCACCGATGGTGGCCTGATAGACTTGAGCGAGTTCGGTGCATTGCCCACGCGCAACTTCCAGGACGGGCAATTTGAGGGCGCGAGCAAGATCACCGGAGCTACCATGCGCGATACGATCCTCAAAGATCGCGAGGGTTGCTATGCCTGCCCGGTGCGCTGCAAGCGCGTGGTTGAGGTCAACGACCAGGATTACAAGGTGAACCCGATCTACGGAGGCCCGGAATACGAGACTTGCGCTGCCTTCGGTTCTAACTGTGGCGTGGACGACCTGCGCGCCATCGCCAAGGCCCACGAGATCTGCAATGCTTACTCTCTAGATACCATCTCTACAGGGATGATGGTTTCCTTCGCTATGGAGTGTTACGAGGCGGGGCTGTTAACCAAGGAAGATACCGGCGGTTTGGACTTGCGCTTCGGCAACGGCAAGGCCATGGTGGAGTTGGTGCAGATGATCGCCGAGCGCCGGGGCCTGGGCGATCTCCTCGCCGAGGGGCCGATCCGCGCCGCGGCCAAGATCGGCCGGGGGGCCGAACAGTTCGTCCTCGCCGTCAAGGGCCAGCCACTGCCCATGCACGAGTGCCGCACGCGACACGGCCAGGCTTTGGGCTATGCCGTCTCGCCGACGGGCGCCGATCACGTGCACAATTTCTGGGATGGCGGCATGTCAAAGGAGCCCGTGGGTGAGGGAATGCAGGGATTCGGTATCTATGAGGCTATACCCCAGACCGAGCTCAACCCGGGCAAGGTGCGCGCCTATATCTATGGCACGCATTGGGCATGGGTGCCCAATCACTTGGGGAGCTGTTGTTTCATCCCCTGGAGTCGCGATCAGGTGGTGCAGCTCGTCCGGGCGATCACCGGCTGGGAGACGAACGTCTGGGAACTGATGAAAACCGCCGAGCGCGGGGTGACCATGGCTCGGGCTTTTAACATCCGCGAGGGCTTCACCCGTGCCGACGATACCTTGCCTTTGCGCATGCGGGTGCCTCATAAGAGCGGCACGCTCAACGAAAAGCCCATTGACCCCGAGGTATTGGACGAGAACCTGACCACCTTCTACGCCATGATGGGTTGGGATCCCCAAACCGGCGTGCCCACCCTGGCCAAGTTGCAGGAGCTGGACGTCGCCTGGGTGGCAGAACACCTGAAGTAGACCGGCGAGGTCCTCACTTCACGAAAGGATGAAGGATGAAGCAGGAAGGATGAAGGCTTCATCCTTCATCCTTATATTTCGTCCAGGAGCCGGCGCTCGCCCTCCAGCTTGCGTAAAGGGCCGATATCTTGGGTGACTTCTATGGTGCCTCGGTATTTGCCCGTTGCGTCGCGCAGGGCGAAGTAGCGGATATGGACGAACTTGCCGGCCATCTGGATCCAGAACTCGGCTACATCGCGTTTGCCCGTCTTGAAATCCTCCAGCAGGCGGTTTACGATAGCCACGCTCTTGGGCGGGTGGCAGTTCTGCACCTTGCGTCCGATGATCGCCGGCGTCCGGGTGAAGATGCGCTCCGGCGTCTGCGAGAAGTAACGCACGGTGTCCTCTTCGTCCACGAAAGTGATGTCCACGGGGAGATGCTTGAGGAGTAAATTGATTTGCTCTGCCGTCAGCGCACCAGTCTCAAGGGCGATTGCCCCCGTGGTGGGGGTCTCGGCGTAGGCCTTGGTCGTGGGTAGCTCGGCGGGTTGGGCTGCTTTGGGCCGCCACTGGTCGCCCGGGCGGATCAAGCAGTAACCGATCTCGTCGCTCTGATTGCGGATGGCCAGCCATTCCTCTTCGCTCAGCACCTTAAGCGCCGTAGGATAGAGGATGTGCTCCTCCTTGTAAAACATCTGCCGGATGGCTTCCGCCAGCGGCGTGAAGAGCTCGCGGATGCGGGCTGGCTCGCCTTCTTGGAGGGCCTCTTTGAATTCCTTGAGGCGGGCCCGGATGTCGTCGTGGGCCGCCCACATCACCTTAGAGGGGCCGCTCACGCCGTGCTTCTCCAGGAAGGGGAAGAGCAGGTTTTCCTTACGCAGGTAGATCTTGTTGATCTCGGCGAGCTGCTCAAAATAACTGCGGGCGCGGGCCAGGGCGTCCTCCGCGGGGAGGTCCTTGATTGCCTCGGCCAATAAGTCGAGCACCTCGCCGGCGGCGAAATTCTCGTATTTGAAGGTGTGTACAGGATGTCCCGGGGTCATCTCTGGAGCGGTTTGACCCTCTAGGCTCTCTTGAAAAACGGCTACGTGCACGTCGCACAGCCTCTTTACCTCCTCTACCGGCAGCCCCTCGGCGATGAGCTCCTGCTCTAGTTGTGAGATCTCTACGGCCGAAATATCGCCGACCAGTTCCCTGAAGCGCGCTTTGATCTCGGCCAAGTTCCCACCTGCGTGGAGATCGCGAATAAGCCCTTTGAGGATTTCCTTGCGGCGCTTGGAAGAATTATTGATATACTCGCTCATAGATAACCTCCCCGATTGTATGAATCTCATAAGATTATAACATCTTACTGAGCGCGGCGATAGGATAAAAGTCGCAAATTGAGTGCCGGCGAAGAGCGCGGCGCCATCGGGTAGAGGGCCGCATTTTGACGTTTGGCGAAGCTATGCTATACTTGCGGCCCGCTTGTCCGAGAGGGTGAGCCTTGAAGAGCACGTTCTTAGACGGTTTGTCAGATTTGACAGGATAAGAGATCGGTGGCATATTTGCCATCCCCAGTGAAAGACAGGATCCGGTTTCTGGCAGCCAAGAGGGCATAAGTATATGCTGAGCAGTAAACTGGGTGATACTGGGGACAAGAAAACCGCGATTTGACAAGTGTTTAAGAGTGTGTTAAAATCACAGACGGTTTAAGGCAATGTGAGGGAAGTTGGTCCTCACAAGTGCACCTTAACAACTGAAGAGTGGCAGGAATGGCGGATCCGGAGAGACAGGTGAGGTAACGGGACCCGGAGGGGTTCCGTTGGTTTTGATGGAGAGTTTGATCCTGGCTCAGGATGAACGCTGGCGGCGTGCCTGATACAGGCAAGTCGGACGGGCCGGCTGAGGGGGGAAGCCCTGGAGGGGGCGGAGGGCGAGAAATCGTCGGAGGTCTCCGAGGGGGTGGAGCCCCGGGGGCCGGTCAGTGGCGAACGGGTGCGTAACACGTGGGTGATCTACCCCGAAGTGGGGGATAGCTGGTCGAAAGGCCAGGTAATACCGCATGAGCTCCGCGAGGAGGAAAGGGGGGAATCCCTCCCGCTTTGGGATGAGCCCGCGGCCGATTAGCTAGTTGGTGAGGTAATGGCTCACCAAGGCGACGATCGGTAGCTGGTCTGAGAGGACGGCCAGCCACACTGGAACTGAGACACGGTCCAGACTCCTACGGGGGGCAGCCGCAGGGAATATTGCACAATGGGCGCAAGCCTGATGCAGCGACGCCGCGTGAGCGACGAAGGCCTTCGGGCTGTAAAGCTCTTTTCTGAGGGATGAGGGAGGACAGTACCTGAGGAAGAAGCCTCGGCTAACTACGTGCCAGCAGCCGCGGTAAGACGTAGGAGGCGAGCGTTATCCGGATTTACTGGGCGTAAAGGGCAAGTAGGCGGTGGTCAAAGTTGGGCGTGAAAGCTCCCGGCTCAACCGGGAGAGGTCGCTCAAAACTAGGCCACTAGAGGGCAGGAGAGGGGGGCGGAATTCCTGGTGTAGCGGTGGAATGCTCAGATACCAGGAGGAACACCGGTGGCGAAGGCGGCCCCCTGGACTGCACCTGACGCTGAGAGGCGAAAGCTAGGGGAGCGAACGGGTTTAGATATCCCGGTAGTCCTAGCCCTAAACGTTGGATACTGGGTAGCGGGGGGTTGAAATCTCCCGGTGCCGAAGCTAACGCGTTAAGTATCCCGCCTGGGGACTACGGCCGCAAGGTTAAAACTCAAAGGAATTGACGGGGGCCCGCACAAGCAGCGGAGCGTGTGGTTTAATTCGATGCAACACGAAGAACCTTACCTGGGC
>DAOTVR010000346.1:0-5481 GCA_034436315.1 Anaerolineae bacterium
AGCTTTTGTTGCTTGGGGCCCTCCTCTCGCTGGGGCTATTCGCCTTCCGGCAGTATCGCCTCGCCGCCCGGCGAGAGTTCCAGGCCGCGTTGGTGGCGCATCAGGCGGGAGATGCGAAGCGCGCCGCCCAGCACTACGCCCGTGTGACAACCCTCTATCGGCTGACCTTTAGCCCCTTTATCGCTACGGCGCGCGCTAACCGCGTAGAGTGTGAGCTGATCCAAACGGCCGACGAGGCCCGCAGCCAAGGGCGATTGGCCGATGCGCTGGCCGGATACCGCGCTTATCTAGAGCGTTATCCAGAAGGGCTGCTATCCTCTCAAGCGCGGGTGGCCATCGCCGAGACGCTGTACGAATGGGCCGAGGGCCTGCGCAGGTCGGGGGCGTACGAGGCGGCCATACAAAAGTACCAGGCCGTCCTGGAGGAGTATGCCGATGCCCCCATCGGAGGGCGTGCCGAGGTGGCCCTCGCCGAGGCTTACGCCGAATGGGCGGCTCAGCTCAGGCGTTCAGGGGATTACGAGCAGGCCATCCAAACGTATTGGGTTTTGCTCGTGGACTATGCTGGCAAGCTACCTAGGGGCGGGTTGCTGGAGGCCGCAGCCGAGGCCTACCGAGAATGGTTGGACGACCTGGCTCACTCGGCGAACGGTGAAAGGGGCTTTGAGGCCTATATCCAAACCCTCAAGGCACATCTGGGTTCGCCCACCGGGGCGCAGGCCAGAGAGGCCCTCGCCGAGGCCTATAGCCGTTGGGCGTTGGCGTTGCGCGAAGCGGGCGAGCATGAGGCAGCCATCGCCCGGTATCAGCTCCTACTCCGAGAGTACGCCGATACGCCCGCCGGCCAGGCTGCGCCGGCAGCTCTGGATGAGACCCACTGCCAATGGGCGGCCCAGTTGGAGGGGTGGGCACTGGCGATGGTCCGCGCGAGGGAGTATGATCAGCTCATCGCCCGCTGTCAGGCGGTCTTGAGGGGTTACCCCAACACGCCAACCGCTCTGAGCGCCGCCCGAATCCTCAGCGACACGTATCACCTGGCCTTCCTGGCCAGGAGGAACAAGAGGCCGTGTGAGGCGCTGTGCATCTTGGAGGCCTTTGCCAAGGCCGGGCAGCCTCTAGGAAGCGAGGCAGAGGCCCTGGCGCCGGAGCTACTCTGTGGCTGCGGCGAGGAAAAGCGCCGTAAGGGCTTGGCAGCAGAGGCCATCGCGCTCTTTGAGCGCGTGATCGCCGAGTATCCCGAAAGCCCCCTCGCTGCCCGCGCCGGGGCGGCCATCGCCGAGGTTAAGGCGACGCAAGGGGTTGGCGCAAGGAGTACATTGGAAATGACCGTGAAGGAGCATCCATGAGCACATACACGATACATATCACCTATCCTGAGGAGAAGATGGAGGCCAGTCGGCGGCGCATGGAGGCTGCCAAGCGCTTCGAATACGTGGATCGGGTGCCGGTGGTGCTCGGCCTGTTCACCCGCTACCTGCTCGACCAACGCGGTGTGGGCTATGACGAGTACCTGAGCTCGGCGCGGGCCAATCTGATCCACCAGTTGGAGAACTATAAATGGCTGCTGGAACACGTAGAGGAGGATCGCTGCACCTCTACGGATATCGTGGTGACGCCCGACTTTGAGAACGTCCCCAACGCCAGCGCCTTCGGTGCCCCGATCGTCTATCAGGACGACGTGCCCCCTCGGGCGATGCCCTATGTGGAGACGATTGAAGATATGGCCCGCGTGCCCGAGGCCACCCCGGAGGATGGCCTTTGGGGCAAGGGCATTGCGTGGGCCTTGGAGTGGCGCCGACTTTTGCAAGATGAGGTGCAGGTCTATTTCAACGGCAAGCGGGCGCGGGTGCTGGTCTCTATGGGAGCCTACGCGCTGGGACCTTTTTCTACGGCCGTGGACCTGGCCGGCGAGCGCTTCTACGAGTGGCTCTACGCCGCGCCCCAGGAGTGCCACGCGCTATTGGCCAAGATCACCCGGGCGATGATCCGCATGGAGCGTTACTGCCGCGAGCACGTGGCCGAGGAGCGCACCGGGGGCTTTGGCATCGCCGAGGATTCGGCACAGATCATCTCCGTGAGGCAGTTCCGCGAGTTCGTCGTGCCCTATTGTTTGCAGCTCTATGAGGCTTTCCCCGGCGAGCGCCTCATGCACATGTGTGGAACCAGCGGGCACCTTCTGGGCTCCTTGCGCGATGACCTACACATCACCAGCTTCTATGGTTTTGGCTCGGTGGTGGATCCGGCCCTGGTCGCCAGGGAGTTGGGGGGCCATGCCCAACTATATGGAAACATTGACTGCCTCCTCCTGCACCAAGGCCCACCGGAGCGCATCGTGGAGGCTATCTGGGAAACCCTAGAGAAGTTGGCTCCTGTAGGGGGGTATATCCTCTGCGATGGCTGCAACGTCATCCCCGGCACGCCGGTAGAGCATCTGAACTTGATGGTCAGGACGGCGGAGCGCTTCGGCCTCCCCACCCGAAAAGGCCGGAATACGCCGTGATGGTCAAAATGTTCCGATCTAAACTAAGAAGGGGGAAGATACGGTGAGAGATCGTCTTTTCGTCATCCCGCACACGCATTACGACGCGGTGGTATTCAAGACCCGCGCCGAGTACCTAGAGATGGGCCTGCCGCACATCCTCTATGCTTTGCAATGCTTGAAGGCCGATCCGCGCTATCGCTTCGTGCTGGATCAGGTCTGCTACATCCGCCCCTTTCTGGAACGTTACCCCGAGGAGGAGGCCACCTTCCGCCAGATGATCGCCCAGGGGCGGCTACAGATCACCTGCGGCATGGACACGATGGCCGATGTAAACATCCCCAGCGGCGAGTCGTTCATCCGCCAGGTGCTCTACGGCAAACGTTACTGCCGTGACAAGCTGGGCGTGGAGGTGAGGGTTGGTTGGGCGCTGGATACCTTCGGCCACCACCCCCAGATGCCTCAACTCCTGCGCAAGGCGGGCTTTGATTGTTACTATTTCTTCCGCGGCGTGCCCGACGCGCAAACCCCTTCGGAGTTCTACTGGCAGGGGATAGATGGTTCGCAGGTGTTGGCCATCTGGCTGCCCTATAGCTACGGCTTCCTCTTCGGCTCGCCCAAGAACCTGCCCGAGTTCAAGGAGTTCGTCCGCCAGCGCTACGAGCATCTCAAACCTTTCGCGCCCACGCCGGTCCTCGTCGGCCTGAGCGGCGTTGACCTGGGCGAGCCGGAGCCGCACCTCGCCGAGCTGGTTGAGGCCTTTAACCGTGATCCCGCAGCGCCCTTTGAGCTCCGCGTCGCCACGCCGGATGAGCACCTAGCCGCCCTGCGCGAGGCGCTTGACGCCGGCCACCGCTTAGCCGTCGTGAGCGGGGACTTGAACCCCATCTTTCAGGGTTGTTATAGCAGCCGCATTGAGGTCAAGCAGGCCAACCGCGAGCTGGAGCGTTTGTTGACCACCATAGAAAAGTGCGATGCCCTGGCCGCCTGGTTGGGCTTGCCCGTTGACGTTGCGGCCCTGGAACGAGCTTGGGAGCCGGTGCTTTTTAACCAATTCCACGATTGCATCTGTGGCGTGCAGGTGGACAAGGTTTTTGAGGACACCATGCACAGCTACTATTACTCCAAACGCCTGGCCGCAGAGCTTTTGGACGCCCGCCTGGCGAGCATCGCCTCCAAGGTAGATACGAGCGGCGAGGGGATCCCGCTGATCGTCTTCAACACCCTGGGATGGTCGCGCTCCGACATCGTCGAGGTGGAGGTGGCCTTCACCGAGACGCAGGTGCTGAGCCTGGGCCTGCGCGATGCAGAGGGGCGGGCCCTCCCCGTGCAGGTGTTGGAGGCAGAACGCTATCCCGGCGGAGGGCTAAAGCGGGCCAGGATCGCCTTCATCGCCCGCGAGGTGCCGGCGATGGGCTACGCGGTCTATCGGGTGATTCCCAATGGCGAGCAGGCTATCCCCTCTACGCTGACAGCGGGCACCGGCGGGCTGGGGTGGTTCGGCGTGGCTCACGACCCCAATCTGGCGGGCGAACGGGGCTTTATGGCCAACGAGTACTGCCGCCTGGAGTTTGACCTCCGTAGCGGCGCGCTGGTCAGCCTGAAGCTCAAGCCGGAGGGGCGCGAGCTTCTGCGCGAGGGGCTGGGCAACGTCGTCGCCCGCGAGAGGGATGGCGGCGATTTCTGGCAGATCGGCGGGGCGTTGAAGGGGGACCAGTCCATCCCCTCGGACCGCCGCCATCCCGCGCCCCGGCCGGGCCAGGCCGAGCTATCCAGCGATCAGGTGGGCGATGGCCGGATCCATTGGGGGCCAGTGATGGCCGAGTTCTATATCTCGCATCCTTTCGGGAGCGGTTGGTGGGTCAGCAGGGTGCGCCTGTACGCCGGCTTGCCGCGGGTTGATTTCCACACCGAGATCCTCAATAACGACCGGTGGGTGCGTTATCGGGTGCTCTTCCCCACCACGATCGTGGGCGGCAAGATCACCCACGAGATCCCCTTCGGGGCCATTGAACGCCCCGAACGGGAGCTACCCGCGCAGAATTGGATGGACTATGGGGATGGCGAATACGGCCTGAGCCTGATCAATCGCGGCCTGCCGGGCAATAACGTGGACGATGGCGTGATGATGCTCTCCCTCCTACGCGCGGCGCAACTCGTGGCCTATGCCTTCGCGGGGGGCTACGAGCCGGGGGTTTCCTCCGCTTCGGGGCAGGAATTGGGCAAACGGCTGAGCTTTGATTACGCCTTGTTGCCCCATCGGGGCACCTGGCGAGAGGCGCGCGCCTATCGCGCCGGGCTGGAGTTCAATAACCCTTTGATCGTGTGCAAGGCAGCCCCGCATCCCGGCGAGCTGCCCAAGCGGTGGGGGTTGGTGGAGATCTCGCCGGATAACGTGGTGCTCTCGGCCCTCAAGCCCGGCGAGGACGGCCTGACCGTGCTGCGCGTCTATGAGGCCGAGGGGCGGCCCGTGCAGGGGGCTACCCTGAGGGTAAAGCCCGGTCTCCTAGGGGCCGAGGAGGCCGACCTCCTGGAGAACGCCCAGGCCAAGCTCCATGTGGAAGGGGGCCAGCTCATCCGCTTTGACCTCGGGCCCTTTGAGATCAAGACCTTCAGGTTGCGGCTAGCCGCGCCCAAGCCCCTTTAGGGAACACGAAAGGAGGGTTTTAGAGATGATCATGCCCGATGACGCCGGTAAGCCGGTCTTTATTGAGCGCCCCGCCGAGGGGCAGCCCCACGCCGGAAAGGTCCTGGCCGCCATCCAGGCCCATGCGGACGACGTGCCCCTTTTTTGCGCGGGCACCGTCGCCAAGTTGTTGCGCGAGGGCTATACCGGCTACCTGATCCAGACCACCAACGACGAAAAGTGTGGCCCCACCCCCAGCCTGGGGGAGACGATCCTGGCCAACGAGCGCGAGGTGCGTGAGCTGGCCCAGGTGTTGGGGTTCAAGGAGGTGTTCTTTTTGGGCTACCGCAACCACTTCATGGACGGGGATTCGCCC
>DAOTVR010000347.1:0-3162 GCA_034436315.1 Anaerolineae bacterium
TGTATTGACCTTTATGGGGCTGTTCCTTATTTCCGCCGGACTAGACCAGATCGCCAATCCCAGGCTGAGGAGACCGACGTGAACGGTCATGTGCTTCAGGTAGAGAACCTCAAAGTCTATTACCCTACCAGTTCAGGGCCAATCAAGGCGGTAGATGGCGTTAGTTTCAACCTTAACGCGGGCGAGAAACTGGGCCTGGTGGGAGAATCCGGATGTGGCAAATCCACCCTCGCCTTGAGCCTATTGCGCCTCATCAAGCCACCTGGACGCATTGAGGGAGGGAGAATCCTCCTCAATGGGGTTGACCTGACCAAGCTCTCCTGGGAGGAGATGCGCAGGATCCGCCTAAACCAGATTAGCTTGATACCCCAGGGGGCTATGAATTCGCTGAATCCGGTGATGCGCGTCAAAAATCAAATCATGGATGGCATGCGAGCTCACAACCCGGGCATGTCGCATCAGGAGCTAGAGGCGCGAGTCTACGAAACCCTGGAGTTGGTGGGATTGGAGCGCAACGTAGCTTCTATGTATCCCCATGAGTTGAGCGGGGGCATGAAGCAACGCGTATGTGTAGCCATCGCCATCTCGCTGCGCCCTCAGGTGGTCGTGGCCGACGAGCCTACCAGCGCCCTAGATGTGGTCGTGCAGAGGCAGGTGATGGAGACGATCGGCCAGCTTCAGGAGGAGCTGGGAGCCGCCGTGATCCTGATTGGCCATGACATGGGCTTGATGGCCCAGTTCGTCGAGCGCCTGGCCGTCATGTATGCAGGAAGATTGGTGGAAGTGGGGAACGTCCGTGAGGTCTTTCGTCGCCCTCTGCATCCCTACACACAGCTTTTGATTAGCAGCGTCCCCCTCTTGGGCGAGAAAGGGGCTTTCAGAAGCATTCCTGGCCTCACGCCCTCGCTCTTGAACGTGCCGCCCGGATGCAACTTTCATCCCCGTTGTCCTCAGGCCCAGGATATCTGTAGCAAAGAGGTCCCACCCCTTGTGGAGGTGAGCCCCAACCGATGGGTAGCTTGTCACCAGGGCGAGGTGTAGAGATGACAGCGCTACTTGAATTACGAAACGTTACCAAGGTCTACACCCGGGGCACCTTCGTGCGCAGCAGTACGGTTGCTCTGGAGAATATCTCTCTCTCCACGGGCGGCGGTGCCCCTACGATTACCGCCCTGGCCGGCGAAAGCGGCAGCGGGAAAACCACCCTAGGGTTATTGCTTTTGGGCTTCCTCACCCCTACGTCGGGCCAGGTCTTATATGAGGGCAAAGACCTGCGCAAGCTATCCGCCCAGGAGTGGGATACCTTTCGTCGCGACGTGCAGGCCATTTTCCAGGACCCATTTGCCGTCTACAATCCCTTCTACAAGGTAGAGCACATTTTGGAAGTGCCTATCCACAAATTTCGCTTGGCCAGGTCTCGCGCGGAAGCGCGCACCCTCATGGAGAAAGCCCTCGTCGGCGTGGGGCTGCGGCCGGAGGAGACCTTGGGGCGCTATGCCCATCAACTTAGCGGGGGGCAGCTCCAGCGCGTCACGGTAGCTCGGGCATTGCTCCTGAGGCCGCGGCTTATTGTGGCCGACGAACCCGTGTCCATGGTGGACGCTTCCCTCCGGGCTACCATCTTGGAGAGCTTGCGCAAGCTCAACCGAGAATTCGGCATTTCGATCCTGTATATTACCCACGATCTCACAACAGCTTACCATATCAGCGATAGCATCGTGGTACTCTATCAGGGATCCATCGTAGAGATCGGCGATGTGGATCCGGTGATCCGCAATCCCCAACACCCTTATACCCAGCTTCTGGTTGCCTCCATCCCTTGGCCCGATCCGGATCAAAGGTGGCAACGGGGCCAAAGGGCGGGGGTGTGGCGAGAGGGCCCGCCTAGGATGGCTGTGGGTTGCAAATTCACCGACCGCTGCCCGAGGGCGATGCCGATGTGTCGCGAGAGCATACCACCTTTTTATCAAGTCGAGCCGCATCGGGCCGTGGCCTGTTATCTCTATCAAGGCTCCCCCGTGATCGCTGCCGAGGAGATCACCCGAGTGCTCTCCAGTCAACCCGCAGGTCGGTAAACGCTTCAGGTGGCCATAGGTACATTCGTTCCTCCTGGGCATGAATGGCTCTAGTTCATAATGTACAATAGTTCGTCCCCATCCTAAAGGAACGGAAATCATGTCCTCTCCTTTACTTTATTGCCCCCACGTGGAGGACGTGCTCGGGCGATTGCATCTGCTCTATGAGCAGAGAGCACAGGATAGGATATTCGCGGTGATGAGTTTGCCCAGCGCGACTCTGCGCGAATTCGCCGCCCAACATCCGGCCGGCTTTTGCGAGTATCCTGATCCCTGCGAACGGGCACGCTTCTGGGACGCTTACTTGGCCGAACATACCCCTCTCTACGACGATGCTATCCCCAGTGCTTACCTGAGCGAGATGGATCAAGGGTTATACGGCGGCCTGGTGGGTGGGGACGTGCGCTTCCTGTGCGATCCGGATACGGGCTGGATTTCCTCCATGGTCGCGCCGATCTTGCCCAGCGGCCAGGGCTTGGAGCGTTTGCCAGCCGAGCCGGATCCGCTCTGGATGAGCCGTTATCAAAGGCAAATGGAGATTTTCGTCCGGGCTGCCCAAGGCAAGTTCGCTATCAGCCATTTCATCCTTATTGACAGCCTGAACTTTGCCTTTGAGCTATTCGGAGCCACCCGGACCTATGAGTTGCTCCTGGAGCACCCCGAGCTGATTGCCCAGGTTATCGATTACGCCTTTGAACTCAACGTTACCATCCAAGAGGCCTTCTTCCGCCAAGTGCCCCTCTTGGAAGGGGGCACCTGTAGCACGATGGCCCAATGGTTGCCCGGACGCATCGTTTCCGAGAGCGTTGACCCTTTCCATATGACGTCGGTGGCCTACTTTGAGCGCTGGGGACGCGAGCCGGTAGAGCGCATCCTGGCGTGCTTTGATGGCGGGGTGCTGCACATCCACGGCAATGGCCGCCATCTCTTGGAAGCCGTCTCCACCATTCGGGGGCTTAAGGCGCTCTACCTCGGCGACGACAGAGGATTCCCCCTCGCTTTTGATGTCCTTAAGGAAATCAAGCAGCGCACGGGTGATCTGCCTCTTGTCGTCACCGTGGACTATGGGCGCTTTTCCGAAGCGCTG
>DAOTVR010000348.1:0-8194 GCA_034436315.1 Anaerolineae bacterium
ATGGCCAAATCATCGGGCTCGTCCTGGGTAAGCTGCAAGAAAAGGCCCATGTTGCGCCCCCCCTTGTGCAACTGCCCTGTGCTATGCAGGAACCTCGGCCCAAAGCCCACCGTGGTGGCCACCCCCAACTTCTCGCCCAGAGCACAGCGCACCTTCTGCAGCAGGGCACGATGGGTTTCACTGCGCTCAATGTAGGCCATCAAGGCGATATACTCACCCTCCTTGATCTGCCCCAAGAAACCGCAGAGATATTCGCTCGCATCGCTCGTTGAGGGCATGGGGCCATAGAACGTCAGCACCCCGTCCCGCAATACCGATGGCTCTTCCACAAGCGTTTTCGTCGCCTCGTATTGTGCGAGGCCGTTACGCGCCTGGACCTTGGCCGATTCTACATCCGGCTGATCAAAGGGATTGATCCCCAACCGTTGACAGGCCACCGCCGTCGCGAACTCCCAGCGGAAGAATTCGGCACCAAGGTCATATACGTCTCTCAGGCGCAACACGACCAGCGGATGCCCTAACTCCACTAAATGGGCCAGTAGGGCATCGTTCCCGCGGTTATCGGCTGTATCAAGCCGCAGATAAACGAAAAAGCGATCCGCGCCATACTGTTTCGGCTCTCTCAAACATTCGCCTTCCACCGGTAGGATACCCTGCCCCTCTTTGCCGGTGCTTTCGGCGATCAATTGCTCGACCCAAGCCCCAAAAGGCGCTAACTCTGCAGAAGTGAGAAGGGTCAGCTTGTCACGGCCAGGATAGGGATGGTGGGCCAACTCGCCCATCACTGCGCCAAGGATCAAGCCGGGATTATCCGCGCCCGAAGCCGGTGTATTGCACGCTGCAGCCATATTCGCTGCGCGCTCTAAAAGACGCTCAAGATCCACACCGATGAGCGCTGCCGGGAGCAAGCCGAAAAGGGAGAGCGCTGAATACCGCCCTCCAACGTCTGGCGGGTTAAAGAACAGGGCCCGAAAACCCTCCTCTTGGGCCAAAGCAGCCAGTCTGGTCCCCGGGTCCGTGACGGCCAGTACATGTCTCTTCCAGCTTTCCCCAACCTCCGCAAGCAAGGCGGCCCTGAAATAAGCATAAAGGCTGGCAACCTCCGCGGTTAGCCCTGATTTACTGGCGACGATGAACAGAGTACGCGAGAGCGGTGCGATCGCCGCGGTATGCCGGATCTGAGCCGGGTCGGTGCTATCCAAGACGGTCAAATCCGGATAACCGGCGGAACGGCCTAAGATGAGGCGTATGACCTCCGCCGCCAAGCTGCTACCGCCCATGCCCAGCAAGATCACGTGACTAAAGCCCTCGGCCGACACCTCGGCACTCAAAGTCCGAAGGGTTGCTAGTTGGGCGCGCATGGTGAAAGGCAAATCCAGCCAACCCAAGCGATTCGTGATCTCGGCCACCTCTTCTGGCGCTTGTCGCCATAAAGTGCCGTCCCTGGCCCAGATGCGCTGTATGGCTTGAGCCTCTCCCAGCGCTTTCAAAGCACAATCTAACAGCCGTTGATATGGGCCCAGAGCGCAGTAAAAAGATGAAGGAGAACGAAACAACGACTCAATGATATCTAACATACCGATATTCCCGTCCGACAGTTTTGAGATTTGGCAACGCCCTGTTACCTACGAGGGCCTCACTCGTTATATGTAGTAGCTATTCACATCTTACGATCACGAGTAAGGATGACGAAACCGTCACGGCCTGACCAACCTTTTTTCACTTGCCTTTCATCTCTGCCGGTTATTCTAGCCCTAGAAAGCCTTAAGTAGGAGAGTAGGAGATACTATGAACGGAAAAGCGCCATGGATTGTGATCGCCCTTCTGGTTTCATCGTGGATAGGTGCTGCACTCTTGACACGAGCGGAAACAATCCCTATTTCCACACAGCGCCCTATGGATTTAGCAAAGATAAGCCTTTCCGACGAACCCCTCCCTTCAGAAACCCTCCCATCAGGGCCCACCATCCCCCCAGAACCGAGCCCAACCGCTACGCCCGAGACGCCCGGCATCCAAGTTTCGCTCACGGGAGGACCCGCGACGCTTTGCCCAGGCTACAGGCTCTACTATACATTCCGCCTGACTAATACAAGCAGTATATCGCCGCTCTCTAAACTTGTGATCACCGATTTTGTGCCCCTCGGAACTTGGTTTGCTCCGGGAGAACTGGGGGGCACGATCTCCGGAACATACGATGTTGACCTCAACGCAGTGATCTGGAAGGCCGCGGTCGTCAACCCCGGCCAAATGGTTGAGGCCCGGCTGACTCTGCGCACCTATTCAAGTCTGCGCACAGGCACGGTGATCACGAACACATTCACCTATACGGCAACTGAACTCCAAGAGCCGGGCGAGGCCTCCGTCGTCAGCGTAGTGGACATCAAAGCGTGTCCTGCCACGAGCACGCCAACAGCTACAGCAACCCGTACAGCTACGGCAACCCCCACACTCACACCAACAGAGATAAAACCCACGGAGACGCCTACGCCGCCTACCCAGTTTCAGAGCTTTTTGCCCCTTCTCTACAAGTGAACCCTTGGTCAGTGTCAGGGACGATAGCGCGCGCGGCCTCGATGACCCGGTCCAAAGGGATCTGGTTCTCGCGGGCTAAGCGCGCGCAATCCTCAAATTCCGGTTTGATACTGACCACCCGCCCATCCAGGATCTTGAGCTTGCGACGCACGACCCCCCAAGGCGTGCGAACCTGATCCATCTCGCGTCCTGCAACCTCGCGCTGCAAACGCTGCCAACGCACGCCCAAGGTAGTTGTCTCCCGCAAAAGCAAATCTCGGAGAGCTGGCCCATCCTCCGGCCTACAGAGCACCGAGAGCAACGTGGCTGGGCGGCTCTTCTTCATGGTGATGGGCGTGAACCAAACATCCAGGGCTCCGGCTGCCAACAGGCGTTCCAACGTATAGCTTAACGCCTCCGCGGTCATATCATCTAGATTACATTCCAGAAGAAGCACTTCTTCCTCATGTTTTTGGGGTACGGCCATGCTAGCAACTTTTTCCCCCATTTTTCAAGCCTCCCCTTGCGGCAGCAACCCGGTTCGCGATGAGCCCAGCTATGGCTCCTGCGCCCACGCCGTTGTCTATATTGACCACAGCCAGGCCCGGTGCACAGGTCTGTAACATGGCCAGCAAAGCGGCCTGCCCTTGGCCGCCCATGCCATAGCCAACAGAGGTCGGCAATCCGATCACCGGCACGTTCACCAAGCCGGAGACAACGGAAGGAAGAGCACCATCCATCCCCGCGGCAACGATGATCACGTCAACCTCAGCCACCTCCAAAAGTTGCTTCAGGGGTTCAAAGAGCCGATGTAGCCCTGCGACCCCCACATCGTAGACGGTGTACACCTCGCACCCCATTTCCCGACAGACGATGGCCGCCAGCTCAGCTACGGGCTGATCAGAAGTGCCCGCCGTGATAATCCCCACTCGCCCACCGGTCCGAGCTACCGTGCCTCTTTCACGGCGAATAATCGCCGTACGCGAGGCAGGGTACCACTCAAAACCGCCGGGGGAATAGGTCTCTATCAGAGCTGCCTCCAAATCAGGGGGGACCCGACTGAGGATCGCCCGGCCGGTCCGCTCCAAAAAGGCGGCCGCGATGGCCAAGCTCTGCGCGACGCTCTTGCTCTCTGCCAAGACGATCTCAGGCACCCCCTTGCGTTGTACCCGCTCAAAGTCCGGCCGAGCAATGGGAGAATCTTTCAACACATCCTGATCAGGAGTTGGCGATACTGACATTGAAGCTCCCCGTACGATATCCATCAAGATCTAAAGCGACATAACGGTATCCAAGGGCACGCAAGTGCTCAGAGATAGCAGAACGCACCTCCGGCCTGGCCAGGCGGGCGATCTCTTCCGCCTCGGCCTCAATACGGGCAACGGGATAATGATCCCGCACGCGCACGAGCTTCAACCCGATCGTCTGGCGTAGCCATTCCTCTGCCCGTTCCACGCGCTCTAGCCCCTCGCGAGTGAGGGGGACGTCATAGGGAAAACGAGTAGCCAAGCAGGCAGCCGGAGGATGATCCCAAGTAGGCAAACCACGCTCCTTAGAGAGCTGACGAATGTCGGCTTTGGTCAATCCGGCCTCGGCCAGAGGAGCCCTCACGCCGAGCTCCTGAGCGGCCTGTGAGCCCGGCCGATAATCCAAAGCATCGTCGGCGTTCTCGCCGTGCAAGAGCTGAGCTCCCCCCGCTTCTCCGGCCAGCTTGATCAGGAGGGCAAAACGCGCGCGCTTACAGTAATAGCAGCGCCGCCCGATGTTCCCGGCTACTTCCGGAATCGCCAGGTCGTCGCTGGAGATCACGCGATGCTCTGCACCGAGCAATCGGGCCACCTCTCGGGCAGTAGCCAACTCGGCACGTGGCACAAGGGGCGAATCTGCAGTCAGGGCAACGACCCGCTTTGGCCCCAACACGTCTATGCAGGCCGCTAAGAGATAGCTGCTATCCACACCTCCCGAGAAGGCCACAGCCACCCGTGGGAACGCGGCGATGATCTCCTTTAGGCGCGTTTCCTTGGCCTTCAAACGCTCAGTCTTTACTTCCTCGCTCACTGCATCAGCCCCGTAACTTGGACTCAACCCAGAAGCTACACAACCGATAGGCCATAAGGCCTCTGGAAACGTCAACTGAGGCCACCCAGAACCTCCCGAAGCTTTCGCGGATGATTCGTGATAATCATATCAACCCCAAGCCGAATCAGTCGTTCCATCTCTTGCGTCTCATCCACAGTCCAGGCAGCAACGCGCAAGCCGTGGCGATGCGCCCAGCGGACTAATCTCTCGTCCACCATCGTATGTTCCGGGTGGAGTGCATCAGGCCGAACCAGTGGAAGGGACCAGGCCCGTGACAGATAGATGGGCAGATCAGGAGCGTATAACAGCCCCCGTCGCAATTCCGGCGCAACGCGCCTGGCTCGTATGAGGGCTGCGGGATTAAAGGAGGATAGGATCACCTCCTTTTGCAAAGCACGGACACGAATCATCTCCGCGATCTCCTCTTCCAGGCCATCGCCGCGCAAGTTTCTGCCTTTGATCTCAATATTGATCCGCAAGCGATGGCCAAAGCGATCCAGAACCTCCTGCAAAGTGGGAATGCGTTCTCCGGCAAACTCGCTCCCAAACCACGAGCCGGCATCCAGCTCGCGCAGGGCATAAAAGGGCAGGCTATCCACCCGCCCTGCCCCATTTGTCGTTCGGTCAACCGTATCATCGTGAATGACCACCACCTCGCCCGTGGCGCAACGGGTCACATCCAGTTCAATGCCATCCGCGCCCACCTCAAGAGCAGCTTGAAAGGCTGCCAGCGTATTCTCTGGCGCCATGTCGCTCGCCCCGCGATGAGCGAAAACCAAAGGGCGATCGGTGTAAAATGTGTCAGACATATCGCTTCGTCCTCCCCTCGCCTAAGGAAATTGCCTTACGGTCCACTCCCTGGGGTCCACAGCCACTCCTCTGACGCGAATTTCCCAATGCAAGTGCGCCCCCGTCACCAACCCCGTAGCTCCTACGCGCCCCAAGATATCGCCCTGCTGCACAAATTGCCCAACCTGAACCTCAATACGATCCAGGTGATAGTAACTACTGAGAACCCCTGCTCCGTGATCAATGATCACCGCATTGCCGCGCACACGAAGCGGCTCGGCCAGCACCACAACGCCAGCAGCAGGCGCACGCACGAGGTCGCCGATGTTGCCGCTAATGTCTATTCCCGCATGATAGCTCCCCTCTCTATTTTCGTATCCGCGCCTCGTGCCGAACTCCGACGTGATCGCCCCTTTACTGGGCCAAGTAAAAACCCCTTGCCATAACATCCGGGGAGTGAATAGCACATAGACCTCAGAGAGGCGTTTCTGTTCCGCCTCCGTGATCTTGGGATCCAGCAGCTTGGCCACCTGAGGCGAGAAAGACAACGTCTCGTGACCAAAATGCCCGGCAACGACGTATAGGGCTGTGGTCAAAGCTACCTCTTGCCCCTCTTCGGCCCGCGCACGAACGGCTAGGATGCTCGTCCCCGGCGTAGCTATGGCGCTAATCCCCACAAGGGCCACATGCTTCAAGCCGTCTTCTGAGACAAAGCCCAACGGCTGCTCCCCCAGTACACCGGCGACGCGGCACGGGCGATTCGTCATCACCTGTAACCCCACGGTATGCCCTTGGGCAACCTGAGCCTGCCCAAGGGTGAACTCCACATGCAGTGGCACCAACGTAGGCGATGGCGTCACGGTGACCGTTGCCGTCGGCGTGGCTGTAGCTGTAGGCGTCACCGTGAACGTTGGCGTCATAGTAGCCGTTGGGCTTGGTGAAGGGGTCGCCGTCTTGCTGGGCTCAAGGGTTGGCGTCGGTCCCGGCACTACGCCCTGACAGCCAACCAACAACAAAAGCCCTGCCAGCAAGTTCACAACCGCCCGGCAAGCTCGCCCCACGCGCTTTGGGAACCCGCCGAGGTCTAGGCAGCTTCTAGCCATAGTGCTCGCGGTTCCAACGCCGCCCTTCATCAAGCATGGCCAGATAGTTGCTCACCGGGATATAGTTGGCCACGCTGTTGCCCGTGCCCAGACACCAGGTTCCCGAGTCCCCCAGCGCATCCAAAAGCTGTCGTGTGCGCGTCCGCACTTGCGCCTCACTGCCGCGTGCAAGCAAGTCCACATCCACGCCCCCTAGGAGCGCGATCCGCTTGCCATAGCGCGCGTGAAGGCTCTCTACCGGCTCGATCTTGTCCTCAAAAGAGTGCTTGGCGTCAATCTGTACTTCATTAATTAGGTCTTCCATCACCTCAGAGAGGTTGCCGCAAGCATGTAGCAGGAAAGGCACACCGTGGGCGTGAGCGACGTCGGCCAACTTACGTTGATTGGGGAAAACGTACCGACGCATCAAAGCGGGAGAGATCATCGTGCCGCTGACGTGGCCCATATCATCGCCGATAAAGTAGCCGCAGAATCCCCCCATATCCAATAGATCGCGGCATACCGTCACCAGGATCTCGGTTACCTTTGTAAACATCGCCTCAACGAGATCTGGTTGATCATACAGGGCCAGGGCAAAATGCTCATAACTCATCAGCCACATCACCCATTCCAAGATGCCCCCCGCGCCCATGGCCATCGCCCCCATTCCCTCCGGCAGACGACTGAGCATGTACGCCGGCCAGGAGTAGTCAATTGCCTCCGGTTTGGGCCAGGGATAAGCCTCAAAATCTGCCCAGCTTTTGATCAGCCCCGTGGTGGAGTTATCCCAATGACGGGTGCCCCGCGAGAGGCAGGCCGTATCGACGGTTTCGGCAGTGGCTCGCTGAAAGCCTGCACCCACGCCAATCGGCACATAGTCGTAACCCAATTTGCTGTAAAACTCAATCAGGCTATCACCATAAGCGCGCCTGGCTTGGCGGTCCGTCGCATCCGCAGGAGGCATCGGATGCCCCAAAACGGCCTCCATGATCGGCTGGTCGGCGAACAACTCAATGAAAGGCACCGGCCCTGGCCGGCCCTCATGCCTGAGCACGCTAAGCAAGCGAGGAAGGTTGGGCGACATATCTATCCTTTCTAAGAGATCATAGCGGCACGCCCTGATCCCGGGCACAAGATGACCACCACCTCAGGTGATACTTGGAAAGCGGCGAAATGTCAAGACCAGCCTACAACCTAGCAAAGGTGCACCAACTTGCGCAGCGAGCGCACAACCCTGGGCGGGTTCAGTCTGCTGCCATAGGCGCTCCAGGAGACCTCACCTACGTAGAGATCTCCCCGCGAATCTACGGCGAGCCCGTGAGGAGCGGTGAAATGCCCCGGCTCCTCGCCCGGGTGCGCCCCGCCGAGCCTGGCCAGTTGACGCCCCGACAGGTCGTGGACGCTCACACACGCGCCGATGTAAGGGTAATCGGCGTTTACCGCAAGGTGGGTGAGCAATTGACCGATATAGGCGACCCCTCCGCGAATGTATAGCCCACAGGGGCGATGGAGGTTGTTCCACTGCCCCAGGTAGCGGCCCTCGCCATCAAATACCTGCACGCGATGGCTCTCTCGGTCGGCGACATAGACCCTGCCTTCATCGTCGGTGCAAACGCTATGCACGAGATTGAATTGCCCCGGCCCGGTGCCATACTCTCCCCAAGAGAAAAGATACTCCCCCTCGGCCGAGTACTTGTGTATCCGAGCATTGCCATAGCCATCGGCGATATAGA
>DAOTVR010000349.1:0-6654 GCA_034436315.1 Anaerolineae bacterium
CCTTTCCAAGCAGTACCAGTACCATCCACTCGGCTCCGTTTATTTCGAGTTGAACACACCTTCATCCAAGGCATCACCCTAAGGACCTAAAGGGATAGGGAACGAGATCATATTCTAAAAGCCAGCCTTAGCCGAGCCTCCTCCATAAGGGTGAACGGCCAGCCATTTGGCCATCTCCTTTGCGAAGCGCTATACCCAGCGGCACACAGTCTGACGCACGTAATGCCATGCGCGCTGCTGCGGCGCCGATGCCGTGGATTGCTGGTAGGGCGTGAACACGGCGATCTTTATCCCTTTGGTGCTCACCCCGGTAGAGGTTGCCCTCCACCCTTTTCCCAGAGGTGTCTCGGCCAATAGCCTGCTGACCACCTGGTAACGACCTCTCGGCGCAAGCGCAGGCGGGCGTTGACGCAACCTCAGCTTCGGGCTATCATTTATTTATTCCCCTTCACAAGGAGGGCGAGATGCGCCTGCAACGGGCAATGATGATCTATACTTGCCTAGCGTTTATTCTAGTCCTCTGTGTGCTCATCTACCGCGAGCGGAAGGCCCTCTTCCCTCCACGTGTTCGCCCCAAGCCCACCTTACCCTCCATCATGGGCCCTTTTGCCCCGGTCAGCGAGATCTTTGTCGCCAACTGCGCCATCTCCCTCTGCCATGACCCAGAAAGCCGGGCAGGTCAACTCGTGTTGAGCAGCGGCCAGAGCCATGGCAACCTGGTGAACGTCAAATCTTTGCAAAAGCCGGGCGAGAAACTGGTCTCTCCCGGCGAACCCCATCACAGCTATCTCCTGGCCAAGATTCGCGGCGAAAGGGGCATCAAAGGCTCGCGGATGCCTATCGGAAAGCCCACCCTCTCGCCGGAGCAGGAAAAGGCCATTGAAGAGTGGATTGCCGCCGGAGCCAGGAAATTCCCTTGACATGTCACAAAAACGGCGCGAGCGGTGTTACACAGATAGCAAACGCTCAGCTAATTGAAACAACTTCAGACGCATCCGCTCGAGGCGGCAAGATGCATGCTGAGGCGATCCCGCTAGATCAAGTGCGCAGCGGAGGGGAAGCGGCTTTTGAAGCCCTTTTCCATCAATATTACCCGCGCATCTATGGGCTGCTTTATAGGCTGGTGGGCGATGAGGCCGATGACCTCGCTCAGGAGGTCTTTCTCAGGCTCTACTATCGCCCTCCCCATAGAGCGGGGAGCCAATTGGCCGCCTGGCTTTACCGGGTAGCGATCAACCTGGGTTACAACGCCCTTCGCGCCCACAAGCGCTGGGAAAGCAGGCGCGACGCCTTAGGAGCTGAGGCACAAGGGGCCGATTGGCAGGCGGAAGCCCCAAGCCCTGAGGCCTGCACGGAGCGCCGAGAGGAGCAACGCCTCGTTCAAAGCGCATTGGCCCGGCTCAAAAAACGCGAAGCGCTTCTTTTGGTCCTGCGTTACAGCGATCTGAGTTACCGTCAGATCGCCGACGTCTTGGGTGTTGCTCCAAGTTCGGTGGGCACCTTGCTGGCCCGAGCAGAGCGTGCCTTTGAGAGAGCTTACGGTTATATCGCCGAGCGCGACGGGCGTTCAGGAGGTGAACGATGACCTGTGTACACGAGGGAAAGCTGCGCGCCTACCTAGATGAGGAGCTGTCGCCTGCAAGCTATCGGGAGGTCGCTCAGCACATATCGGAATGCCCCGCTTGCCGTGCGCATCTTGAGGAGATCCGACGCAGGGCCGCTCAAACCCGTCGGCGGCTTACGGCTGCTGCCCCGGCCGTTGAGCTCAACACACAACGAGCACTGGCACGCATCCAAGCACGTGTGCCCCCAAAGAATGCCGTCAGGAGGTTAACCATGGACAATCACCAGAAAGTATGGCAGCCTGTCTTGGCCGGTATTCTCGTACTGGCCCTGTTGGTGGGCACATTTAGCTTTGCCCCCACCCGAGCCTTTGCCAGGCAACTGCTCTCCGTCTTTCGCGTGCGTCGCTTTGCAGTCATTGAAGTGAACCCCAGCGAAGCCAGTCTTGAGGAAGCGGGGCGCACACTACAAGAGAAGCTCTTCAAGTACGAGCCCCAAGTGATCGTTGACGAGCCGGTGCGAGAGGTCGCCTCGCTTGAAGAGGCGCGTGCCGTAGCCGGCTTCCAGGTGCGTTTCCCCAGCTATCTGCCCTCTGCCGATCCTATCCGATTCGCTGTGAAAGGGCGCACCGAGTACGCCTTCCGTTTTGACCGCGAGGGCCTGACCACCCTGCTCCAGCTCGCAGGGATGGATCCCGACCAAGTGCCGGCCGACTTCAGCGAGGGCACGGTGAACGCACGTGCCTCAGCCATAGTCCATATCGGCCAGGAATCGCTGGAGATCATCCAAGTGCTGGATCCTGTGGTAGATTACCCGGAGGGCATTGCCCCTCGTATCATCGGTGAGGCGGGGTTGCGCATCTTGGGCGTCTCTGCTTCAGACGCGAGACGCATCAGCGAAAGCATCGACTGGACGAGCACCATGCTCCTTCCGGTGCCCAAGAGCGTGATGCAGTTCCGTGAGATGATGGTGGCCGGCGCGCCAGCGGTGCTTTTGATCCCTCAGCAAGCTGAGAGAGGCCAAGAACCTGCTGTTCTCCTCTGGCAAAAGGACGACGTGGTCTACGCAGTGATAGCTCCTCGTTCAGCCAACGAATTGCTCCAGATCGCCGAATCCATGTTCTAATCCCTTCGCTACCTAACGGCCCGGACGAAACCAAGTCCGGGCCGTTTCGTGTTGGGAACCTCTTGAGGTACAATCGCGTAATAGCAGTTAAAGGTAGATCCGCGTTGTAGGGAAACACAGAATCTCTGCGCTCTATGCAGTTAATTTCCCCTTTCCTACAAGACCAGATCGAGCCTGAGAGGAACGAACGCCATGGTCCAGGCATCACCAGCGATTGAGGCTTTCGGCCTACGCAAAGTATACGGCTCCAAGGTCGCTGTGGACTCGCTCACCCTGACGGTTGAGCGCGGCGAGGTCTTTGGCTTCTTGGGCCCTAATGGTGCCGGCAAGACGACCTCCGTCAAGATGCTGCTTGGGCTGGCGCAGCCTACCGCGGGCGAGGGAAAGCTCCTTGGCCTGCCCATCACCGATCCCCGCTGTCGCCAGAGGGTGGGGTTCCTGCCGGAGCACTTTCGCTTTCACGAATGGTTACGCGCCGACGAATTCCTAGACCTACATGGCAAGCTGCACGGCCTTCCTAAGGAGGTACGCGCTCGTCGCGTCCCCGAGCTTTTAGAACTGGTGGGCCTGACCGAGGCCGCCGAGCGACGCCTTGGGACCTTTTCCAAAGGCATGCTACAACGCATTGGCCTGGCCCAGGCGTTGATCAACGAGCCCGAACTCGTCTTCTTGGATGAACCCACCTCGGGTTTGGATCCTTTGGGACGGCGCATGGTGCGCGACATTATTCGCCATCTGCGCGAGCGAGGCACTACCGTCTTCCTCAACTCGCATCTGCTCAGCGAAGTGGAGATCACTTGCACTCGCGTTGCCTTCGTTGCCTCCGGGCGGGTGCGGCACATCACCAGTCTAGGCGAGCATCAGGATGGCTTCATTCAGGTGGATCTGCGGGTGGGGAAAATCGATGAAGGCCTCGTCGCCGGCCTCGGGCAATGGAGCGCACAGGTAGATGTCAATACCAGTACCAACACGTTGACCCTGCATCTCTCAGACGAGAGTTCCCTGCCCAAGATCGCCCGTTGGGTCGTAGAGCGCGGCACGGATCTCTATAGTCTATCGCCACGGGCCATGTCTCTAGAAGACCTCTTCTTCAGCGTCGTGGGGAGCGATATATCATGCGAGACATCCTGATCTTTGCCGAGCTCACCTTTCGCGAAGCGCGGCGCAGCAAGATCCTGTGGACGGCCCTCGGGCTAGGTCTGGCGTTCATCATTCTCTATGGCGTCGGCTTCTACTTTATCTACCGGGACATGGTTGCCTACAGTCACGGTCGCGACATCACCATGGATGCCGGATTCAACTTCATGGTGATGGCAGGGCTCTATGTGATCAGTTTCCTGGGAGTCATGTTAGCCGTGCTTACCTCAGTGGGCACCATCTCCGGCGAGATCACCTCTCACACGATCCAGGCTCTGGCCACCAAACCGGTCAGGCGGACGGCCATCCTCCTGGGCAAGTGGCTGGGCCTGGCGCTGATGTTGACCAGTTACATTGTCCTCCTCGCCGGAGGCATCATCCTTGCTACTTGGGCTATCTCCGGCTATCTCCTGCCCAACGCCTTGCCGGGGATGCTGCTCATTGCCTTCCAAGCGCTCATCATGCTCTCGCTGAGCATCCTCGGCGGCACGCGCCTTTCCACGGTCGCTAACGGCGTTTTGGCCTTCATGTGTTACGGCTTGGCCTTCGTCGGTGGATGGATCGAGCAAGTAGGCGCCTTTACCCACAACGAGACCGCCGTTGACATCGGTATCCTCAGCAGCCTGCTCGTCCCCAGCGAGGCCATCTGGAAGATGGCCGCCAACATCATGCAGCCTCCGGCGGTAAACGTGCTAGGGGTATCTCCCTTCTCCATGGCCGTAGCGCCCAGCACGGCCATGTTAATCTACGCCCTCGTGTATATGATCGCCTTGATCGCCCTGGCCAGCTACTCTTTTAACCACCGCGATTTGTAGCCAACTACTCCGCCATCCGGCCCGGGCGCAGGCTCTATTCTAAACCGGTCGCAAGTAGGTGCTTGCCGCCCATAGCCATACGCCATTAATGGAGACTTGCTTCCAAAGGATCCCTCCACCCCATTGACTTGCTCCTGTGGGCTGTAAAACTGCTCCGTAAGGGACGATGCGCCTCGTAGGATACCAAAGTCCAGGCCCTGAGCGGAGGCGCAAACCTGCTGGGGCAGTTACCATTAACCCGTGCTCGCCCGTGGGCACGTAGCCTCCATAAGTGCCTAAGTAAGCTGATGCGCAATAACCATCATAGTAGTAGCCCCAACGATAGACGCGCACAAAGGTCCAGGAGATGCCCTGGTTCCAGACCGGCCCGGCCAAGGGATAGACGAGCTCCCCATTGTACAAGGTCAAAATGACCGGCGCAGCTAGACTGGGATCCTCTCGCAAGCGCAGCCCATAGGGGGCCAGGACCACCCTTGTCGGCGCCCCCGGAATGGGCGGCGCTGCCTGGACAGACATGGGCACCATGAACATGGCCAGCACAGCCACAGCGAGTGCCAAACGATACACCAGCTTGCCCTTCCTTGTCATAGCTAGACTCCTTTTCCCACTCGTACCGATAGCCAACATCCCACCTAAATAAGTTTATACCATGTATCCGCGCTATCCTAAAGACGTCAGGTGCAGCCAAAAGGTTCGCAACGGGAATACGAGCCCGGAGAAGTCGGAGCCTATGAAGCGGCTTGAATCGTGAAAGCCCTCCTCGGATTGAGCACGAACAGTTTGTGCACTAGCTCATCACCGATTCCGATCTCCTTGAGGCGTGGTATGAACTCATCAAAGAGCGTAGTAAATGGGCGTATCTTGCCTCCACCTGGCTCGCCGACCGAGTACCACCCTGCATCTTGCGAGAGCAGAATCTGATCCTCGTAACCACGCCCCAGCATGTGTGAGACAAGGCGCACATGCTCATCTATGGGCCTTGTCCCAATGGAATCGTACTCCAGCCATGCCCCCCGTGCAGCCAGTTGACAATGGACATCCAACTCGGCGATCTGGTCGGCGTGCACGATCACGAACCGGCTGGGATTCATGCCCTCGGCTTCGACGAGATCCAGGCTCATGGCAGCCGCCACGCCGTGCCCCGTATGGCAGGCCACTGTCAGCCCCGTAGCTAGATGCGTCCGGGCCGCAGCGCGCACGATGATCTGTTGGATCGGTACCAGCGGCCCCGGATTGACCGCGATCTTCACGAATCCCGGGCGAATCCCGGTATCTTCAATCCCCTCCTGGAACTCGCGGACCCATCGCGTTGCCAACTCCTGGGGCCCTAACCCAAATACTTCGCTCGGCAGATAGGGCTCCTTGTAAAGGCCGGTATTGGTCAGAATGTGCAGCCCACTGCGTGCCGATAGATCGGCCAATACGCGAGGATCACGCCCTAGGTACATCGGCGTACAATCCACAAAGCCGGTAACGCCTCGCTGGCGCAAAGCCTGCAGATAGGGCAGCATCGTCTGCACGATCTCAGCGCGATCCCAGCGATGCGGCCCCGTCTGCGCGGCGCCGATAAAGTCACACATGATGTGCTCGTGCACGAGCGCTAGCCCGAACTCCTCCGGAGCAATCGGCCCCAGAACGGTTTGGATCGTGACCATCTGTCCTCCATAAGCTCCCAGAAAGACTGGCTTGCTTTGGGAATATTCTAGTGATTTTGCATCCAAGGTTCCATCTCTGTCACTACCACGCTGAAGCAGGTAAGTTGCTTGACATCTCCTCCCGTGACGATTATCATCCACGCAGCGCTGATCAAGCAAGGAGGATCGCATCATGGTTGATGTAGCTCCCGCCATCCGTGAGGCCTGGCAAAACAAGCCCGACGAGCCGGTCGAACTCATCATTCACGTCTCAGGAGATATGGCTCAGCTCGCTGCGGCCCTGGAACAGCGCGGCGTGACGATCAAACGCCGCTTTCGGCTGACCAATTCCCTGGCCATTCGCTGTAACGGTAAGGTTG
>DAOTVR010000350.1:0-3042 GCA_034436315.1 Anaerolineae bacterium
ACATCCACCTCGGCTATGAGCAATACGGCTGCAACGAGCGTTATAACGATTTCGGGCGGGCATTTGAAGCCCTGGTTGATGACGCCCTAGCACGCCAAGTGGACCTTGTGCTCCTAGCAGGCGATCTATTCCACAAGTACGCCCTTGACCCCCAAACCCTCCTCCAGGCTACGCACCAACTCCGGCGCCTACGAGAGGCCAACGTGTGCGTCATCGCCATTGAAGGCAACCACGAACGACCTCGCTACCAAGGCGTGCTTTCCTGGCTGGATTATCTCGCCGAGTGTAACCTGCTCGTCTTATTGAGCCCCGATTACCAAGCCGGCCAGATGAGTCTCCGGCATTGGGATGGCCAGAGCGGCGCCTATCTTGACCTGTCCGAGGGGGTACGCGTCATCGGCGTCAAGTATTATGGGGCCATGACCCCGCGCGTGATCCAGGACCTCACCGCGGAACTGGGGCGCCTGCCCGGCCCGCGCCCGGACTATACGGTCCTGATGCTCCACGCCGGCCTGCAAGGCATCCTGGATAACTACTCGGCCACGTTGACCCGCGCCGAGCTTGACCCCCTGCGTGCATACGCAGATTACCTGGCCCTGGGACATATCCACAAGCCCTTCATCCAGGACGATTGGATCTATAACCCCGGCTCGTTGGAGACCAACAGCGTGGCCGAGGTGGAATGGGAGGACCGCGGCTATTTCCTGGTGGAGGTGGACCCCTCTCGTCGGCCGGCCCATGTGGTGACCAAAGTGTGTAGCAAGCGGCGCGCCTTTGAGCGGCTGAGCTTCTCCGTGAGCGAGTACGATTCCCCCGAGGCGCTCCAGAGAGCATTGGCAGCCTACATCGGCCGCGAGGCCACACCCGACAAGGCAGCCCAACATCCCGTCGTGGAGCTGGAGCTCAGGGGCATATTGAACTTTGACCACGCCGATTTGGACCTGGCGCAGATCGAGCAGATGGTCAGGGAGGCTTATACGCCGATCACCTATCTGCTCCGAGACATCACTTCTCCAAGCGAGTTCAGCATCTCCACCGATGAGGCCCTATCCCGCGCCGAGCTGGAAAGAGTGGTGCTTCGCGAGCTCGTGGAGCGCGATGTGCGCCGCCGGGCTCAAAGCGAGCGCTGGGCCGACATGGTGCTCAGCCTCAAACGCCTGGCCCTCGGCGATAGCCCTCCCGAGGAGATCGTCGGTGAGTTACGCCGCTTCGCGGACCTCCTAGAAGGGGAGCAGCCATGCTGATCACGCATTTGGAACTGGAGAACTTTAAAAGTTACGCCAGCGAGCGCATTGAATTCCTCCCCGGCACCAACGCGATCATCGGCGCGAACGGCGCAGGCAAGAGCACCCTCCTGGAGGCGATCGGCTTTGCCCTCTTTGACCACTTGGAACAAGGCATGAAGCTGGCCAACCTCCTGCGCGAGGGAACCCAAGCGGGGAGCGTCGTCGTGGGCTTTATCTCCTCGCATGATGAGCGAGGCTACGAAGTGGAACGATGCTTCAATAGCAAGTCCACGTGGCGCTACCGGGTCTACGACCTGGAAACCGGGCAATGTCTGGTGGAGGGGGCAGAGGAAGCACGCGCCTGGCTTCGCCAACACCTGCGCGTGGAGCCGCTCATGGCCTTGGATACGCTCTTTGAGAATACCATCGGCGTGCCTCAAGGGACCTTCACCGCCCCCTTTCTCCAACCGGCGGCCGCTCGCAAGGCCATCTTTGACCCCCTGCTGCAGGTAGAGGAATATAAGAAGGCCAGCGACAAACTCCTGGATACGTGCAAATGGCTTGATAGAGAAGCGGGCAAGCTCCAGGAGGATATCGCCGGCATCCAGGGGCAGTTGCGCGTCCTGCCCGACCTGCGCGAAGAAGAAGGGAACTTGACCGACGCGCTGACCAAGCTGGAACAGCACATCACGGACTTGCAGACACGCATTGAGGACATCTCAGAGGAACTATCCGCCCTGGATCGGGCCGAGGATCGGGTGCGCGATCTGGCGAACCGGATACAACAGAAAGAGGCCCTTCTCGGGACACATGAGGTCTTGCTTCAGAGCGAGCGCCGCCAGCTCCAAAAGGCCGAAGAGGCTCGGGCTCAAGTGGACGCTACGCGCGCCGGGCATGAGGCCTACCTGGCCGCCGAAGCCCAACTGACCCGTTTGGAGCAGCGGCGCCAAGAACGCGACCGGCTAAGCCGGAAGTGCTCCCAGTTAGAGGCCGGCCTGGCAAGCGTGGAAGTCAAACTGAACATCCTGGAGGAAGAGTTGGCCGAGATCGCCGCTGCGGCCGAGCGCATGCGCGCCCTTGAGCCCGACGTGAAGAGGCAAGAAGAGCTCGAACAGGCTCTACGTCGGGCTGAAGAAGAGGCCCTGCGCCTGGAGGCCGCCCGAAGGCGCGAGCGTGAGGCCGCCGAAGAGGTGCACAGGGCCGAGGCCAGGGTAAAACAATGTAAGGACGGCCGGCAACAGGCCAAGACTTTGGAGCGAGAACTGGCCGAAATAGAACAAAGGATCCAATACCTGGACAGACAGCAACAAAAGTGCCGAGAAGAGCGCGCGACCGCCCTTGCCGAGGTGGAGCGCTTGAGCAAGCAATCGGCCGCCCTGGCCGAGTCCGTCACGGCGCGCTGCCCCGTCTGCGAGGCGGAGCTGACCCCTGCCCGTCGCGAGGAGTTATTGGCCCGCAACGAGCAACGCATCCGAGATTGCAACCGCACCATAGCCAACCTGGACGAGTGCTTGAACGAGCGCGCCCAGCAGATCAGCGACCTGACCTCGGAGCTGAATAGGGGGCAGAAGCGCCTGCAAGCTCTGCCCTCGGAAGATGACCTGCGCGAGGCCGAGGAATATCTCGCCGAGCGCCAAGGGCGCTGGGAAGACGCAAAGGCCGAGGTTGATGCCTTGGAGAAAGCGCCCAACCAGGTCGAGGCGCTCCGTCAGGAGCTTATGGATCTCGGCGACCCGCGCCGCGAGTATCGGCTCTGCGAGGACCGCGTGCGGTTGGGGCCGGACAAGGCCGAAGAACAGCGTCAAGCCCTGGCCCG
>DAOTVR010000351.1:0-4234 GCA_034436315.1 Anaerolineae bacterium
GTCACCAAGCTGTGCAAGATACCTTCCTATCCATAGTGCGCTTCCTCTTTAGCGGGATTTGCCACCAATTACCGGAGCGCTGCCTTTATTACGAAGGGCGGGCTCTCCCCCTATGTGCGCGGTGCACAGGCACCTTCTTGGGGATCCTGTCTGCGCTTTTCACCCTTTGGGTCACAGGCCAGGGACGGCGTAGCCTGTTTCCACCCATGCGCCTAAGAGTGCTTTTCACCCTACCGGTGGCCCTTTGGGGTTTGGATGGGATCAACTCACTCATCCAATGGGCCTTCGGCGCGCCCTTGCTTTACGAGCCACACAACAGCTTGCGCCTGGTGGCAGGGATGGGCTTTGGTGTGGTGATTGGCATTACGCTCTACCCTATTTATCACCTCGCTCTATGGCGAAAAGTCACGCACAAGCCCGTCCTAGAGCACGAATGGGATGTGATGGCGCCGTTTCTCGCGGGCGCAGTCTGGGTGATCGTGCTATTGGTTTGGAAAAGCGCCCCTTTTGCTTTGTGGCTGCTCGTCGTCGGCCTGGCCGTGTTCATCGTGTTCGCCGTGACGAACGGCACGTTGATCGCTTTGTTGTGGCACAAGGAGGGGTTCGCCGATAACTGGCCAGCGATAATACCTTATTTGTTAGCGGGGCTCTTGGCCACCCTGGCAGAGATGAGCGCGCTGGGGATATGGCGTCGGCTCGTGATGGGTTGAACCCAAGAGGCCAAGCTCGAACTTGAAAAAGTCGTTGACAGCTTGTGTAGCCCATGATATGATTTCCTACGCTAGGAAGGGCGCGGACAAGCGTAGCCTTCCGAGAACGCCGGGGCGGCATCCGGGGTTGAATCCCCTCGCAAAATTCAATTTATCTAACCTGCAAAGGAGTGTGATCATGAAAGTCGGTTTCTACGGTCATGTGCGGCAGTACCATAACATTAAGGCGGAGATCGACGCCAAGATCCAGGAAGTCCTGGAGAGCGGGGAATACGTTATGGGTCCCATGCTCAAACGCTTTGAGAGCGAGTTTGCTGCATATTGTGGCATGAAGTACGCTGTGGGTGTCAATAGCGGCACGGATGCCCTCTGGTTGGCTTTCATGGCTCTAGGGATCGGCCCAGGTGATGAATGTATCACGACGACGAACACCTTCTTTGCCACCGCCGAGGCCATATGGATCGCAGGAGCTACGGCAGTGTTCGTAGACAGCGACCCCAAGACCAATTGCATTGACCCGACCAAGATCGAGGCGGCGATTACTCCCAAGACCAAAGCTATCGTCCCTGTGCACCTTTACGGGCAGTGTGCGGATATGAAAGCCATCCGAGCCATTGCCGACAAGTACAAGCTCCTCGTTATAGAGGATAACGCCCAAGCCGTCGGCGCGCGAGGCAAGGATTTCAAGATCGGCGAGCTAAGCGATGCCGTAGCCACCAGCTTCATCATCCAAAAGAACCTGGGCACTTTCGGCGATGGCGGCGCAGTGATCACGAATAACCCCGACGTTGAGCGTGCCGTCCGCAAGTTGCGCAACCATGGCTCGGAGAAACGCTCGGTACACAGCATGGGCTACAACTCCCGCCTGGATGACCTCCACGCCGGCATTCTCAGCGCCAAACTCAAGCACATTGACGAGTGGAACGACCTGCGACGCAAATGGGCAGCGCGTTACTCGGCCGGATTGCAGGAAGCTAAAGGCATCACTTTGCCCTATGAGGTCCCCGGCTACCGCCATGTCTATCACCTCTACGTCATCGAGACCAAGAGGCCTCAAGATCGCGATAAGCTCCTGAAGCACCTTAATGATAATGACATTGATGCAAAGTGCCACTATCCCATCGCCATCCACCAGCAGCAAGGATACCCCTGGGGCAAGGGAGCACGCATCGTGGGACCGTTGACCAACTCTGAGCGTAATGCGGCTTGTTGCATCAGCCTGCCCATGTATCCCGAATTGACCGAGGCCGAGGTAGATTACGTCATAGAGAAGGTACTGGAATGGGATCGGGCCAACGCGTAAGGGCTCTTTCCCTCCAATTCTTAAGCTAGGGCGGAGCCGGTTATCTCGCGGCGCTTATCTACCACAAATCGTGACACTATAGAGCATGTAACCGGGCTGGCTGCGTCCATCGGAAAGGGGAGCCTGCCTATGCGTAGCGCACTCAAACGAGGATTGGGCATCACGCGGATGATCATCAGCGCTGGCAGTTTGCTGCTCGCCGTTGTTGTGCTGGTGCTCATCTGGCGAGCTCGGCAACCCCTGGCGAATGGCCTTTCGGCGGGCACCCAAACGCTGATGGATACCCTTGATACGACCGCCAAGGCCCTGGTTGTAACTCAAGGAGCGCTGCAAACGACGGCCGACAACGTGGATGCCCTGCAAAGGGCCATTTTGACTATTGCCCGCACTATCAGCGATGCACGCCCGGCAGTGGCCTCCGTAACCGATCTGATCGGCCACAACTTGACGAGCTCAATTCAGAAGGCGCAGAGTACACTGGCCTCGGCAGCTTCCAGTGCTCGTCTGATAGACGATCTGCTGAGCTCGCTATCCCAAATCCCGCTGGCCAATTTCAACTACAACCCGGAAACGCCTCTGAGCGTCTCGTTGAACCAAGTCGCTGCCAGCCTGGATGGTCTGCCTTCTGCGCTGAACTCTCTCGCCATGGATTTGAGCAACACCGCCGATAACCTTGGCCAGGTAAGCGACGGGATCACGGCCCTCGCCACCGAGATCGGGCACATCAAGACCAGCGTGACTGCCGCTGAGGAAGTGATTGTGGAATACCAAGGGAAAGTTGACCGCCTGCACTCTACCCTTGAGGTGCTGCACGCAAAAAGTGCGATGATCGTCACCTGGGGAGCCGTGGCGGTCACCTTCCTGATCTACTGGCTTATGGTAGCGCAGCTTCGGGAATTCTTCGCCGGGCTAACCTGGTTGCGCAAAGGGTAGATAGATACTCCCCAAGGCCCGCTAAACACGAACGTGTCAGGAGGGAAAATGAGCAAACGTTACCGAGTCGTTGTCGTGGGCATGGGCAAGCGCGGGACACACCATGCGACGGCATTCCATGCCAATGAGCGCTTTGAGCTCGTAGGCATTTGCGATATTGACCGCGCTCGCCTTGAGGCTGCAGCGGCCAAACTGGGAAATCCTCAGATGAGCACCGATGCTGCCGCTTTAGCCAAAGACCTGAAGCCGGATATCTTTTGCTTTTGCACCTTGCCCAATTTGCGTGCCCCCATGATCCGAATCGGCCTTGAAAGCGGCGCCAAGCTGATCGCCTTTGAAAAGCCTATCGCCCTCTCTAGCGCCGAGGGGATGGAGATCAAGCGCATGCTGGAAGGGAGTGGCGTCAAGGCCGTAGTCAGCCACCAACACCGCTACGGCGCACATTATCAGAAGGTCAAGGAGGTCATCGCTTCCGGGGCTCTGGGGCGGGTGCATACGGTCTACGGCACGGCGACCGGCTGGATGATGCACATGCTCACCCACTTGATAGACTATATGCGCTGGTATAACGGCGATGCCGAGGCCGAGTGGGTTATGGCCCAGGCCAGTGGGCGGGGCAAGTTGGCCGATGTGCACGCCTCGCCGGATTACATCGCCGGTTTCATCCACTTTGCCAATGGTGTGCATGGCATCGTGGAATGCGGCGCGGGTGCGCCGGATGTGCCGGAGGTGGATTATTGGTGGCGCAAGTGCCGTATCGGCGCGCAGGGGACCGACGGTTTCGCCGAGGTGCTCACCGGAGGCGGGTGGCGGGCGGTAACCAGGCAAGGCTCCTTCGCGGGGGGAGGCTCCATGAACTATGACCTGGATATGCCTCCCTATGTCCAGGATATGGCCAACTGGCTGGATGACGAGGCTCAGGTGCACCCCTGCAACTTTGCCAGTGCTTACAAAGGCTTTGAGATCATGATGGCTCTCTGTCGCTCGGTGGTTGAGGGCGGCCAGGTGGCATTGCCCCTGAGCTCGGGGATGGATGAGCTGCAGGCCCTGCGCGAGAAGCTGCCGGAGAAAAAGGTGTTGCTCTCCATGCCCGCAAACGCTAAAGAATACGCATAGAAGCACAGCGGAGGAGGCATATGGCAAAAGACGAGCCCACGCAAGCTCTTTACGACAAGATCCTACGCCGCGAGGCACAGGTGGCGGTGATCGGTTTGGGCTATGTGGGGCTTCCCCTGGCCGTCGCCTTCGCCCAAGAGGGCTTGAAGGTCGTAGGGATTGAGGTGGATGA
>DAOTVR010000352.1:0-10945 GCA_034436315.1 Anaerolineae bacterium
AAGTGATCCAGGGCGCGGCCGTAGAGACATAGAGACACAAGGCCAGGCCGCTCGCAACCAGACTCACCAGACGCGAAGAGATCCTTTGAGGCGTGCGAAAGATATTATGCAGCATATCCCAATTATAGTGTGCTCAGGCGAAGGTTCCCAACGAAAGTCGTCGGTTACGCCCTTCTCGGCGTCACAGCTATAACCATGGAGAGGAAAACCCGTTGACAGCCAAGCGCCTCAAGTTGAGCTCTAAAGCCAAGGGCCGGCTCCAACTCCTCGCCGGCACGGTGGTGAGCCTCGCTTTCCTCTGGCTTGCCTTCCGGGGCATTGCGTGGCGCAACACCTGGCAAACGGTCCTTCATGCTAACGCTTGGCTCCTGGTGGCCGCCCTGGGGAGCGTGCTCCTGGCCACGGCGATCAGGGCCGAACGGTGGCGGCTGATGTTTTTCCCTTATCATCGCCGCCTCCGCCGAGCCAAGTTCTTTTCCGTCTTTCTCATCGGCCAAGTCATCAACGCGGCCACCCCCGCGCGCCTCGGCGAAGTGGCGCGCGCTTACCTCATCGGCGAGATCGAGCGGGTCAGCAAAGCCCAAGCCCTTTGGACTGCCGTCGTAGAAAAGGTGCTCGATACCCTCACCCTGCTCCTTTTCCTGGCCGGCATCTCCACGTCGGTCGCCCTGCCCGACTGGCTACGCCGTGCGGGATGGACGCTCACCCTGGCAACCGGCGCCGTCTTCCTAGCGCTGGCCCTGCTCGTCGCCCTGCGGACGAAGGTCGTTCACTGGATAGAGCGTTTGAACGCCCGCTGGGCCTGGAGCGGCCGCTTGCGCCTGGGGCGCATCCTGGCCGTGGTCGTTGAAAGCCTTCAGCTCATGCGCCGGCCCCGTCTCTCCTTGGGGTTGATGGGATGGTCCGTATTGGCGTTCCTCGCGGCCTCCACGGCCAATTGGATCACCGGCCTGGCCTTTGGCCTCCAACTGCCCTTCGTGGCCTACCTCTTGCTCCTCGCCGTATTACAAATCAGCGCCGTGGTCCCCCTGCCCACCTCGCCGGGCCGGGTGGGCCTCTTTCACTACTTGTGCGTCATCTCCCTGGCGGTATTTGGGGTTCAGCGCGACCTCGCCCTCAGCTACAGTTTGGTGTTACACGTCCTGACCTACTTGCCGATGGTCGTGGGTGGCCCTCTCTGCCTGTGGCTGGAAAATTACAATTGGAGCAACCTCTCGCGCTTGCTCCGGGATAAACCTCCGGCCTTCCAGGCGAACACGAAGACCACCGACTCGGACCCTGGGAACAAGGCCCCCCTCGCTTGACACGCGCTTGCCGAACCACTATACTCTCGCCAAGGTCAACCGATGGACTTGCAAAAAAGCATCAAAGAGAAAACAAAACCCCATAGGTTAGCGGCTCTGGCGTTGGCCCTATGTCTTGCGCCCATGCTGATGGCGGGGTGCGCGCAGCTCTTGCGGCCGACGCCCTCTCCGCTGCCACCCTCGCCCACCACCGAAGCAGCCACCGAGACGCCTCCCGCCATGCCGCCAACCGAGGCGCCCACCTCCGCTATAGAGGCCCAAGTCTTTCCGCCGGGCTACCCCACCGTCGTCCCGATCATCTACAAAATGTTCGACACGGGCACCGATTACCAGCACCTCAAGCCCGAATGGGGGCCCATCGGCTCCGTGCAGTTCTACTTGTGGGAGGACATCAACCCCGCGCCGGGCGTGTACAACTGGGCGCCCATTGACCGGGGCCTAGCCGCAGAAGCAGCGCTCAGAGTGACCCTGCCGGACGGGCGCGAGATCCCCAAGCCCGTCGTCCTCCAGATCTTTCCCTATATCTCAAGCGCCGCGGGCTGGCAGGCCGTCTTCTACGATGCGACGCCCCGTTGGGTCTATGATCAGATCGACGCGGCCAACCCGGAGAACCCCCGGCCAGTCGTATACGGCAGAAAAGTCGGCCATGCCCTGAGGGGCTGCGGGACCACCGCGGTGTTGCCGATGTACGACAGCCCCATCTGGCGAGAGGCCTATTATCAGATGGTGCGTGCCTTCGGCGCCCGCTACGGGGACCACCCCCAAGTGACCGCCGTGGTCATCAACACCGGCCTGGACGGCGAGACGCAGCCGATCAAAGATTGGTATTGCTCCTGGGAGACTTATCTGGATCAGCAGGCCGGCGGGGTGCGCTACCACTTTGGCAAATTCGTCAGCGAGGCCATGGCCGTATATCGCCAGGCCTTCCCGCGCAAGCCGATCTTTATCAACAACGCCCCCGGCGGAAGCGGCATGCGCAAGGCCACCTCGGATTACGCGGCCACCTTCACGCCGCCCATTGGCCTGAAAAACAGCAGCCTGTGGATCGACCACGATAGCCATCAGGGCTACGGTAATTTCTATGGGATGTGGGACCTGGTCAACACCTATTCGCAGACCTTACCCATTTGGCTTGAATCGGCCTATGGGCTGGGTGGCAAAGAGCATCGCTATTGGACCTGGATCGCCGGGCTTCACTACCACCCCGATGCGATCGACGTCCACCCCGAGTTTCTGAGCCAATCTGAGCCAGAGTGGTTGCGCTTTGTCGTCGCGCATTTGGGGGTCAACATCCAAAACACGCCGGATGTCTGGACCGTGCTGCGCGACGCGGAATATCCTCTGCAAAGCTGGGGAACGGGCGGCGTCTCGGGGAAGGTGGGCGACTGGTTCTTCTGGCTTTACCGCCGCGAAGAGGCTCCGCAGAGCGCCACGGAGCGCGTCTGGCGGGAGAACATGCCCGCGGCCAAGGAACATGTCTTTTCCCGGCAGACGCGTCGCACGCAACAAGCCAAAAACCAGATCTATATGTCCTTTGATATCGACGATGGCTACCCCTTTGTCGCCCAGAAGCCGATCGACGTAGAGGGGGGCAACGTTTACTACAATGTTTATGTCACCTTACTCAACATAGGCAACGACACCTTCGCCCTACAGTATCGCAATTGGAACGGGGATATCGTCAGCCAGGTCAAGCGCAAGGGCCCGGCGCTCGGAACGGTCAACGATTGGGTGACCGTCTCCTTCCTGGTCCGCGACGGTCACTTTAACAACAACATGCCGGGGAATTGCGACTTTCGCATCTCCTGCGAGGGAGATGGGGATGAATACATCCACATGGTGCGCGTAGCGGGGGGCTGGGGCACTCCCCCCACGCCCACCATGACGCCCCTGGCTACCAATACGCCCTTCCCCACCTCCACGCCTCGCCCCTCCGCCACCCCCTTGCCGACGCCCACCGGGCCCACGCTGACTCCTTCCCCCAGCCCTCCTAGGCCCACGCCGGCCCCCACGCCCACGCCGATCCCCGGCGCCGTGCGCTTTGACCCGGCGGCGGATACGTATATCGATCAATGGGCCCCCACGACGAATTACTCCGGCTCTCCGAAACTCATCGCCCGGCAAGGAGATATCAAAGCTCCCTTGCTCCGCTTTGACCTGAGCTCCATCCCGACGTACGCGGTGATCGACCACGCCATCCTGAGCCTGTGCGTCTTGGATCGCACGAACCCTTCTCAACTAAAAGTCACAGCCCACAAGGTGTTTCGCCCGTGGGATGAGCGGCAATGTACCTGGGAACAGGCAGCAGAGGGCCAGCCCTGGGCTTTAGCCGGCTGCAACGACCCCCTCCGGGATCGCTCCACCGTCGCCGTGGCCGAGGTAACCCTCTCCGAGGAAAACCGTTGGTATGACCTGGACATAAGCGGCCTCGTACAGGATTGGGTCCGCGACCCGGCCACAAACCGCGGCCTAGTGCTCAAGGCCAGCGGTTCGGCCTCCGTTGAATACAGTTTCTACTCCTCCGAACATCCCGTCGTGGACATGCGCCCCCGCCTTTGGGTGGCCTGGCATGAGGTGACGCCAACCCCCGCCGGGCCGCCACAACCCACGCCCACGGTCACCGACACGCCCACGCCCGGGCCGAGCCCTTCGCCATCCGACACCCCTACCCCCGGCCCGACCCTAACCCCCTCCGAGACCCCGCCGCCCTCAGAAACGCCCCTGCCTAACCCAACCCGCCTGAGGTTGCGCGAGGGGGCCAGCTATTCTGGCGTCGTGGATACGTTCATAGATGCCTGGTATGAGAACCGTAACTACCTGAGGCCGGTGAACCTCAGCGCCCGCCAAGGCTCCGTCAGGGCGCCCCTCATCCGCTTTGACCTGGCCAGCATACCCAGCTATGCCTCCGTGAAGCAGGGCTTGCTCTACCTGTATACCACCAGCCGCACAAACCCCAATACCCTCACGCTCAGCGTCGTCAAGGTGAATCGCCCTTGGGACCCGGCCCAAGTCACCTGGAACCAGGCAACGGCTTCTGAGGCCTGGTTCCAACCCGGCGCGGGCGACGTGGGCTCGGATCGTTCGGCCAGGATCTATGCCACGTGTCAGATAGATGGGGAGCGGCGTTGGGTCAGCCTTGACGTGACGGATCTGGTACAAGAATGGGTCGCCGATCCCGAACATAACTATGGCCTGTTGGTGTTGGCGGAAGGGAACGTGTCCGTCCAGTACGACTTTACCTCCTCCAGTTGGTTCTCCGAGGACTATAGGCCCTATCTAGAGGTGGAATACGTCCCCGTGAGGCCCTCGCCGACGCTGGCGCCCAGCGACACCCCTACGATCACCCCTACCCCCGCCGATACGCCTACGCCGACCTCAACGCCCTTCCCGCCGCAAGGCAAGCACCTGTTCCAGCAAGGCCAAGAGGGATACAACGGCTTTGAGGATACCTTCGTAGACCGCTGGAACCCGCAGACGAACTACCTCTCAAGCCATAAATTGATCGTGCGCCAAGGAGGGGTGCGCTCGGTCCTACTGCGCCTTGATCTGACGGCCCTGCCGATCAGCAGCCGGATCAATGAGGCTGTGCTCTACCTTTACGCGCGTTCTTCCAGCGGCCCCAGCGAGTTGCCCGTGCAGGTTTTCGGCGTAGCCCGCCCTTGGAACGGCAAAGAGGTCACCTATCAACGGGCCAGCAAAGAGGTGAGCTGGTCTCACGAGGGCCTCCAGGGAGTGGGCACCGACATCGCCACCGAGGCCGAGGCCAGCGGCCTGCTCACAGGCCCTGGCTGGATCAGCTTCAACATCACCGACCTCGTCCAGCATTGGGTGACCTTCCCTGAGGAGAATTACGGCCTGGTGCTCAAGGCCGATGGGCGGACGTCTGTGGAGTACGAGCTGGCCAGCTCCGAGTTCCCCCTTGACCCCTCGTTGCGCCCCAAGCTCTACGTGGATTGGGAGCCGGCCCCGCCGACGCCCACCGTGACGGGCACACCTCCGACGGCCACTCCAACGCACACCTCCACGCCGACGCGCACCAGCACGCCAACCCCCACTCCCACCCGAAGAAAGGTCAGGCTGGCCTTCCAGCAGGGGCTCGCCAACTACCGAGGCGTCACCGATACCTATATAGATGCCTGGCATCAGACCTCAAACTGGGGGCAAGGGGCTACCTTCAGCGTGCGCCAGGCCGGCGTGCGCAACGCTCTCCTGCGCTACGACCTGAAGACGGTGCCGAGCGAGGCGATCATCACCGAGGCCACGCTCAATCTGTGGGTCGCCTATGTCAGCAACCCGAGCACCCTTTCCCTGCGTGCCTTTATGCTACGCCGCCCTTGGGACGAGGACGCGGCCACCTGGCTTGAGGCCCAGCCGGGCAGCGCGTGGACCAAGCCCGGCGCGGACGATCCCCTGGAGGATCGGGAAGCGAACCCCATGGGCGAGGCGGAGATAGCAGGCGGCTCCAAGTGGATCAGCCTAGACGTTACCCGCATGGTGCAATACTGGGTACAACATCCCGAGGAGAACTATGGCCTCCTGCTCAAGGGCGTGGGGGGAACCAACGTAGAACACCAATTTGCCAGCTCGCAATGGCTACAAGCCCAGCAACGCCCCAAGTTGCTCGTAAGCTATGAGCTGGCGCCCGAGGCCCCTAAGGTCAGGGCGGTCAGCGTCCAAGAATGGGGACCTTGGCTGATGGTCATCGGGGGGATCTTGGGGTTGATGGCCATCTTCTTGGGCCGACGGCTCACAGCGTACGCCCGCGTCCAAGACGAGGCAGAGGACGACTAGCCCCTTTGCAGCTTGGCGAAGCTGGCCATCAGCCGTTTCACTCCTCGGCCCTCAAAGGCCACCGTGACCTCCTCATCGTCTCCTACCACCTGGCTGGAGATCACCGTGCCTGAGCCAAAGACGGCATGTATCACGACCTCGCCGGGGCGAAAGCTCGGCTGAAGGGGTTTCCGGGGTGGTTTGGTGTCCTCCGGCTCGCCGGCTACGGACACGCGGCTGAGTTGCTCTATTGGCCTACGGCCCGGACGTTCGGCTTCCGCCGAGCCTTGTCGCTGCACGATCGCTTGTTGGATGCTAGCCCGCCGCCTCGCGATCAGTTCGCGTCGTTGCTCGCGCCCCGCAAGCGTCGTGGCGGCGCCACCTCTTCCCAGTGCCACTCCGCCACGAACCACGTGGCCCTCCAGAAGCTCCACGGGGATATCCTGCAGAAAGCGAGAGGCCTCGCGCACCTCCGAGTTGCCGTAAAGGGTGCGGCGAAAGGCGCGCAACAAATAGAGATGCTCCTTGGCCCGGGTGATGCCCACATAACACAAGCGGCGCTCCTCCTCCATGGCGTCAGGATCATCCATAGAGCGGCTATGAGGACAGATGCCCTCCTCCAAGCCGACGATGAAAACGGCCTTGTACTCCAATCCCTTGGCCAGATGCAAAGTTAACAGCGTGACGTTATCGGCCCGCAGATCCACCTCATCTATATCCGAGACGAGGGCCACCTCCTCTAGGAAAGTGGGCAGAGCCAGCTCGGTGGGCACGTTGTTGAAACCGTCGGTCACAGAGAACAGCTCGCGCACGTTGTTCACCCGATCCTCGCCCTCCTCGGTGCCATCGCGCAAAAAGTCCAGATAGCCCGTCCTCTCCAACACCAGCTTGAGCAACTCGGATAGGGTGAGCGTCGTCTTGGCCTCGTCGAACTCGCGCAGCATCTGGGCAAAGGCCACCAGGGGCTTGAGAGCGCGCTCGCCGAGAGGCGGCCGTTCCTCCGCACCGGAGGCGACTTCTGCCAGGCGGCGAACGGCCCCGCCAAGCGAGAGGCCCTGGCCGGCCGCCCAGAAAGCGAGCTGGGCGATGGTCCTTTCGCCGATCCCCCGGGGCGGGATATTAATGATGCGGGTGAAACTCGCCTCATCGTCCGGGTTCCAGATGAGCCGCAAATAGCTCAACACGTCCTTGATCTCGCGGCGTTGGTAGAATCGGGTAGCCCCAACCAACTTGTAGGGTACGCCATGACGCACAAAAGCGTCCTCAAGGGCGCGGGATTGGGCGTTGGTGCGAAACATGACCGCACAATCGGCAAACCGGCATTCGCCCTGAGCGACCAGGCGCTCGATCTCGTTGACCACAAACTCGGCCTCTTCACGCTCGTCATAGGCCTCAAAGACGCGGATGGGCCGGCCCCTCTTATTGTGCGTCCACAGCTTTTTCTCGGTGCGTTGGGTATTACGGGTGATGACCGCCTGAGCCGCGCTGAGGATCGTCTTGGTGGAACGGTAATTTTGCTCCAACAAGAAGACGCGCGCCTCGGGGAAATCGGAGCGAAAGCGCAAGACGTTGCGGAAATCGGCCCCTCGCCAACTGTAAATGCTTTGATCCTCATCGCCGACCACAAAGACGTTGCGCCGCTCCGAGGCAAGGTGCCGAATAAGCTCGTACTGGGCCTTGTTCGTGTCCTGGAACTCGTCCACCAGGATGTATTGGTAGCGCTTCTGATAGCGTTCGCGCACCTCGTCATGCTCGCGGAAAAGCTCCTCAGCTTTGAGCAAGAGGTCATCAAAGTCCAACGCGTTGCTCTCGGCTTTCAGCTCCTCATAACGCTCAAAGACCCGGGCCACGGCCTCATGCCAGTACGTCGGCGGACGATACGTCTTGGCGGTGATCAGCTCGTTTTTGGCCCGCGAGATGGCGCTCTGGATGGACGAAGGACGATACAACTTGGTATCCAAGTTCAAATCCTTGAGGACACGGGTGATCAGGCGTTGCTGGTCGTCCTCGTCGTAGATCACAAAGCTGCTGCCGATCCCCACATGCGGAGCCTCGCGGCGCAGGATGCGCGCACACGTGGCGTGAAACGTGCCGACGGTCAACTTGGTCGCGCTTTCACCGACGAGGTCGTTCAAGCGCGAGACCATCTCCTGAGCGGCCTTGTTGGTAAACGTGACGGCGAGGATATGGAACGGTTGAACGCCGCACACGCGGATCAGGTAGGCGATGCGGTGGGTGAGCACACGGGTTTTGCCCGAGCCCGGCCCGGCCAGGACCAACACCGGGCCCTCAATGGCCTGAACGGCCTCGGCTTGGGCAGGGTTCAAGCCCTCCAAGACGTCTCGCAAGGGAATCGCTCCATGCCGTGGGATACGAGACATTCTAATCCCTTTCGCGGGCGGGGACAAACGCGGCGTTGTTGCCTTTGCTACTGAGTCGTGCTACTATGCAAGCTAGTAGTCTCTATTCAACACGAGGAGAGGATCTCATGAGAAAGGCTCGCATTGGGGTCATCGGCGTCGGGTGGTGGGGCACGGTAGGCCATCTGGAGCCGCTCATCAAAGATGAGAAGGCCGAGGTGGTGGCAGTCTATAGCCGCACCGAGGCCAAGGCGAAACAACGCGCCGAACGCTACGGCGTGAGCCGTTACTATAGCGATTACCGGCGGATGATTGAGGAATGCGCGCTGGATGGCGTGGTCATCGCCACGACGCCGAACGTACATTACGAGCAAGCTCGCTATGCCCTGGAGCATGGGCTGCACGTGCTTATGGAAAAGCCCTTTGTCTTCAAGGCCGAGCAGGCTGAGGAGCTGGCGCGCCTCGCCAAGCAAAAGGGGCTGCTCCTCTCTGTGTGCTACCCCACCTGTTTTTACCCTTGGGTCATCGAGGGGCGACGCCAGGTGCGCGCCGGCACGTTAGGGAATCTCCTGCTCATCAACCACATGTACACCCAGAGGACGTATGATCTCCTCAAGGGGGACGTCTCAGGGATGTTCGGGGAACCCAGGGGCGACGAAACCCCTCGCCCGAACGATACCTCTTACTCCGACCCGGCGATCGCCGGAGGTGGCGTAGGGCATACCCAGCTCACCCATGGGATCGGCGAGACCCTCTTCATGTGCGAACTCAGGCCGGTGAGCGTCTTTGCCTACATGAACCACCTGGATGTAGCCATGGACGTGGTGGACGTCATCGGCGTGCGCTTTGAGAACGGTGCCCTGGCGACCTTCTCGGCCACCGGCAAGATCCCTCAGGGGATGTCGGCCTATCCCACCCAGATCCTCGGCGATAAGGGGATCTTGAACATCGATACCTTCCGCCGTTCGGCGCAGCTCTGGGTGGAGGGAGAGCCAAAGCCCCGCGAGCTAGCCCCCGAGGGGGACGTGGATATCTTCTCCCCCGTGCCGGGCAACTTTGTCCGCGCCATCTTGGGCGAGGAAGAGCTCCACGTGGGGACCGACATCGCCGTGAACGCGGTCAAGATCTTGGACGCGGCCTATCGCTCCGCAGCCTGCGGACGCGCCGTGGATATCGCCTAGGAGAACGGGGCATGAAACTCTGGATGGATGTGATGCGCGACCTGGAATACCTGATGAACGACTATGAGCGCATCTTGGACGCCTGGGCGGAGGGCGGCGTGGAGGGCCTGGTAGTCGGGCCGATGTTCTTTAACGCCGAGAAGCTCCTCCCCGGCCCCAAGATCGCCTGGACGGGAGGCCCGGCCATCCCCAGCTTTGATCCCAACCCAGAGGTCTATCATCGCCTAGGCGTAGAGCCGCCGGCGCGACCTGAGCCGTTACCTGAGAAGCGCGCCCTATTAGAGAAGACGCTCTTGGCGGCCAAGGAGCGAGGCTGGCAGGTGTGGATCTTTCAAGCCTCCTATGGCGCAGGCCCCGGCGGCAAGGGACACGTCTTTGCCGATGAGCTGACCCGTAGGGCGATCTGCGCGCGGATGATAGACACCCTGGAGCATTACCCGATGGTAGATGGGGCGATCATGGACGGCCCGGAATGGGGCTACGAGATCGCGCCCCACCATATGAACTATCGCTCCTACATCTTTAACGACCTGCCCGAATCGGTGGCAGGGAAGGCCGCTGAGTTGGGCTACGACTATGCTCGGCTTGTGGCCGCCAAGGATCGTCTATACGAGCGCCTGCACAACCTGGACCCACGGCGCATCAGGCTCCACGCCCCAGGGGGGCTATTGGGGGCCTTTGAGCTGTTCGGCGAGGACCCCGACCTCTTCGCCTGGTTCCGTTTCCGCGTGGATGCCCTCACCGCCTTCTTCCGTGGCGTGAGCGATTGCCTGCGCGCCGAGATGAGCCGCCCCATTCGGCTCGGCGTGGGGCCACGCAGCGCGGCCTTTGCCCCGCTCTGTGGCTACGATATGGCCCGGCTGGCCGAGTTCATGGATATCCTCCTGCCCAAGCACTATTTCTGGCAGCGCGGCTTTGACGGGCTCCTGGGCACGGTCTATCGTTATGTGGAGACGCTCACGAGCTGGAACCCCGGCCTGGGCGATGCCGAGGCCCTGGCCGTGGTCAAGGCTCTCTTTGGCCTCTCGCTGCCCGGCGTGTATAGCCGCAGCGACCTGGAAAGCGCCCTCACCGCCGAGTTCTGCCAGGAGGTCGTCGCCCAGGAGACCAGGCGCCCCCTGGCCGTGGTGGACGATCCCCAGCGCATCGTCCCCTGGGTGGACGCCGGGCGCTTCCCCCACGACGGTGACCCCATGTCGGCGGGGGATTTGCGGCGGGTGCTCCTGGCAGCCCAAGAGGCCGGCCTGCAGCGTTTCCTGTATCATCATGCCGGCAACTTGACCGCCGGGGAGTGGGCGGTGATGAGCGAGCTCTGCGGGAAGCCCTGGCG